>CAXTBZ010000016.1:0-35965 GCA_964242855.1 uncultured Sphingomonadaceae bacterium
AGCGTCGCGATGGCATTGCGAAGGTCTGGGGTTCGATCCCCCACGGCTCCACCAACTCCAAAGTCACTTCTTGCTCCGAGCATGCTTGGCGAGCAGTTCTTCGACGCGGAAGACTAGTTCCTCCGGATCGAACGGCTTTTTCATATAATCGTCGGCGCCTTCATAGCGGGCGAGTTCGACATCGCGTTCGCTCTGACGGCCCGTCAAAATCAGGACCGGGATTTCGCACAGTTCCGTGGTGTTGCGCATCTCGCGCAGCACGAGCAGGCCGGACAATTCCGGCATGTTGCAGTCGAGAATGACCAGATCGGGCTTCTTGAGGCGGATCGCGCCGAGTGCGTCGACACCATTGCCTAGCAGGCCGACACCGTGCCCGGCAGCGATCAGCGCATCGCGCGCGATTTCGCCCACGATGTCGTCATCGTCGGCAATGATGATACGGGCCAACCTAAGCTCCTCTTCGTCCGTTCGAAGTCAGGCCGCCGCCTGCATTCCTTCCGCCGCCGCCCGTGCGTACCCGATGCGGTCACTGCCCGTACAGGACGCCAGCGCTGCCTCGAGAACCCGAGCATGTTCGCCGAGCACAGCATCGCCGAACATCTCGGCCGATCCTGCAAACTTGTGCAGAATATCCGCAAGATGCGCGGCGTCACCATCGCTGACCGTGCCCGAACCGACCACCTGTGCAACCGTTTCGATCAACTCTTGCCGCCTCGCTGCATAGCGTTCCCGGACCGCGGCGCTGAAGCGTTGGCCGCCGTTCGCCAGCTCGTGAGGTGGCGTCGGCCGCGCAGCCCAGCGCCGGATCGCAGCGTTCAGTTCGGCGCTCTTGATCGGCTTGGATAGATGCGCCTGCATACCGGCATTGAGGCACGCCGACACGTCGTCGGCGTAGGCGTTGGCGGTCAGCGCGACGATCGGCAGCTTGGCCGGGCCAAACCCTTTCGCGCGCAGTCGAAGCGTGGCCTCGCATCCGTCGACCCGCGGCATCTGCATATCCATGAGGATGAGCGAGAACGGCTCTCCGGCGCTAGCCGCCGCAACCACCATATCGACCGCCTGTTCGCCGTTTTGAGCAAGTTCGGCGCGAATGCCGAGATGACTCAGCATCTCCATCATCAGCAGCTGGTTGACGTCGTGGTCCTCGGCTACCAGCACGCGAAAGGCGGGGTCCAAAGGCAAGGACGGGCTCGCCTCGGAAGTGCTCGGCGTCTGCAGTTCCGAAAATGCCGTGTTGGCCGTCGGCAGGCACAGCGGCAGGGTCAGACGAAAGCACGATCCTTTTCCGATCGCGCTCGAAAGGACGAGATCACCGCCCATCAACCTAGCCATTTCGTTGCTGATCGCCAGGCCGAGACCGGTACCACCGAAGCGCGGCGCGATATCCGCATCCGCCTGCACGAAATGATCGAAGACCGCAGCCTGATGCTCGGGCGCAATGCCGATGCCGGTATCGGTCACAGCGATCTCGATCATCGCCGCACCGGCACGCTGTATCTGGCGGACCGCGAAGCCGATTTCGCCCTCGAGTGTGAATTTGGTCGCGTTACCAAGCAGGTTGAGAATGATCTGACGCAAGCGCAGCCCATCGCCTAGCACTATCTTCGGCAAGTCATCCTGCAACGCGCATCGGAAGGCGATGCCGCGTTGCTCGATCGCCGGCGCCATGAGCTTTGTGCAAGCCTTGAGCGAATGAAGCAGATCGAAAGGCTCGATCGACACCTTCATCTGCCCGGCTTCTACCTTCGAAAGGTCGAGTATGTCGTTGAGAAGCCGCATCATCGCGCGGCCGGAGTCGGCGATCAGTTCCGTCTGCCGACGCTGTTCCGGAGTAAGAATGCTCGCCAGCAGAAGATCGGTGAAGCCGACGACACCGTTCATCGGTGTCCGGATCTCGTGACTCATGTTGGCAAGGAAGTTGGTCTTGGCCCGCCCGGCGAGCTCGGCGCGAATGCGCGCAGCGTCGAGGTCTTGCTCGAGCAGCTTGCGAGCAACGATATCGCGCTCGAGCGCTTCGTTGATCTCGGCGAGCACAATCAGCCGACGTTGGCGCTCGCGGCTGACGAGGAGTGCCAGGCCTAAAGTGAGGAGGGCGCCCAAAACCAGCGCGACTTCTGCATAGCGCTCGAAATGACGTGACCGCGCTGTCCTCGCCGCAAGCAGCTGTTCCTCATTGCTCCGCATCGCATCGACAAGCATCAGCAGGCGCTGCGTCCGCAGGCGGCTGGGCGCGCTGCTGATTACGGCTGCCGCCGCGCTCCGCTGGCCGCTTCGGTAAAGCTCCATGGAAGCACTCATCTCGTCGAGCTTCTGAGCGATAACCGAGACGAGCTGATGCGAACGGAGCTTTTGCGGCGCGTTGTCGGCAACCGCCGCCTCGAGCGAGGCCATCGGAGCGGTCAACGCCCTGCGGGTCGTGAGGAAGGTCGAAAGGTTCTGCGGACTGCCGGTCAGCAGAAAGCCTCGTCGATTGATCTCGGCCCGGGTGGTCAGCACCTGGACGTTGCTGAGCCGATTCTCGACCTCGAGCGTATGGCGAACCCACTCGTCCGCTTGTCGCCGTTGCTGCGACAGCCACGTGGCCGAGGCGGCGCAGCAGAACAGCAGGAGAAAGCCGAGCAGGAGCGGAGAGCCGGTCTTGTATGATCGAGACGCACTCATGCCATGACAATCCGGAACCGCGCGTCGATGCGCGATCCGGACGCTACCGGCGAATAGCTAACGACCCGCTAAGGCTCTTCATGCGTCGTCCGAAGATGAGAAGCGAGGGCTACATCAATGCGTGGGCAAGCCATCGCCAGTGACGGGCCCCGCCGGTTGGCTGTTGCAGGCGCAGAGCACCAGCAGGCCGAGCAAGGATGCCATCATGAAGTGCGCACGCATAGCGATCCCCCAAGCGCCGCGGCGCTCAAACTCTCGCTCCCCGAAGCTTGTCTGCCATACGGCATGTGCATGGATCGCTGACGAACGCAGTTACCGGGCCGGTAAGCCGTTCCTGCGCAACCCTACGCTTGCGAGACCATGGATCTATTCGATCGCAATTGCAGGAACGAAAAATGGGAGCCGAGGTGCTCCCGTCTCCCTTAAGGCTTCTTCGTGAGATGCCTGGATCGCCTTTGAACGATCGATGTTCGCCGCACTATTCGGCGGCGAGCGCAGCCGCATCGACGGAGACATACTTGCGGCCGAGACGGCCATCGTGGAAGCGCACACGTCCGTCGCTGGTCGCAAACAGCGTGTGATCCTTGCCGATGCCCACATTAACGCCGGGATAGACCTTGGTGCCGCGCTGGCGAACGATGATGTTGCCGCCGATCACTTCCTGACCGCCGAACTTCTTCACGCCAAGGCGGCGACCCGCTGAGTCGCGGCCGTTGCGCGAGGAGCCGCCTGCTTTCTTATGTGCCATTGCTCAGAACTCCTTGATCAGGCTTCGACAGCCGCGGGGGCTTCAGCCGTAGCCTGGCTCGCCTTCTTCTCGCCACCGACCGACATGATCTCGAGGATCGTGTGGTACTGACGGTGGCCGTTGCGGCGACGATAATTGTGACGCCGACGCTTCTTGAACACGATCACCTTTTCACCACGCGCCTGCGCGATGATGCGAGCCGAAATCTCGAGACCATCGGTAGCCTGAGCCGCGCCATCATTACCGGCGAAAAGAATGTCGCCCAGCGAAACGGTATCGCCGGCCTCGCCCGCCATCTTCTCAACGACGATCTTGTCTCCGGCGGCGACGCGATACTGCTTGCCGCCCGTGCGCACGATAGCGAACATGGTTCTCTCTTCAATCTGGTTCTGGCACGCGGGGGTAAGACAATTGCCTCACGATCCCGCGCGGAAAGCCGGCCGCCTAAGGGATTCGCCGGCGACTGTCAATTGGAAGGACGTGAACTGTCCGCCTAGTGACGGTGTTCGCGCCGCAGTGTGTAGCGGCCGCCGGTGAAGCTGTCGAACAGCCCGTCAAGCGCTGGATGATCGACCGGCTCCTCGCTGCGATCGGCGACCAGATTCTGCTGGCTGACATAAGCGACATAGCTCGATTCAGCGTTTTCGGCTAGCAGATGGTAGAAGGGCTGATCCTTCGACGGGCGAATGCCCTCAGGGATCGCATCATACCATTCTTCGCTATTGGCGAAGACCGGATCGATGTCGAAGATCACCCCGCGAAACTCCAGCAGCCTGTGCTTGACCACGTCGCCGACTGAGAAGCGCGCATGGACGATGCTCGGCGCAGCGAGGAGCGCCTCCGGCACGAGGCGCTTGCCGTCGGCGATGTGGGTGTTGTCATTCATAGTGTCTTATCTAGGGTATGGAACGGCAGAGGCAAGCGTAGCGGCTTGGCAAGCCGGCGAACTGCCGTTAATGCCCGCGCCTCACGACCATGGATCGCCCGCGTGCGGGCTCCAGCGTTTCTCGCGGAGAGGTGCCAGAGTGGTCGATCGGGACGGTCTCGAAAACCGTTGTGGGTGCAAGCTCACCGTGGGTTCGAATCCCACCCTCTCCGCCAGAAGCTTCACGCCGGCTCGGTTTGATCGTGTCGCGACCTGGCTCTCGCCTGTCTCGACGATCCTGGAGCGCAATCTGAACGTGATCCGTTATCGGCCGTTCAGATCCTATGGACGCCGACACCTTGGATACTCACAGCGGATGGATCCCCCGACGCGTCCTGCTCACGCGCTCTGCACGGGCGTGGCCGCATGCGTTGCAGATTGCCGAGCGCGCCGCAGCCAGAGGCGCGGAGATCATCGAGCTTGCCAGCGATCGGCTTTTGCTCACGCAGCCGGACGATCCGCGCCGCGCCTATGTAGAGGCGAAATCTACCCTAGCCGTCGTCGTGGCGCCGCCTTCGAAGCTGAAGCTGCAACCGATCGCACCGAGCGCGGACTGGCGAGTCGATTTGGCCGAAGGTTGTCCGGCGCATTGCAGCTATTGCTATCTTGCGGGTTCGCTCAAGGGCCCGCCGATCACGCGGGTGTACGCCAACCTCGAGGAAATCCTCGCGACACTGCCGTCGTATCTCGGACAGGGCAGAATTACGTCGCGCAACAGGACACGTCAGCATGAAGGAACGACCTTCGAGGCGTCATGCTATAGCGACCCGCTGGCCCTTGATCCGCTGACGGGCTCGCTATCGGCGGCGATCGCATGGTTCGGGCGCTGGCAAGCCGATGCACAGCTTCGCTTCACCACCAAGTTTGCAGATGTAGGTCCTCTGCTTGACCTGGACCACCAGGGCAGGACGCGAATGCGGGCCTCGATCAATCCGAAGGCGTTCGCGCGCTTCGAAGGCGGCACCGCGCCGGTCTCTAGACGGCTCGCCGCGCTGGGACAGATGGCGGACGCCGGATACCCGATTGGTCTCACTATCGCGCCGATCATCGCGGCAGAGGGCTGGGAAGCAGCCTATGGAGAGCTAATCGCGGCGGCTGCCGACGCCCTGGCAGGTGCGAGCGACCTCGACCTGACCGTCGAGCTGATCACGCACCGCTTCAACACGGGTTCAAAGACCGTTCTCGACTCATGGTACCCCGGTTCGGCTCTGGACATGAGCACGCTGAATCGGACCACCAAACGCACCAAGTTCGGGGCAGAGAAGCAGGTGTACGATGCCCCCACCATGCGTCAGCTGCGGTCGTTCTTCCAGGCAGAGATCGCTCGTACCCTCCCGGCGGCTCGCATCCTCTACTGGACGTGACCGGCTTGGATCAAACGTGCCAATCTCCCATTTCGCGCGAGGATGCTGATGATGATCGCTCGACTGCTCAGCGCGCTGCTTGCCACGCAGGCGACGGACCAGGCGCCGATGCCCGTCACCAAGACGATGCAGGTGTCGCGCGCCGCGGTTACGCCGGCCGACATCTATGGATCGCTATACCGCGCCATCGAACTCGACCACGTCTTTCCCGACAGCAAGACCTTCGCGGACATGGTCCCGCGCGAGGCGCCGGCCGCGATACTCTCCGCCTACCAGCGCGAGAACCCGCAAGGGCGGGCCGCCGTTGCCGCCTTCGTGGCAAGGCATTTCCGCGAGCCAGGAGATAGCGGACAGCAAAAGCTACCGATGCGCGACCATATCAGAGCGCTCTGGCCGGTGCTTGCCAGGCCGCCGCTCGCAATCGTGCCCGGCTCCTCGGCGCTGCAGCTGCCTGAGGCCTATGTGGTCGCCGGCGGGCGCTACCAGGAGATGTATTATTGGGACAGCTACTTCACGATGCTGGGCCTCAAGGCCGACGGCGAGCAACCGCTGATCGACGCGATGATCGCCGACTTCGTGTCGCTGATCGCGCGCTACGGCCACGTACCCAATGGTACGCGAACCTATTATCTCAGCCGCTCGCAGCCGCCGTTCCTGGCATTGATGATGGACCTGTCCACGACGCACGATCCTGGCATCGATCGGCGACGGCTGGCCGCTCTCAAGGCCGAACATGCCTACTGGATGGCGGGATCGACTTGCCTGGGTGCCGGGAGGGCCTGCCAGCATGTCGTCCGCATGCCTGACGGCAGCCTGCTCAATCGTTACTGGGACGCGCGCGACACCCCGCGCGATGAATCCTTCGCCGAGGATGTTGCGACTGCGGCGGCGGCTGCACCGCGCGCCGCCGTATCGGTCGATCGAGACCTTCGTGCCGGTGCCGAGAGTGGCTGGGATTATAGTTCGCGATGGCTGAAGGACGGACGTACGCTTGCGACGATCCACACCACCGACATCGTGCCGATCGATCTGAACAGCCTGATGTGGAACCTGGAGACTTCGATTTCCTGGCGTTGCGCGGCGCTCGGCGATAACGCTTGTGCCGCCGATTACAGGCGAATGGCCGACATACGGCGGGCAGCGATGGTGAAATACCTCTGGTCGGGAAGCCAACAGCGGTTTGCCGACTGGGACCTCTCCACGAGCGCATCAACGCCGGCGATCAGCGCCGCCGTCCTTTACCCGCTCTTCGTCGGCCTGGCGACGCCGGAGCAGGCCGATGCGACCGCGCGGCTGGTCGAGGCGAAGCTTCTGGCGCCTGGCGGCCTCCGCACCACGACGGTCAGCACGGGCCAGCAGTGGGACGAGCCGAACGGCTGGGCGCCACTGCTATGGATCGGTGTCCAAGGGCTCGACCGCTACGGCAAGACAGCGATCGCCGACGATCTCGCACGGCGCTGGATCACGACCGTTTCGAGCTTCTACGCCTGCACCGGGCGCATGGTGGAGAAGTACGACGTCGAGAGCGGCCGCGCAGGCGGTGGCGGCGAATATCCGGTGCAGGATGGCTTCGGCTGGACGAACGGAGTGACGCGCGCGTTGCTCGATCGCCCGGGCGCAGATGCTGTGGTGGTCGCCACATGCCCGGGCAAGAGTGGCGGCTGAACTAAAGCAGCGGGCTCATGATGCGCGCGATATTCTCTGGCAGACGCCGCAGCCACGATCGCGCGCGCCATTCCTCAAGGTGCAATTGATCGCTATCGGCCATGTAGACCGCCTGGATCGCTTCCAGCTTGGCAATTGTGGGTCTATCCTGGAGGAGCAGGCTCGCCTCCTCGTTGAGCTGGAAGGAGCGCAGGTCGACGTTGCTCGATCCGACGATGCCAAGCGCGCCGTCGATGCTGACGTTCTTGGCGTGGAGCAGGTAATCCCGGTACTGATGGACGTGGATGCCTGCAGAAAGCAGTTCCTCGAAATAGGAACATTGGGCGAGATGGACGATCCGCTGATCGACTACCTTCGAGACGACCAGATTGACCTCGACACCGCGTGCGGCGGCACTGCGCATCGCGCCGATCACGTCCTCGTCGGGGATGAAATAGGGCGTGACCAGCACCACGCGGTGACAGGCTTGGTGCAGCTGCCAGACAAGTAAGGTCTCGAAGCCTTCGAGCGGGAAATCCGCCCCGCTCGGCAGTAGCTGGACGCGCGCATTGCCAGTTGCTTCCGGTATTGTGACGGGTTCAGGCTTGGCCGGCTCTGTCCCCTCGATCGACCAGTCTCCCGCTACGACGGCGGCCATGCTCGCGACCACAGGGCCGGTGACCCGGGCGACAAGCTCGCGGTTGGTAATTCCAGGGCGGAAGTCCTTGCAGACGAGGTTCTGCGATCCGGAGTAACCGATCAGGCCGTCGATCACGAACAGCTTGCGGTGGTTGCGCATATCGGCGCGGCTGCGGCGCCACAGCAGATGGACAGGTAGCGCCTCACGCACCTCGACCCCGGCCTCGCGCAGGCGTCGTTTGATCCCGCGGCGCCATTTGTGCGAGCCGACCGGATCGAACATGACCCGGCAGCGTACGCCGCGAGCAATGGCTCTACCGAGCGCTTCCACGACCTTCAACCCTACGGCGTCGTCGGCAAAGATGTAGACCAGCAGGTCGACATGGGAGTGTGCCGCATCGATGTCCGCGACGAGACGATCGATCACAGCGTCATAATCGTCGATCAGGTCCACCGTATTGCCGTCGGCCGGCGGCATCCGCCCCAGCGTCTCGGAAAAGCGTTCCAGATCGTTGCTGCTGCCGCCGGCCGCCTCCTCGAGGCGCTTCGCCACATCGGCATAGAAGGGATGAAGCTCCCGCCAGCGTCGTTCCCGGGCTGCCGGGAACTTCGGGCGGCCGATCATCAGATACAGCAGCAGTCCGGCCGCCGGGAAAAAGAAGATCAGCAGCAGCCAGCTTGCTGTGGCGGCAGGCGAGCGCCGCAACGGGATGATGGCCAGCGCGCCGATCCGGACCAGCCATTCCGCGGCATACCAGATCAGGCGGGCATCGGGATGCAGCGAGAGCATCCGGTCTTGTAGCGCCAAATCGGGCGCATGCGAGCCCTGCGTCAGGTCGCGTGAAGGGGCTAGGCGGTTGCGGAGAGATGCAGTATCGCCACCACCGAAGCACGATCCTGTCGGGCTTCATGATCGCGCCGGTGCCCGGAAACGGGCCTTGAGGGAATGCGGTGAGAGCGGGCAACCGTTCAAATCCGCAGCTGTCCCTGCAACTGTAAGTGGCGAGCGCGATGCACATCGCTCCTCTTGATCGAGGGGCAGCCACTGGGAACGCCCGCATGCAGATGCGGCCATCCTGGGAAGGCCGTGCATCGCGCGATGACCCACGAGCCAGGAGACCTGCTGGCGCACCGGTCGCTCTTGCCTGGTCCAGGGGATGGTCACGGCACGGTACTCCCGTCTGAGCGACGAACGGGCTGTCGGCAAAGTCCTGCTTTGCCGATCGCCCGAACCATGCGGCTGGGGCCGCATCGGTGCACGTCGACGGGTGTCCTCGCGCCCATCTGTCGGAGTGTGCCGACCGTTCGTCTGCGAACGGCACGCCCCGCCGATCTCGCTCAGGCGCCGAGGGGGTACATGATGAAAATCCGTTCTATGACGCTGCTTGCGTTTGCCGCTGCGGCTCCTGCTGTCGCGCAAAGCAATCCTGACCAGCCGGCCACCGATGCTGATGGCGACACGATTGTCGTCACCGCGACTCGATCTGGCGATGCCATCCCGACCGACCTGCTCGGCGCGTCGGTGACCGTAATCGACCCACAGGCGCTGGAACTACGGCAGACGCGTGTGCTCTCCGATGTGCTTCGCGATGTACCGGGCGTGGCAGTCAGCCGCACCGGAGCGATCGGGGGTCAGACCCAGGTCCGGCTTCGCGGTGCCGAGGCTAACCAGACGCTGGTACTGGTCGATGGGATCGAGGTCTCCGATCCATCGACCAGCGAATTCGATTTTGGCACACTGCTTGCCGATCCGGCGGCGCGGGTCGAGTTGCTGCGGGGGCAGCAGAGTTCGCTCTACGGCTCGGACGCGATCGGTGGCGTGGTGAACTACATCACTTCGACCGGAGCCGAGGCGCCCGGCATTTCGCTCCGCGCCGAGGGCGGCTCGATGGGGACGGTGGACGGCGCGGCGCGCGTTGCAGGAGTGAAGGGGAACCTTGACTATGCGCTGACAGGAACCGCCCTTCACACGCGCGGCTTTCCGACCGCTGAGGGCGGAACGCGTGACGTGGGCGCTACGCAGGTCGGCGTCTCGGGCAAGGCGATATGGGCGATCGCGCCCAACTTCCACGTGACTGCGGTAGGCCGCTATAACCACAGCAATGCCGACACCAACGATTCCGACTTCACTGGCGCGACGGTGGATTCGCCCGGGTCCTATTATCATTACCGCGCGCTTTATGGCTTGGTGCGAGCGCAGCTTGATCTGATCGACAGTCGCTTCACCAATGCTCTGACCGCGCAAGTCGCCGACACCAGGCGTACCAGCTTCGACGTGGCGGACACCTTTTCGCCGCGGGACGGTCAGCCGATCATTCCGAGCTTCGGCACGCACGGGCAGCGTCTTAAAGGCAGCTACGATGGTGCCTTCCACTTCGGCACGGAGGATATCAAGCAAGTCGCGACTGTCGCGGTCGATGCCAAGCGCGAGAGCGAGCGGACGACGGTCAGCGCGTTCGGCGGGTTTCTAGGCTGGCGCCATACCAATAATATTGGCGTGGTCGGCGAGTACGACCTGACGATCCACGATCGTCTCGCGCTCGGCGCATCGCTACGCCACGACTGGAACAACCGGTTCGCCGATCCGACGACCTATCGCGCACAGGCCAGCTACAAGCTCGATACCGGCACCCGCCTCCACGCTGCGCTGGGGTCGGGCGTCAAGGACCCGACGTTCGGCGAGCTGTTCGACTTCTTCGCCGGCCAATATATCGGCAATCCGGACCTCAAGCCCGAAAAGTCGCATGGCTGGGAAGCCGGGATCGAACAGGGTTTCCTCGATCACCGTGTCACGATCGACGCAACCTACTTCGACAATCGCCTGAAGGACGAGATCGGCTCAGGCTCGAGCTCGGTTGCGGGCACTCCGACCTCGATCAATATTGCTGGTCATACGCGTCAGCGCGGCGTGGAGGTTGCGGCGGCAGCTCGGCTTGCGGACGGCTGGAGGATCGATGCGGCGTACACATATCTGCACGCCCCACAGCCGCTCGACGTGACGCTCGACCCCGTCACCTTCGCGACCGGCACGGTGAACGTGCAGGGCCTGCGTCGCGCCAAGAATATCGCCAGCGTTCAGATCGGCTGGGCTCCGCCGCAGAAGCGCTTCTCGGCGAACCTTGGCGTACGCTACAATGGCGCGCAGGATGACGAGTCTTTCGGAACCTTCCCGGGCACGCTGGTGCGCCTCCACGGCTACACGCTGATCAACATGGATGCGACCTACAATTTCACCGACAAGGTGCAGATCTTCGGTCGGGTTGAGAACCAGCTCAACTCCCATTACGAGGATGTGTTCACCTTCGCGACGCCGGGCCGAACCGGATATGGCGGGGTCCGCGTGACGTTCTGATGGGCAGAGTCGGCAAGTCAGCCGCGTTCGTTGCCGCGATGGCCCTTTCGGGTGACATCGCGATGGCGGCCGGACCGGTGCCCGCGCAGGTTAGACACCCGCTCCACGTCATGTCGCTCAGCGAATGTACCGACCAGCTGCTGCTGGCGCTGCTGCCGCCCGATCGCATTGCATCGGTGACCTTCCTCTCGCGCGATCCCGAGACCTCGCAGATGGCGGCGCACGCGCGCCGCGTCGGCATCAATCATGGCTTGGCCGAGGAGGTGCTGCGCCAGCGCCCCGATCTGGTGCTCGCCGGTACCTACACCACATCGAGCACGCGCGCGCTGCTGAAGCGCCTTGGCTGGCCGATTATCGAGGTGCCTCCTGCCGACACCATCGATCAGATCCGGGTTACGACGCGCCAGGTCGCCAAAGCAGTGGGCGCAGAGACGCGGGGGGAGACACTGCTCGGCCGCATGGATCGGCAACTTGCGGCACTCCGCTCCCAGCCGGGGCCACACCTGCGCGTCGCCGCGTGGGACGGGGCAGGCTTCAGCTCTTCCTCCGGTTCGCTGTTCGCCACACTGCTCGGGCTTGCCGGCGCGGATAACATCGGGGGCAGCTCCGTTCAGCGGGGAGCGCCCGATACCGAAACTTTGCTGGCAGCTGCGCCCGATCTGATCGTGCAGGGCAGCCTCACCAATCAGCACAGCCTGCGGTCCGATACGGCTTACAACCCTCTCGTGCGGCGATTCTGGGGTGCGGACCGGACGCTCACGGTGCGACCGGCCTATTATCTTTGCGGCACCCCCTTCTTGGCGGACGCGGCGCTTCGGCTTCGGGACGACCTGCGCGCAAAGGTGAAGATTACCCGTACACCGTTGCCGTTCGCCAAGGGGCCTCGATCATGAGGCGCTGGCTTGTGCCGTCGCTCGGGCTCATCCTGCTGATCGTAGCAAGCGGATCGCTCCTCGCGGGCGCCGTGTGGCTGCGACCGAGCGACGTTCTGGCAGCGCTATTCGATCCGCACGAGAGGTTGGCGAGACTCATCGTCATCGATATCCGTCTTCCGCGGGTTGTCTTGGCGGTGCTGATCGGCGCCATAATGGGCCTGTCCGGAGCCGTACTGCAGGGGCTGCTGCGCAATCCGCTCGCCGAGCCGGGACTGATCGGCACCAGCGCCGGAGCGTCGCTCGGCGCCGTCATAGCCATCTACTACGGCTTCTCGGCCAGCTTCGCATTGGCCTCGCCGCTGCTTGCGCTCGTCGGCGCCTTCGTCACCACCACCATTGCGTTTATGCTGTCGCGAGGCGGCGGAACGCTCGTGTTGATCCTGGCGGGCGCGGCCATTTCAAGCGTCGCGCTCGCGCTTGTCGACCTCGCACTCAATCTTGCGCCGAACCCTTATGCTTCCTTCGAGATCGTCACCTGGCTGCTCGGATCGCTGGCGGAGCGCAGCTGGGATCATGTCCGCCTGGCCGCACCCTTCATCGTCGCAGGAGCAGCGCTGCTGCTGTCGACAGGCCGCGCGCTCGACGCGCTCGCACTGGGCGAGTTGCAAGCCGAAAGCCTCGGTGTCGATGTCGGTCGGGTCCGCTTGCTGGCCCTGTTCGGCACGGCATTAGGCGTGGGTGCCGCAACATCCGTTTCCGGCGCGATCGGCTTCGTCGGGCTTGTTGCGCCGCATGTGGTGCGGCCGCTGGTCGGGTACCGCCCAAGCAAGGTGCTGGTGCCGGCGGCGTTGGCAGGCGCGATCCTCGTCGTGCTGGCTGATATCGCCACCAGGCTGATCGTCGTCGGCACGGGGCTAAGCCTCGGGGTTTTCATCAGCCTTGTCGGGGCACCCTTCTTCCTGTGGCTTGTCCTGCGCGTCCGTAGCAGGACGACATGAGCGCGCTTCGGCTGGTCGATCTGCATGTCGAGCGGGGCGGACGGGCCGTTCTGAAGAGCATGGATCTCACCTTTGGCGCAGGTCGACTGACGGCGGTGATCGGGCCGAACGGTGCCGGCAAGAGCACGCTCCTGGAATGTGCCGCCGGTCTTCTGATGCCTTCGCAGGGTGGGGTATGGCTAGGCGATGATCCCCTGGCGTCGTTGCCTCGTCGCGACCTTGCCCGACGTCGAGCCTATTTGCCCCAGCGAGCAACGGTCGAATGGCCGATCAGCGTCGAGCGCGTCGTGGGACTTGGATTGACGCCTTCGCTGCCTACGTGGGGCAGTCTCCCGCCATCGTTGCAGCCGGCGATCGATCGCGCTCTCGCAGACGGCGATCTCCTGCACCTCCGCGACCGGTCGGCGACGAGCCTTTCGGGCGGCGAACTGGCGCGCGTCATGCTCGCGCGCGCGGTGGTCGGCGATCCTGAACTGCTGATCGTCGACGAACCCGCGGCCGGGCTCGACCCAAGGCACACCATCGACGCGATGCGGCGCCTGCGCGCGCACGCTGATTTGGGGCGGACGGTGGTGATGTCGGTCCATGAGATGGATCTCGCGCTGCGCTTCGCCGACGATGTGGTGGCGCTCAAGGATGGTCGGCTGCTCTGGTCCGGGCCTGTTCGCGAAGTCATGACCGAGGCCAACCTGGCACAACTCTACGACATCTCGGTCAGCATTGGGATGGACGCACACGGCCCATCGATCCGCTTCTTCGATTAGGCGCCACCCCAAGGCATTGCAGCCGACGCACGCTTTCGACGCATGCCGTCCAGAAGCACCCATGCCATGTCGCGCGTCTCGAGCAGGACTCGTCGGCTCGACGGCAGAAGGATCATCGCGATCCCTGCCGATGCAAAGCTTGCGAGCACCGTCTCGATCAGCCGGAGCAGCAGCGTTGGCGAAGCGTTTCGGAAAGCCTCCTGTCCGGCGGCGTAAGCAACGGCGAATATAAGCGCGTTGCGCCAAAACGGCGGCATCAGGTCGCGAAGGCGTACCGGGCCGGCACGAATCACCACCCACCAGATCAGCGGCGTGCGGATCAACTGGCTCCAGGCATACGCCTCGGCTACGCCCAGCGCGCCGCCCGGCAGCCCGACCACGAAGGCGATCAGCGATACGACCGCATTCAGTACGCCGGTCAGCATGTACTCGCGCACACGGCCCTGGCTCACCAGCAGCCAGCCGGCGGTGCTGTCGAGAAGCTGCAGAATCGCGACATAACAAAGCGCGGCGAAGATCGGGCCGGCATTTACCCACTCTTGCCCCAGCAGGACGGTGAGGAGGATCGGCGCCGTGACCACCATCGCCGCGATCGCCGGCGTCATGATGAGCATCATCTGGTCGAGCGAGCGCACGAAGGCCTTTCGGTAGCGTGCCTCATCTTCAATCAACCGCGATAGCAGCGGCACCATAACGCGCGACAAGGGGCTGCCGATAAGGATCATGGGCATCAGGATCAGGCGGTAGGCGCGATCGTACATGCCGAGCTGCTGCCGGCCCCAGCTATGCCCGATCAGGATGTTGTCGACGTTGCGCGCGGCATATTCGATGATGTTGTACGTCGTGATCCCCGCGCCGAAGCGCAGCATCGCCCTGATGCCGGCGCCTCGTCGAGGGCGGCCTGGAAGCCAGCCGCATGCGATGATCGAGGCGATGACGCTGAAACTCACATTGGCGGCCCAGCCCAGCACGATTGCCCAATAACTGTGGGTGGCAAGCGCGAGAAAGACCGACACCGCGAGCCCGATGAGCGAAGCGCCGATGTCGACGATTGCCAGCGGAACGAAGCGCAGCTCTCGGATCAGCAGGGCTCGGGATTGCTGGCTGAAACCAAGCAGCGCGACGATGCCCGACATTGCCAGCGTGATACCGACGACACGCGGCTCATTATAATACAAGCCTGCGAGCGGAGCCGCGCCCATGACAATCGCCGCCAGCAGGAAGCCAACCGCGACATTGATCCAAAACAGCCCGTCCTTTTGGGCAGAGGAAAGGCTCGGTGCCTGAGAGACGGCCTGCATCAGACCAAGATTCTGGAACAAGCCGACCATAGCAAATACCGGCATCGCCATCGCTACCAGGCCATAATCGCCAGGCGTCAGCAGCCGACCGAGTGCGACCACGGAGAGAATCTGGATCACCGCGCCTACCGCCTGCGAGACGCCGGTCGCCGCCGCCGCACTGATGGCCTGCGATCCCAGAGCAGTCACAGGCGTTTGCGCCGGCAGTGGCGGCGAAGAGGTGCCCGCGTCGATAGGCTCAGATGCTCTCGAAACCGGGATCGGCGTGACTGCTCGGAGTGGAACCTCCTCGCGAGAGGGGGCTGGCGCGATGCTCGGATCAGGATCGGACGTCATCATCGATCTCAGCCGCTCATCTAAGCCAAGCGCGCGAGCGCGGTTTCAGCGAAGCGACCAAAGGATTTACCCAGCGCCGCTTGATCAACTGCACGAAACGGGTGGACACGAGCGGCGGCCGCGGCCGCAGCTTCAAGGCGAATGCAAGTTGACCCGCCAGCACCAGTTTGGCCGCGACTGTCGCGATGTTGCCAGTGATCGCACGCCAGTCCTCAGCTGAGATGAATGATCGCTGTTCGATCAGATGGTGCCGCACGAAGTCGATATCGCTCGCCTCAAGCAGATACGGACGGAAAGCGACCAGCTCCAACAGGTGCGCGGCCACGGCGCGGTTCAGCCATTTGCGCTCGTGCTCGTCGAGCCCTTGGCCTGCCCGGAGGACCATGGCTGTCAGCGTTGGTTGCGCGAGAAGAGCACTGCTAAGCTCGCGCGAGAAGATGATATCGGGCTGCCCGTTCCGCCGCCGGAGATGACCCAACGCGGCTAGCTGAGACGTGATCGCCGCTAGTCTGCCGTTCCGGATGCCGACGCTTGAAACGCTCGCATCGTGCATCCGGTACGCGCCAACCACGCTCGGAAGGTGTCTGAGCTCACCAATTTCGCTCAATCGCCAGTAAAGATCGGTGTCGAGCGAGCGCGTGGCGTGTCGATAGCCACCGACGCGTGCCATCGCCTCACGCCGGACCATGAGCAGGGTATGGGTAAGATAGGGTTGCCGCGACGGAACGGCCGTAGCGTCGCCGACGACGAGCCCCTCCGTCTGTATGTGTCGACCGATCTCGCGCCCCGCGGCGTTGATCGTTACGTGGCTGCCATCAACCGCTAAGCATGCGGGATGCGCGTCTAAATAGGCGATCTGGGTCTGGAGCCGGTTGGGAAAGCTGATGTCGTCCGCGTCGAACACCGCAACAAGCGGAGCATTGCCGTAATCGAAGCCTAGATTACGGCTGTCTTCGACGCCGCTGTGCGCTTTAGAGACGATGATGATCCGTTCGTCACTGTCTGCAAGCGTAGCGAGAAGCGCGGCGGTGCCGTCGGTCGAACCGTCGTCGACTATGATGATGCGGATGTCGTGAACGGTTTGGTTCTGGATAGAGTGGACGGCCTCTTCGAGCGTCCTAGCCGCGTTGTGGGCGGAGATGATCACGTCGACGCGCGGTGTGACTTCCCGATCGGGCGTGATATTTGAAAGCAGCATAGATCCGGGAGCGGCGATCGTCTGGTGAGCTGAGAGGCGTGCAAATGCGGTGCGCTTCAGCCGCTTGAGCGCCGCCATCGCCAACAGGCGGGCCGCCGGATGCAGGCGGAAGGCCGTGCGAACACGGCCCTCAGCTACGAGCTTCATCGCCATGCTGGCCACGTTGCGATCAACCGCAAGCCGTTCGAAGCCGATCATCAGATCGGCATGACTGGCGATCGTTTGGTAAATATAAGCAACATCCTCGTCGGCGAGCGTCCACGGCCGATATGCGCCGATCTCGAGCATGTGGGCGCAGGTGGACACAGTCAGCCAGCGTCGGTCGTCCTCCGCCAGACCCTGCGTCGCCTCGAGCACGATCGCCGAGAGGGTCTTTGCAGCCAGCATCGCGGCGGATCGTTTCCGCGAGATCGTCGGCTCCGGCTGCCCCGACGATCGACTTCGATAGGCAAGCGCGGCCAATTGCGACTGGGCAGCGGCGATGCGTCCGTTGAGGACGGAGGCGCTCGAGAGGCTGCCGGCGTGCAGGCGGTATGCTCCCAGCATCGCCGGCACATGATGCAATTCGCCGAGTGGAAGCAGCCGCCAGTAGAGGTCCGTGTCCTCTGCGTGGAGAGCATGTCGGTAGCCACCGGCTTCCAAGAGGGCAGCGCGGCGGACCATCAGGAACGGGTGGGTTAGATAGGGCTGGCGCGACGGAATCGACCGGGCGTTCGACGGTACCGGCCCTTCTTGCTGAACATGTCTGCCGATAATCCGCCCCTCGTCGTCGATAACGTGGTGATCGCCATCGACCGCCACGCATTGCGGGTGTCTCTCCAGATAAGCGATCTGAGCCGAGAAACGGTCGCGGTAAGCGATGTCGTCGGCGTCATGACGGGCGACGTAATCAGCAGAGCATCGTTGCAGCCCTTCGTTCAGCGCATCGACGATACCGCTGTTGGTCTTGGTAATAAGTTCAATCCGCGGGTCTTGCGCTGCAAGTCGAGCCAATATGGCTGGCGACCGATCGGTAGAGCCGTCGTCGACGATGATGATGCGGATGTTGCTGATCGACTGGTTCTGGATTGATCGTACCGCGGCTTCGAGCGTCGCCTCGGCATTGAACACCGGAAGGAGGACGTCGACAACAGCTGCAGTGCTCGCCGATGCATCCGCCGGGTCTCGTCGTTGGATCATCATGATGCCATACCCGGGAGCAGGTCATCCGCCTCGATGATGGGCCGTTGCCGTCCACGCAGTGGCGCGGTCAGCCATCCGCGAGCGACCGCCGCCTCGTCCATCTCGGGTCGATGGCGAGCCCTGAACTGCAGATAGCGGGTGGCAAGGTTGAAAGATTGGCGAGTTGCGAGCGTGCGGCGAAAGGCGAGCTCCCGTTCCAGGGCGGCCGAGGGCCCGAAAGCTTGACGCAGTGATGCGGCCATGGCCTTGAAGGACACATCGAGGTCGGCGGACCGCTCGGGCAACGCGAACAGCGTGGCGCCATGACTGCAGAAGGGTGCCGGATCGACATAGGGGACCGACCTGAGCCCCGCGAGGCTGTGCATCAGGAAGCGAGAAACTGCCAGTGACAACTGTAATTGCCGGCGGTGCGCCAACATGGTCACGCTTTGAGGGTGTCGTCGGTAATCCACCAGCGGCAAGGGAAGATTGACGCATTCTCCGAGGATGCCGAGTTGTCCGAACAGAAGATAGTCTTCGACCAGATCGGTCACGATCATGTCGTCCTTGGAAGAGACGACACCGAGGAAACCGGTGCCGTAGCAAACCTTATGCCGCGCGAGCCCCTCACGCCGGAACATGACGGTCGGCTGGGCCATCGGGTTGCAGAACAGGATGGAAGGGGAAATCCGTGCAGCATCGATGAGGCGGGAGAGGTAGCCGCTTGCGCGCCCCTGCTCGTCCACGAGACGGCACTCGCTCCCTATCGCTGTGGCGCCAGGATTGTTCGTCAGACCTTCGATCAGGCGATCGATGCGATCTGGGCGTGAACGATCATCCGCGTCGTGCAACAGGACAAATTCGCCGTCTGCCGCATCGAGACCGACGTTGCGCAATACCGACAAGCCTTGCACCGCGCTACAGTCACGAAGCTCGACGCGGGCATCTTCGCCGGCGTGGCGAGCCGCGATGGCGGCGCTTGTGTCGCCGGACCCATGATCCAGCACCAGCAACCGCCAATCGCGCGCATTTTGAGCCCGGACCGAACGTATTGCCTCGTCCAGGTAGGCGGCACCGTTGCGAACGGGCATGATGATGTCGATGCGCGCCAATGCCTCAGCTCATGACGCCCTGAGGACGGGATTTCAGCTGCCTACGATCTGCCACACGAACCCCCGCCTCTGACCTTTGCATCCTGAGCTGCGCCGCACAAGACTATGCGAGACATTGCGGCCCAGTTCGGTACGGTGACGGCCGCCTAGTTCATTTCGGCAGATGTTAACGCTACAACGGCGCAGATTGCGAAGCGCGGATTGGACGTGCCGGAGGTATTCTACCCTTGACGTTATCAGTTCGCCGAACGCTGCTTCACCTCTGCATCGTTATGAATGGGGTGATGTCGATTGAGGCTGATGCCGCTGCCGTAAACCGACAGGCGGTTCGGCGTGACGCGCTGGAGCAACCATTCTCGTCAGCGAGCATCTGGAACATCCCGCTGGGTGACCAAGCTGTGTTCGAACGATTCGATGCTCCGGCGAGCGCCATGCTTCATAGCGGCGACGTAGGTGGGAAATCCCAATCCAATCCGTTCGTCGGCGGCTGGGGGTTCTCGATCTCTAGAAGCAGCGAGGTCGATCCGCTGGTAACGTGGCATTATCGAGCTCGCGCCGATACGCCCGGTTGGGCCGTCGATGCGCCGTACGTGGACGGCGCGATCATGCTGCACACCCCGGCAGGTATGAAGATTCGCACCGGCGGCGACGACGATGTGGTGCTGGTCACCCCTGACGGACGGACGGTTTACGAGGCGTGGGGCGGAGCGTTCGATGCGTCCACGCATAGCTACAGTGCGACTTTCCTCGTGCGGACCGATCTGCAGGGGACCGGGATCAGTCCGCAAGACAATCGCTCCGTTGGCGTTCGCGCATTCGGTGGTTCATTGCTCGGCGGTTTGATCCGATGCAGCGAACTGCGGCGAGGCATCATCCGCCATGCGATCGCAATGATACTGAGCCCGACCCAGTTGCGGCGCGGCGCCACTGTAGCCAGCCAGAAGGTTTGGCCTGCCACCTCAACCGACGGGGGCGGGCACAACGCGTATTCCGGAGAGGTGCCGATGGGTGCTCTGGTCGGGATACCTCCGTCGGTTGATCTTTCAGGCCTGCGCCTCTCGCCGGCAGGGCTCACGCTGGCACGCGCGTATCAGCAATATGGTGGCTATGTCGTCGATCAGGCCGATCGCACCATGTTCCTCGCAGCGGTAGAAGATGGGTGCGCAGAACAGGTCAAGGATCTGCAGCACGATATCAGGCGGTTCATGCCGTATCTGGCGATCGTCACCAACAACGGACCGACGTATCCGGGTGGACCCGGTAAGCGAGTTGCAGAGCCGCCCGCCCCGCTGGCTGATTAGCGGCAGGTGTTCAGTCTGCGCGCAATGATGAAGACTGAACGCGTGACCGCGCCGTCGTCTGCTTGTACTCGGAGGAGCGACATCAGGGGGCTGCATGGGCAACGGGGCAGATAGCGAACGATCCGCAATCTGGATAATGCCGAGGGTACCGGACGAGCATCCGGCCCTTACAGGCTTTAGGCAAGGATCACTGCGCTGCATTGCGGTGGTGCTCTGGTGCGTGCTGCTCTCGCGCGCGAGCCTGGACAACATCTTCAGCATGATCCCGCTCGGCAGTTCCGAGATGACGCTCGGCGCTGTCGAAAACGTCGTTGTGATAGCGGCAGGCTTATTGTCGTTGATGCTTCTTCCGCCGCGGCTCGCCGTATTGGCAGTTCTCGCCTGGGCGCCCTATCTTGCCTGGCTCACTCTAACCCTGTCCTGGTCGCCCGATGCGGGCGAGGGCCTTCGCTTGCTTCTCAACATCTTCAGCTACGCCGCCATCTTCTTCATGGGCCTAGCGGTCACCGCCTGCCAGACTTCACTTCGGAACCTGATCGATGCCGTTCTGCTGTCGACGATAATCCCGCTCGCGACAGGCATTTTACAGGCGGTACGATCGCACGGCGATCGAACTCAAGGTACCTTTCCGCATCCCAACATCTTTGCGATGTATCTTCTGGCGACGATCTGCATCAGCCTTTGGCTGCTAGGCTCGCGCCTGCGCAGGTCTTCCACTCGGCTCAGGGTGATCGCTGCGGCTACCGTGCTCGCCTTATCGCTGATCATGATGCTCCTGACGCAGACGCGAAGCGCCTGGTCCTGCACAGCGGTCATCTTCATGCTGTTCGGAATCCTGGTCGAACGTCGCGCTCTGCTGGTCCTGCCGCTTGCGGGGCTGCTCATACTGCTGCCGCCCGTGCAATCGCGCCTGAGCGACCTGAACGGTGCGAGCGACGTACCCGATTATCTGGTCACATCCGGCCAGATCAACGTCGATTCATACGCTTGGCGGAAGATGCTGTGGCGGGACAGCATGACGGATTCGCAGGATCATCGCGTCACGGGCGAGGGCATGGGCTCCTTCAGGCACAACTCGATATTCTTCTTCCCGGTCCAACCCGGGATGGACTCGCACAGCGTGTATATCCAGACGATCTACGAGGCAGGCGTGATCGGCCTCGCCCTTCTGCTCTGGATACCGATTGTACTCGCGACCGCGTTTGCTCGTGCGAAGATCGAGAGATCTGCTGCGTTCCTGCCGATTGGACTGCTCGTCGCGTATTTCATGATGAGCTATTCGGACAACCTGCTCTTCTATCTATCGGCTGCCTGGTATTACTGGGCGCTGCTGGGTGCGGTGCTTGGCGCCGTGCTGATCGAGCGGGCAAGCTCGGATGCGGTCCCAAAGGTTCTACTCGGCTGAGTCATCGCGAGCTACCGATAGGAGGCGAGGGAAGGCGGACAATCCGTGCAGGATTGCCGGCGGCCACGGCGCCGGCTGGCACATCGATCAGCACCACCGCTCCTGCCGCGATCCGCGCACCGTCGCCGACGCATACCCGGCCCAAGATCATCGCTCCTGCGCCGATCTGAACGCCATCGCCGATGATAGGTGCTTCGTCGGGCCGTTCTTCGGATCGGTTGCCGAGGGTCAGGCCGTGACGGATCAGGCAGTCATCGCCGATGACGCTGCCGCCATGCACGATGATGCCGCCGAAATGCTCGATCCGCAGGCGTCGCCCGATGATCGCCGTTGATGGCATAGAGATGCCGCAACTCATCTCGATCCATTTGGTCGCGAGGCGCAGCATGCCGCCGCAGATCGCGCGTAGCGGGCCGCGACGCATCGCGAGATGACGATTGCCCAGCCGGTACACGGCCAGCGCCCAGAAGCCCTGCGCAAGGAACCCCTCCCGCTGCGAATGCAGGTCCTCGCGAATCAGAGTTAGAACGGACGGACGGGTCATACGGCCGATCTTTCACCGCCCACCCGACAGCGCAAGATCAGCCGTTTGGAAGAGTCGTCGGCTACCGGGCCGCTTTCTGCTTCCAGTCACCATGCTTGCCGAACTCTTCGCGCGCGATGGCGCGAGCGTGCACCTCGTCCGGGCCGTCGGCAAAGCGCAGCGTGCGCAAGGCAGCCCACTGATGCGCCAGCGGGAAGTCGCCCGACACACCGCCGCCACCGTGCGCCTGGATAGCGTCGTCGAGGATCTTGAGCGCCATCTGCGGCGCCTGCACCTTGATCATCGCAATCTCGAGCTTGGCGGACTTGTTGCCGGCGCGATCCATCATGTCGGCCGCCTTGAGGCAGAGCAGGCGGCTCATCTCGATGTCGATGCGGGCGCGGGCGATGCGTTCCTCCCACACGCTGTGTTCGGCGATACGCTTGCCGAAGGCGACGCGGCTCATGAGCCGCTTGGCCATGGCTTCGATGGCGGTCTCAGCAACCCCGATCGTGCGCATGCAGTGATGGATACGTCCCGGTCCGAGGCGGCCTTGGGCGATCTCGAAGCCGCGGCCTTCGCCGAGCAGCATGTTCGCCGCTGGCACCCGCACGTCGGTCAGCAGGATCTCGGCATGGCCGTGCGGCGCGTGATCATAGCCATAGACGCTCAGCATCCGCTCGATCTTCACGCGGGGCGTCTCGAGCGGGACAAGGATCATGCTCTGGCTGGCATGGCGGCTGCCCTCGGGATCGGACTTGCCCATGAAGATAGCGATCTTGCAACGCGGATCGCCGGCGCCGGACGACCACCATTTGCGGCCGTTGATGACGAAGTCGTCTCCGTCACGGACGATCGAACTCTGGATGTTGGTGGCATCGGAGGAGGCGACGTCCGGCTCGGTCATCAAGAAGGCGGACCGCATCTCGCCGTGCATCAGCGGCCGGAGCCACTCTTCCTTCTGCTCGGCCGTGCCGTAGCGATGGAGCACCTCCATGTTGCCGGTATCCGGGGCCGAGCAGTTGAACACCTCGGACGCCCACTCGACGCGGCCCATTTCTTCAGCGCACAACGCATATTCGAGGTTGGTCAGCTGAGTGCCCTCGAAGGCGAAACTGTCGTCGACATGCGCCTGACCGGACCGCGGTGGCATGAACAGGTTCCACAGCCCTGCCTTGCGCGCGAGCGGCTTCACCTCCTCGATAACCGGGATCGGCTTCCAGCGATCGCCCTCGTGCGCTTGTGCGTCGTAGTCGGCCTGACGAGGACGGATATGCTCGTCGATGAAGCTGCGGACGGCATCCCGGAAATGCGCCTCGCGGTCGGAAAGCGTGAAGTCCAAAATGCCTCTCCCGTCGACTCGATCGTTCTTCTGATTCCGTACCTCTTATTCCGAGATCGGACCCATCGTCCATGAAGCAGTTGGATGTCACCATACCGCTGCTTGCATCATGTGAGTGGATGCGCCTAGCTTTCGCAAAACGTTCCGTCCCCGATGGCAGAGAGCGGCGAGAGGATTGCGCGATGGCAGGAACAGGGCAGGTTGGCCGCACAGATGGTGGCTTGGAGCCGCAACCCAGTCGCGGCTATGCGTTGATCGTCGCATTCTTCCTGGCGCTGGTCTACAGCTTCAACTTCATGGATCGGCAGATCATGTCGATCCTTCAGGAGCAGATCCGCATCGAGATGGGGCTTTCCGATACCCAACTCGGATTGCTGAGCGGCCTCTCCTTCGCGTTATTCTACACGACCTTCGGCATACCCGTAGCATGGCTGTCGGATCGCACGCGCCGCGTGACGATCATGGCCGCAGCCTGCGCGATCTGGAGCCTAGCCACCGCCGCCTGTGGTTTTGCGCGAGGGTTCACCCAGCTTGCCGCAGCCCGCGTGCTTGTCGGGGCAGGCGAGGCTGGTGGTTCGCCGCCATCCTACAGCTTGCTATCGGACTACTTTCCGCCCGAGCGGCGTGGCACCGGGCTTGCGATCTATTCATTAGGCGTGCCGATCGGATCGGCACTCGGCGTCGGGCTGGGTGGCTGGATGGCCGCGCATCATGGCTGGCGGGCGGCGTTCATCACCGTGGGCCTGCCGGGCTTGCTGCTGGCGCTGCTGATGCTGGTGGTGGTTCGCGAGCCGAAGCGCGGCGGTCTCGACGCCAAGAGCATAGCTCAACAGGTGCCACCCGTTTCGCTCGGCCGAGCGATCCTGCTGTTCGTGGGCGACCGGACGCTCATGCTAACTGCGGTGGGAGCCGGGCTCTCCTCCTTCGTCGGCTATGGATTGCTGGCCTGGAACCCATCCTTTCTCGAGCGCGTGAAGGGCATGAGCCTTGGAGAAATCGCCAGCACCTACAGCATCGTGCTCGGCGTGACGGGCGTCGTCGGCACGCTCGGTGCCGGGTGGCTCGTCGATCGGCTCGGCGATCGCGATCGTCGCTGGTACTGCTGGTTGCCGGCGCTGGCCTTCCTGATCGAACTTCCCGTATTCGCGGGCTTCCTTTGGGCGCCTGGAAGAGCGCTCTCGCTGTTCTTCCTGACGATCCTTGCGCTGCTCGGCACCGCCTACCTCGCGCCAGCGCTGGCGCTGGTCCAGAACGCGTCCCCGCCGGAGCGGCGCAGCGTAGCCGGGGCTACCCTGCTGTTCCTGCTGAACCTGATCGGGCTCGGCGGAGGACCTCTGTTCATCGGGCGCATCAGTGACATCGCGGCGGCGCATGGCGCACGACAACCTTTGCTCATCGCCTTCGAGGCGCTGATGCCGGTGATCGTGCTCGCCATCATTGTCTGGATGCTCGTGGCGGCTACGATGCGGCGAGACGATACCGACCGTTCCGCTCAACGCTCGGGCTAGGTGTGCCGTTCGAACGAACTATAAGTTCGAATTTGCAACCTACCTATTGTCCATGCCCAGCAAAGCTAACCCGAGGCGGCAGAAAACTGCGTCTATGATGGTGCATAGCAGCATCACCGCCTGGCGTTGCAAGAACGCCACGCTTGAAGCAGCACCGTACCGCATATTCAATTCGGCTTGACGCGATATGGTTGCTCGCCCATCACCGCGCCAAGAACAGATGCGCGCCACCATTCGAAGCGCGCCACAAGGACAGGATGGAAGGGGAGCTTCAATGAATTCCAAGGTCACATTGCGTCTTGTCGGGTCCGGCATGGCGCTGGTCCTGTCGCTGCATGCGGGAGCAGGCTTTGCCCAGTCGGCTGCCAGCCCCGCTCCTGACGCCGCTTTGCCGGCGAATGCGCCGACCGCTGCTGCCGCGACGCCCACGTCCGGCCCAAACGCATCGAGCGCGGCGTCCGCGTCCAGCTACGACGCGCCGCGCAGCGTCGATGAGATCGTGGTGACGGCGCAGAAGCGTACCGAGAACCTGCAGAATGTTCCCATTGTGGTGACGACGGTCACCCACCAGCTGCTGCAGGACAGTGGCGTGAAGGACATCAAGGACCTCGCGCTGCTCGCGCCGGGCCTGTTGGTGACGTCGACGAGCAGCGAAGCGTCGACCACCGCGCGCATCCGCGGCATCGGCACGGTGGGTGACAATGCCGGCCTGGAGTCCTCGGTCGGCATCGTTATCGACGGCGTGTACCGGCCGCGCAACGGCGTCGGCTTCGGTGATCTCGGCGACGTCGAGCGCATCGAGGTGCTGAAGGGTCCGCAGGGCACGCTGTTCGGTAAATCGGCGACGGCGGGCGTGATCAACATCCTGACTGCGGCGCCCAAGAACAAGTTCGGGCTCGATGCCGATCTCGACTTCGGCAATTATGGTGGAATTGGCGGAGCGGCGGAAGTGACCGGCCCGATCGTCAACGACAAGCTCGCGGCCAGTCTCTATTTCGCCGATCGCCAGCGTGACGGCTATTTCGATGTCGACACTGGCCCCGGCCCACGCACGTCGAAGCATGACACCAACCGCAACTTCTACACCATTCGCGGGCAGTTGCTGTTCACGCCGACCGACACGTTGAAGATCCGCGCGATCGCCGACTATTCACGCCGCAACGAGGATTGCTGCATCGCCGTAATCACGCGGGCGAGCCAGGCGCCGGCTCCAAATCTTGCGAACGGGATCGTTGCAGCGCTTGGTGGCAACGATGGCGATCCGAACCATCCGTACAAGCGGGATGCCTACGCCAACCGGCCCGATGGCCAGCACATCCGCGATGGCGGTGTGTCGTTGCAGGCCGATCTGGATGTGGGGCCGGGCACGCTCACCTCGATCACGGCGTATCGTGACTGGAAGACGAAGGCCGGCTTCGACGCGGATTTCTCCACCGCCGACATCGATTACCTGCCGCCCGACAACAGCAACTCGAGCGAGTTCAAGACGTTCAGCCAAGAGCTTCGCTATGGCGGCACCGCAGGCAAACTCGACTTCCTGGTCGGCGGCTTCTACTCGCACGAGAAGCTGCTGCAGAACACGAGCATCCTGGTCGGCAACGACTTCACGACGTACCTCAGCGACCTGTTCTCGTCGCTGGTTACCGGGGCGCCCAATCCGAATTTCCTGAAAACCGGCCTCTTCGGCGCCAACGGTGGCGTGAACTACGTACCGGGTTCGGGCTCGATCGATCGATATCGGCAGACCGACAACACCTACGCGCTGTTCACCAACGAGACCTTCCACTTCACCGACAAGCTCAGTTTTAACGGTGGCTTCCGCTATTCGATCGATGTGAAGAGTCTGAACCAGTTCAGCACCAACATCGGCGGCGGCGCGGGATGCGCTCAGGCAAACGCAGACTTCGCCAACTTCCCTCCGTTCATAGCGGGATTGCTGGAGGGAGTTAACGCCACCACGTGCTTGCCCTTCCTCAGCCCGGGCTACAACAATTTCACCAATCACCAGCATGAGCGCGAGCATGCGCCGACCGGCACGGCCAAGCTGGTCTATCGGGTAGACCCGCGCCTGCTGCTCTACGCATCCTATGCGCGCGGCTACAAGGCGGGCGGGTTCAACCTGGATCGCGTCCAATGTCAGGTCGGTGACGAGGGTTGCGCTCCGGGCAGTGCGGCGCTGATCACGCCGATCCGCGACACGCGTTTCCACGATGAGACCAACAACGCGTTCGAGATCGGCGAGAAGGCCACCCTTTTCGATCGCAAGCTGCTGTTCAACGTCGCCGGCTTCTACCAGAGCTACAAGAACTTCCAGCTGAACTCCTTCAACGGCCTGGTTTTTGTCGTGGACTCGATCCCCAAGGTGATCAGCAAGGGCATCGATGCCGATTTCGTCTGGTTCGCCGATCCGAAGCTCAGCTTCCAGGGCGGCATCACCGTCGCGGACACGCGCTATCATCTGAGCGACGTGGAACTCGCCGACCTCAGCCATAAGACGGGCTTCCTCGGCGGCCGTCACTCGCGCCTGTCGCTGGCGCCGCTATATTCGGCATCGCTGTCGGGCACTTACACCCAGCCGATCGGCGAAGATTACCAGGCGCGCTTCAACATGGGCGCGAAATATTCGTCCAAATACAACACCGGGTCCGATCTCGATCCTGGCAAGGAGCAGAAGGGCTACGTCCTTATGAACGCGCGCCTGGCGTTCGGGCCCAAGAGCAAGCGCTGGAGCGTCGAGGCATGGGCGGAGAACCTGCTCAACACCAACTATAAGCAGGTGGCCTTCGACTCCGGCTTCCAGAACGTACCGACCAATGCGACCGGCGTGCTGGATGCCTTCCTGGGTGCACCGCGTACCTATGGTGGGACGCTCCGCTATCATTTCTGATGCCTAGGCAAGCAGAGGCGATCCCACTCTGCTTGCCGCCACCCTTGGATGACGAATGAGCGACGGCCTCGAGCTTCGATCCACGATCGGTGACGACAATCGGCTGCGGCTGACGCTGGAACCGGTCGATCACGGCGAGCCTGGGCCGGACGAGGTGATCGTGCGCGTGGAAGCCGCGCCGATCAATCCGTCCGATCTCGGCCTGCTTCTCGGGCCGGCCGACATGACGACGCTGCGGGCGGAGGGAACGGCCGAGCAGCCGGTTCTGGTCGCCGACATCCCACCCCAGTTGGCAAGGATGGTCGCAGCGCGTCTCGGCCAATCACTTGCAGTGGGCAACGAAGGCGCCGGCACCGTCGTCAAGGCAGGTGCCAACTGCGCTGACATGCTTGGCCGCAAGGTCGGGTTGGTCGGGGGCGGCATGTATTGCCAGTATCGCAAGATACACGCCCGTGCCTGCACGCCTTTGCCGGAAGGCGTCAGCGCGGCAGATGGCGCGGCGATGTTCGTCAATCCGCTGACTGCGCTCGGCTTTGTCGAGACGATGCGCGCCGAGGGCCACAAGGCGATCGTGCATACGGCCGCCGCCTCCAACCTCGGCCAGATGCTCAACAAGATTTGCCTCGCGGACGGTATCGCGCTGGTCAACATCGTGCGCAGCGACGCGCAGGCAGCGATCCTGCGAAACATTGGTGCGCGGTTTGTCCTCAACAGCAATGATGCCGATTTTCAGCCGCAACTGGTTGACGCGATTGCGCAGACCGGCGCGACGATCGGTTTCGATGCGATCGGCGGCGGCAAGCTCGCCAGCCGCATCCTCAACGCGATGGAGGCAGCCGCGGCGACGAAGGGCGGCGCCTACAGCATTTACGGCAACAGTTCGCCCAAGCAGGTCTACATCTACGGAGCGCTCGATACTGGCCCAACCGTACTCGATCGTGCGTTTGGCCTTTCCTGGGGCCTGGGGGGCTGGTTGCTGACCAACTTTCTCGGCAAGATCGGCGCCGACGCCGCCCGCCTTCGCCAGCGGGTCGCCGATGAGCTATCGACGACCTTTGCCAGCCGCTACACTCAAGTGATCAGCCTGGCGGACGTGCTGAAGCCCGAGATTGTCACTGCCTATCAGAAGAAGGCGACCGGCGAGAAGTACCTGATCGACCCGACGCTTTAGCTTCCTAAGTTTGCGCTCAGGCTGCCCGCCCGAGCGCAATGTAGCGTTCCAGATGATGATCCTCGTCGCCGAGCTGGTGTCCGATCATCGTCAGCCGCTTGGCGAAGTGCGAGAGTGGTAGTTCCCACGTCATGCCGATGCCGCCGTGCATCTGGATGGCCTCCTCGGCCACCAGTGTGCCGACGCGGCCGATCGTGAACTTCGCCGCCGAGGCTGCACGGTCGCGCTCGCGAGGATCGGCATCGAGCGCAGCGGCGGCGTTGATCGCGGCGGAACGCGCCTGTTCGATCTCGAGCGCGACTGTCGCCATGCGGTGCTGCAGCGCCTGGAACTTGCCGATCGGCACGCCGAACTGCACCCGCGTGCGCAGGTAATCGAGCGTCGCGTCCCTCAGCGCCTCCATCAGCCCGATCGCTTCCGATGCCAAAGCCACGATGCCTGCGGCGATCGCGTCTTCGACGCTGGGCAACCCTCCAGCGACCAACGCGCCTGCGGCACCGTCTAACGTCAGCTCTCCGCCACGCCCGCCGTCGATCATCGGATACCCGCGCACCGAAACACCCGCAGCGTCTGCCGCCACTAGGAAAAGCGCGACCTCGTCGTTCGCCAGCGCCGACACGACGATGTGGGTAGCCGCCTCGATCTGCGGCACGACTGCCTTACTGCCGCTCAGCAACCAGCTTTCGCCGAACCTGGTTGCCTGCGCCTCGATCGCGTTCGAGTCATAGCGACTCTGTGCCTCTTCACTGGCAAAGGCCAGGATCGCGGTTCCGGCAATGACCTGCTCGAGCAGCTCATCATGTCCGCCGGCTTTCGCCAGCACACGCCCGGCCATCAACGTGCCGAGGAAAGGCTCCACGACGAGTGCTCGTCCCACGGAGTCGAACACCGTGGCGATGTCGAAACCGGATCCGCCGAACCCGCCGGCGGCTTCATCGAACAGTGCGCCGATCACGCCGAGTTCGGCAAGCTGGCGCCAGATCTCGGGCGAGAAGCCTTCGGGTGACGCGGCGATGCGGTTGCGGACGTCGATGGGGTAGCGATCGGCGAGGAAGCGGTTGAGGCTGTCGGCGAGCATCTGCCGGTCGTCGCTCGGGCGAAAATCCATGTCAGAGCTCCAGGATCGCTTTGGTGATGATCTCGCGCTGGACTTCGTTGGAACCGCCGAAGATCGAAAGCTTGCGGTTGTTGAAGTAATCGGCCGAGACCGGCGCCGCGAATTCGGGCCCGACCGGCTCGCCATTCCATCCCTCGTCCAGCGCCTCGGAGATGAAGGGCTGCGCGTAAGGGCCGAGCGCGCGCCGCGTCAGGCTCGTGATCTCCTGCCGGATCTCAGTGCCGCGGATTTTGAGCATCGAGCTTTCCGCGCCGGGCGCGCGACCGGATGCCGCCGCCGCGAGCACGCGCAGGTTGGTCGTCTTCATGTTCTCGAGATCAATCTCCAGACGCGCCAGACGCGCGGCGAAGAGCGGGTCCTCGGCAAGCGGGCGGCCGTTCTTGCGCTGGCCGTTGGCGACGTGAAGGAGGTGCTCGAACGCGGCCATCGATCCGCCAACGCCGGCGATGTTGGTGCGTTCATGGGTGAGCAGGAACTTGGCGATCGTCCAGCCCTGGTTTTCCACCCCAACCAGGTTCTCGGCGGGCACGCGGACGTCGGTGAAGAACACCTCGTTCACCTCGTGCTCGCCATCCAGCAGGATGATCGGGCGTACTTCGACACCGGGCGTCTTCATGTCGATGAGCAGGAAGGATATGCCTTCCTGCCGCTTCCGCGCCTGCGGATCGGTTCGTACCAGGCAGAAGATCATGTCGGCGAACTGGCCGAGCGTCGTCCAGGTCTTCTGGCCATTGACGACATACTCGTCGCCATCCCGCACGGCTGCGCACTTCAGGTTGGCGAGATCGGACCCGGCGCCGGGTTCTGAATAACCCTGGCACCACCAATCGGACCCGTCGAGGATGCGCGGCAGCCAATGCTTCTTCTGGGCCTCGTTACCGTATTCGATCAGCACCGGCCCCAGCATGTTGAGGCCGAATGGGATGATCCGTGGCGCACCGGCAAGCGCAGTCTCGACGTCGAAGATGTAGCGTTCGGCGATCGTCCAGCCGGGGCCGCCATATTCCTTCGGCCAGATCGTTGCGAGCCAGCCGCGTTCATTGAGGATCGCGTGCCACTCCTCCATGTCGGACTTGGTGAGCCGCAGGTTGCGCTTCACCTTGTTGGCGATGCGAGACGGCAGCTTGTCGACAAGGAAGCGGCGAATCTCCTGGCGAAAAGCTTCCTCTTGCGCGGTGAAGTTCAGATCCATCAGACGAGCCTTTCCAGTTTCTCACGCCACTCTTCCGGTAGCGGTACGGGGCGCCGGCTCTCGCGGCCGACATAGACGTGGGTGAAGTGACCTTCCGCAGCCGCATCGGCCGCCTCGCGCGCGAATACGCCCAAGTGGAAGGTGACGCTGGACGAGCCGAGCCGCGCGACCACAAGGCCGATCTCGACGGGCTCGGGAAAGGCGAGGGGAGCAGAGTAACGGCATCCCGTTTCAGCCACCAGGCCGATCGGATCACCGCCTTCGACGTCGAGCAACCTGGCTTCGATCAGCCAGGCGTTCACGGCGGTGTCGAACCAGCCATAATATACGGTGTTGTTGACGTGGCCGTATGCATCATTGTCGTGCCAGCGTGTCGTGATCGGCGTCCAGTGGCGGTAGGACGAGCGAGGCCGCATCGGGATGCTCACAGCGCGGCCTCGTAGAGCCTGTAAGCATCGTCATGGGTGATCTCGCATGGATTGTTGCGCAGCAATCGTTCCTGCAGCATGGCGTCCTGCGCCAGCCCCACGACGTCGGAATGGTCGACACCCACATCGCGCAACCGCTGCTGCATCCCGGCGGCCTGCGACATCGTCTCCAGAGCCTCGATCAGACCTGCCGCCTGTGCCTGTGTGCCCAAGCTGGCGAGCGACGGATCCACGATCGGCGCCAGTTCTGCATAGAGCGGCAACGCGGCTTGCATGTTGTGGCGCATGACGTGGGGCAGCATCAACACGTTCGACAATCCGTGGGGCACATGGAATCGACCGCCAAGCGGGTAAGCGAGCGCGTGTACGCCCGCCACCGGCGCGTTGGCGAACGCCACGCCAGCCAGATGCGCGCCGAGCAGCATGGCGGACCGGGGCCCAAGATCGTCCGGCTGCCCGCAGGCAGTAAGAAGGTTCGCCGCAAGCAACGACAGCGCCTCACGCGCGAGCAGATCGGAGATGGGGTTCTTGAGGTGGGCGGAGGTATAGGCCTCGATCGCATGGACCATCGCGTCCATGCCCGTTGCCGCGGTGACATGCTTGGGCAGGCCGACCGTTAAGAGCGGATCGAGCACGGCATGTCGCGCGATCAAGGCAGTCGACGAGACACCCCTCTTCTCGTCGCCGGGCAGAGTGATGATCGCGACCGGTGTGGCTTCCGATCCAGTGCCCGCGGTAGTCGGCACCAGCACCAGCGGCAGCGCCACGCCGGCGGCGTTGCCGACACCCCAGATGTCATCGAGCGCGTCACCCGACCCGAGCAGATAGGCGGCGAGCTTAGCGACATCCATCGGACTGCCGCCGCCGAAACCGACGACGGAGCGAACGTCCGCGTCGCGCCCAAGCTGTACCGCTGCCTCGAGCGTGGCACGGGAAGGGTCAGCCTCGACGGCATCGAAGAGGATCGGAGTACGCCCAAGACGGTCGAGCTGCCTCAAGGTCTCATCCGCAAGGCCGAGTGCCCGTACCTGTCGATCGGTAACGAACAGCGCCGGACCGTCAGGGAGCAACTCGCTCAGGTTCCGCGATGATCCCGCGCCGGAGAGCAACTGCGGGCCATAAAGAAAGGTAAAAGGCTTCACGCTGCGTTACGCGGTGCCGCACGCATACGCGTGTAGCCAATCCGTGGTCCTGCTCTGAAGACATGCTCGCAGCATGGCCTTGAAGATGTCCTCCCTCGCGGTGTTTTTCTAACCGCCTCAGATCGTCGAGCGGAAGTTCGAAGAATCGGTATGGCTGAGAGTGCCAGAACCTCGGGCGCTTTGGAAGAGCGATGCTGGAAGGTCGTTTGCGCCTAATAAACGGCGGCTAGCCGCTCCACGGTCGAAGAGCGCGTCTCGATATCGGCTGAGGAAGCCGGCTAAGCGGTGGTGCCTTGCTCACGCCGCGTGCACATCGCGCTCGAGATTACTGCCACAAGCCGCTGGGGAGATAAGGCAGGTCATACTCTTCCGAGATCGACCACGCACGGTCGGCATACCGCTCAGCCATGATGTGGTGGCTGGATGCGACGTTCGGATGCGTTGCCGATCCGGCGGCGGCGCGTTCGACGCGCTCGCGGCTGATACAATGCTCGACCTCGACTTCCGGTGTATAAGACAGCAGTGACACAGATCATCTCCTAATGATCCCCCATCACCTTAATAGCTCAGGTATCGAGTGCTCGTCGCCAACCTCGATCAGTCGGTATGCTTATGGTGCCGCCCAAATTCCGAGTGCAGCGGAGGCGCTGCGCGCTCCACCCCATCAGGCGCCGACTTCTACTCTCGCGCGTTTGCTCATCGAAGAGGAGAACGATCATGACCGAACAAACAGACCTGGCCAACCGCAACCAGGCCGATGCGCCAGGTAACAGCAGTGCCAGCAGCGCCGGCCTCTCGCCGACCGACAAGCCTGCCGATCAGCGTCGGCAGGATGAGGTGCCGCTATCGGCCGGGACTGTATCGGACGGTGGCGCCTATCAAGGCGGTGCCGCTCCCGGCGAAGCCATCGACGATGAAGATACATCGCGTCACCCGCTCGACAGTCGCGAACATTTCGGCGGAGACGGCGCGCAGTATGTAGCACCTGATGAAGCTTCCACGAACGCTGCCCCTCAGCGGCGCGGCCTTTTGCCCGGCGACGTCGGCTATGACGAGGCTGCTCATCCGGTGGCGAGCCAGGAGGCAGAATGATGGGAAATGAGAAGTCCGCACCCGAACCGTTTGTGCCGGAAGCCGGCGAGATCGAGCCCGCTGGCGGCATCATCAGTCGTCCGCCAGCCCCAGAACTAACCGATCCCCCAACGGAGGGAGATAATCGCCCGGGCGAGGACGAGACGCCGGACGAATGAGGTTGCGGAGCTGTGCTTAGGCTAGCGAGTGAATACCGATGAGCGACTTCGGCCTCTGAACTTTACGCTGCAGCGTGGAGGTATCCGGGGTCGAAGTCCGCAATCGCCTGCAGCTTGTTCCAGTCCTGTATCTCTACCGTGCGGCTGACGCCGGAAATGATCCCTACGGCGCGAAGCGACTGCAGCATCCGGTTGACATGTACCGCGGTCAGCCCGGTGGCGTCGCCGATCTGCTCCTGAGTCATCGGAAGCGCGAAGCTCTCCACTCCGCCCAATCCGGCCTTCTGGCGGCGGGCGGCGAACTCGCACAGCAAATGTGCTATACGTGTCTTGGCATCCCGGCGCCCGACGTTCAGCACCCACTCGCGGAACACCGATGCATCGATCAGCGAATCTCGCCATAGCGCCTCGGCGATTGCCGGCCGCTCGCGACAAAGCGCGTGCAGGTCCCGGCGAGGAACCCACGCGACGGTAACGGCAGTGATCGCCTGCACATTGTGATCGGCCCACGGCAGGAACATGTGCTGAAGATCGAGCAGGTCTCCCGCCATGTGGAAAGAGACAATCTGGCGCCCGCCACCACCCACAGCCTTGTGTCTGCAGGCGAAGCCTTCCAGCAGGATGCAGCAGCGATCCACCACATCCCCTTCGCGAACGAGGTAGATGTTGTTCGCCTCGCGGCGCACCGTCAGGCTGAGGCGGCTGATCGCGGCGCAATCCTGCTCGTCGAGATCGGCAAGCATCCCGAGCTTGCGGATTAGCGATCCAAAGATTTCGTCGTTTGTAGCCATTGGCGTCCTCACGGTAAATCCTCACCGCAAACGCGAGAACACCCTTGGTGTTTCGAGCTTCATTCGCAATCCGACTATAACAGAGATCAGGCTTTGGACTTGATCCAGATAAAGTCGCTCAGCCTTCGTGCCTTAGTATCACGGCTCCAAGCGGGGGCAGCGTAAGCTCGGCTACCCCACGTCCATCAGTGTCCGACATGGTGCTTGCCAGTATTTCGCCCCCGTTGCCGACGTTCGAACCACCATAGATTGCAGCGTCGCTGTTGAAGATCTCGGTCCAACGTCCGGTCCCGGGAAGAGCGATCCTGTATCCGGTGTGCGGTGTCGCAGCCATATTGAGCAGCACGACCACGGGCGGAGTCCCGCCATGGCCATAGCGCGCATATGCGAAAACAGAATTCCCGCTGTCGTCGCCGATGATCCAGTCGAACCCCGCCGGATCGGCGTCACGCTCGTGAAGCGCCGGTTCGCGGACATAGACTTCGTTCAAAGCACGCAGCAACCGCTGAATGCCCGCGTGGTCGGGATCGTCGAGCAAGTCCCACGAGACCTGACTGTCATGGTTCCATTCGGTCGGCTGGCCGAGCTCGCAACCCATGAACAGCAGCTTCTTGCCGGGATGCGTCCACATGAAGCTGAAATATGCCCGCAGATTCGCCCGCTTCTGCCACGGGTCGCCCGGCATCTTGCCGTAGAGCGAGCCTTTGCCGTGGACGACCTCGTCATGGCTGATCGGCAGCACGAAACGTTCCGAAAAAGCGTAGACGAGCCCGAACGTTATCTCGTTGTGGTGCCAGCTGCGATACAGCGGATCGCGTTCGGCATAGTGG
>CAXTBZ010000017.1:0-15606 GCA_964242855.1 uncultured Sphingomonadaceae bacterium
CATTGCGGCGCTGGGTATGCTCGTCACCGCAGCCGCCCTGAACGTAGCTCAGCAGAGATGGCGGCATCGCCGTTTCCGCACGGCGTTCCAGCGTCGCGAAATCGACCGGGATATCGGGGAGCACGCCGCGCAGGCCGGCGCCATAGATCTCGCGCTGATAGTCGCCAAAGTTCATCGCGGTCTCGTTTGTCTAGCCGTAGCTGGCGCTCTCCCGGCCGCGGCTGTAGCCCTACGCCAGGAGCGCGTCCACGATAGCACTCGCCTTGGCATAAGGCGCGCAGAAGCCACCGAAGCCAAAGTGCGCGGCAATCCGATGCTGCATCCGCATGTTTCAGGTCCTCGTTCGCCAGACTTAAAGAGGCAGCAGCGGTGTTCCTGCAATGGCCTGGGCGAACACGGCAACGGCAAGCATGATGTACAGGGTCGATCCCACGATAAGAGCCGGCATTTGCATCCGGCTCGGCGCGCGTAGCAGCAAAGCGCCCAAGATCGGGATCGCCTGCTGCGCGTGGATGCCGAGGAAGTGCGCGATGCGCAGATCGCCGCCGCTGCGATTCCAGCCGAAGACGGGTGTGTGACCGCCGACGGCGCCGACGCTATGCCCCGTGCCCTGCGCCATATAGCCACCGAAACCTGCTCCCAGCACGAAGCACAGCAGCAGCCCGATGACGACCGAGACACGGTACGTCGACGCCATGCCAGACGTCGGGCGCCGGGCGATCTCCCACGCGATCGGCAGCGTGGTGCCGGTCAGGGCCAGCGCGCCGATCCCCATCAGCCCATACATGATCTCGTAGAAGGGCGACGAGCGATTGAAGTGCGATTGCAGCCCATGCGCGCCTTGCCAGGTGATGTAGGCAAGCTCGAAACTGCCGGCCAGGATCATCACCGCAACGACCCGGCGCATCGCTCTCGCGTTGCGGCGATCGGGCCGGAAATACCCGAAGAACCAGGCGTTCGTGGCGGCGAAGAGCGCGATCGAGAAGGCGAACTTCGCGGGCTTCGCCCAGACGCTCACGTCGTCGATCAGGCGGTGATCGAACATCTGGATGCCGAGCATCATCGCCGTCACTGCGACAAGGACCGCGCTGTAGGTGGCGAGTGCCGATTGACGAGCGTACAGCTCGTCGATGATGTCGAGCCTCATTGCGGGCAGAGACAATGCGTTCATTCCGTCGCCTCCTTCGTCATCCGGCGATGGACGAGCTCGATGAGCAGGAACAGCAGCAACCCCGCCGGCCCGACCATGAAGGTCAGCGGCAGGCACGGCAGGAGCAGCAGCGGGTGGATGCCACGACCGAGGCCGACACGAGCGATGGCGGTGCCGACGAAGAGATCGAAAGCGAGATAGTGCAGCCAACCCGCCGCCAATGCCGCGTCGTTTGCGAACAGCGCCCGCACCGCGGCGATCGATCCGAAGCCGCCACCAGGGGTCTTGCCCCATCCCTGATGCAACAGGACGATATATGCTACCGCGATGGCGCCGGGAACGATTGCTCCGGTGATGCGCCAGATCCATCGGCGTAGCGGTGGGATGAAGAGGGAGGCGGCGAGCGCGAGCCAGCAGAGCGAGGCCACGGCGCCGGCAAGGGAGAAGGCGGTTTGGGGATCGAGCATGTCAGGGTCTCCGAAGTCGTTGGCTATCCATCCGTGCTTCGGGGCAAAGCCGATAGAGGCACATGCGCGAGTGGTGCGTTTTCTGCGCGAACGTGATCGAAGGGGTTTGATGCAGCGCATCGCGGCTAGGACATTGTGGCAGCGTGGCCGCGCCGAACTGGTCCTGCTGCTCGCGATCGGCCTGTTCATGGGGGCGATCGGCCCGTTCGGCACCGATGCGGTCCCGGCCATTCGTCGCATGCCCTATTGGTCGATATGCATGATCGGCGGCGGCCTGGTCGGCGTCCTCCTCGACAATCTGCTGCTTCCCCGCGTTCGGCCGGCTGCCTTGCGAACGGTGGTGGTTTCGGTCGCGATGAGCCCCGCCGTCGGGCTGCTGGTGATGGGCACCGGCTACTTTCTGATCGTCCAGCCCTTCGGCCTCTTAGCTTATGTCGTGTTGCTCGGGCAGGTCTTCGTCGTGTCGCTTGCCGCGATGGCGGTCCGCGCGCTCGTATGGCGCCGCGTGGAGCCGATCGTCGAAACCCGCGTGATCATAGAACCACCACTGCCGGGCGCCGAGGCGGTGTTTCGACGTCGGCTGAGCGCAGGCCGTCGATCGGCCAGGCTGATCGCGGTGGAGGCCCATGATCACTACCTCCGGGTCCACACCGACGCCGGTGTCGAGCTGTTGACGATGCGCTTTGCCGACGCTCTGGACGAGCTTGCTCAGGCTCACGGCTACCGGATCCATCGATCCTGGTGGATTTGTGCCGACGCGATCGTGAGCGTGAAGTGGCGCCGCGGCGGCGGGGAAGCGATGCTCGCCGGCGATCTTACCGCTCCGATCAGCCGTACCTATACCGACGTACTGAGGTCCGCGGGCTGGTTCTGAGCCGTATCCAGTTCGGGCAGCCGTATCGTCGTCTACCCCGCTTTATGCCGTTTCGGCTTCGGTGCCGGCAACTCGGCGGCAGTGATCCGAAGTAGCTCAGCCAGCCAGTCACGATCGTCCCATCGCTCGGGATCGATCAAGAGGCAGGGTTTGGCGCCCGGATAGGGCGTGCGCTCATCCGCATCCGCGGCATGCGAGCGCCCGCCAGCCGTCATCTTCACGAACAGCTGATCCTGGCCGATGATGGCGACCATCTTGCCGTCGCAACACAATCCATGCTCGCCGAACATCGGCCGGGCGAACACATCTCCGGCAGCTGATCCCTGATCGACGATGTAGGCCACAGTCTTGGGATCGCTGCTCATCGCCCCACGCGGACCGATCGCCACAGCAGCAACACGCCGACCAGCGCCATCAAGGCGCCCCGAAACGCCCAAGGCCGCTGATCGACCATGAAGCTCGATGCGGGCCAACGCACGACGCCCGTGCCCTGTCCAATCCAGAGCAGCCCCACGAGCAAGGCAGCTAGCCCAAATATCTGCAATGCGAGCTTCAGAGCACTTCTCCGTTTCGTAGCTGCCCACGCTGCCACCGGCGCTGGTCAGGCTAGGCCGGCAAAGCGTGAATTGCCAGCGCCGCCGCATTACGATCGTGGCGCCGCGATGCCGAGATGTGCGTATTAGCCTCCGGCGGCGGCAAGGAAGGATCGAGGCGATGAAAGCGGTTCGGGTACATGAATATGGCGGGCCGACTGTCCTGCGATACGAAGAAGAGGTTGCCGATCCGGCTGTCGATCCGAACACCGTGCTGATCAGGTCGGTGGCGACCAGCGTCAATCCGATTGATTGGAAGATCCGCTCTGGCGCGCGGCAGAAAGACTTTCCGCTAACGCTCCCGGCGATCCTCGGCAAAGACGTGAGCGGCGTCGTGGTGGCGGTCGGCGCCGCGGTCCGCGACTTCAAACCCGGCGATACTGTGATTGCCTTGGCGGATGCGACTTACGCCGAATATGTCGCTGTTCCGGACGCCTTGGTGACGCACCTGCCAGACGGCGTTGATCGAATCGATGCCGCAGCCATTCCGCTCGTCACCATGACAGGGGATCAGCTGATCCACATTGCGACCCGGGCAGTCGCGGGCCAGACGATCCTTGTCAGCGGCGCGCTCGGCAGCGTGGGTCGCGCGGCCGTGCACAGCGCGAAGAAGCTTGGCGTGAAGGTGATCGTCGGCGTCAGAGCGCGACAACTGGCCGAGGCGGAGAGCCTGGGCGCTCATGCTGCAGTCGCTCTCGATGACGACGATTCGATGGCAAGGCTCGAAGCCGTCGATGGTGTTGCGGACACGGTTGGCGGCGCGGTCGGGGCGAAGCTTCTAGGCAAGGTCAGGGACGGCGGCCGGTTCGGCTATGCATCGGTGCTCCCGGACGATGCCGCAAAGACGACTTCGGTGGGGGTATGCCGCGTCTTCGCACGGCCTGACCCTTCGAAACTCCGCGCGTTCGCCGAGGACATCCGCGATGGCAAGTTCATCCTGCCAATCAGCCGACGCATGTCGCTGCGCGATGCAGGTGACGCGCACGCGCTGCTTGAAAAAGGCGGGGGCGGGAAGATCATCCTCACGATCTGACCGTCGCTTCCGATGCGGCAGCCACATACCTTGTCTCGAGCCTAGTCGCCGACCATGGATTCGTGTACGCCTGCAGGCCGAGCATCTGCTCAAGCCAGAACCCAGTAATTGGAGCAGCTGACATTCCACGCAAACCAAATTACGACTTCGAACGTCGTGAGCGCGAGAAGAACAAGGCGGCCGAGTCTGCGAAGAAGGCACAAGCCAAGGCGGACAAGCGGGCGGCAGAGCAGGGACCCTCTGACGCGGATCAGTCCGGCGCGTCGTAAGCTTTCTGGCGGTGAGGGGGGTGCATCCGGCGGACCTATACGGTGCGGGCACTTACATCTTCAGATCGGCGGCGTAGCCGGTGAGTTCCAGGTATCCGGCGCCGTCGGCGGTGCGCACCGCGCCTTCCCAATAGACCGGCTGACCGGCGGCACGAGCGTCGATCTCCTGATTGGCGAACATCGGCTGCAGCTGGAACGATCGAACGCCTTCGGGCAAGCGGATGCTCAGCACTTGGGCAACGGGATAGACCGCACCCGTCTGCGCCGATCGCCACGTCGCCTTCGGCATGAACTGCACGTCCCCGGGTGCGAGCCGCGTGACCCGCCCGTCGGGTCGTCGATAGGAGCCGCCGGCCCACAGCACCCCGCCGCCCTTTCGACGAATGCGGAATGCCATCACCGCGCCGCCATCGTTGAGGTTGAGGCCGGTCCAATCCCAGCCGACGGCATCGGGCGCGAGATAATTGGATGACCACTCCCGATCGAGCCACGCCTCGCCCGTGACCCGCTCCGACTTGCCGGCGCGAATGACGTTGCCGGTAACCGCGAGATGCGGGATCGAGTAGTAGTAGCTCGCCTGCTCGGGCTTGGGACCCTTGCGGCTGTAGCCGTTCTCACCTTCGAGCAACGGTGGCTGCGTGGGCCGGAACGTCAGATCGAGCGCGAAATCGCGGCCTTGGACCTCGCTCGCGAACCGCCCGTCCGGCAATCGGCGAAAAGCCCAGCCATTCAGCCGGACATCCGCATCGCCCGTCGCCGCGCCGGCCAAGCCGAAGCCGGCCCGTGCCGCGCGTTCGGCGTGGAGGATGTGGCCGACGGCGGGATCAGACAGCGCAGCGTGGGCGAAGATCACCTGTCGCGGCGCGAACCGGCTCGGGTTCCCGGTAGCCGCATGCGGGTTGACCCGGAAGAAGGTGACCTGGAAGCCGATCGCACGCCCATCTGCCCCTTTCAACCACCCGGTGGCATACCACCATTCGGTGCGGAATGCCGGATGCGCGCCGTAGTCGGCTGGGAAGGCCAGGCGGATACCTGGTTGCACAAGCGGGTAGGGCGGGGTGGCGGCCAGCCCTGCGATTGCGAGCGCTGCGGCGATCGCGCGCATCACCAATCCTCCCGAACGGCAGCGACAGCGTCCGCTGCGGTGGCGCGTCGACCAGCCAGCATTGCGGTCACCGCGGACGCGCCGACCAAGGCCGCCGTGACGCCCGCGATCGTGCCGAACGGCCAACGGGTGGTCATCGTCCAATTAAACGATTGCGGGTTGATGACGTGGATCAGCACCTGCCCGAGCAGTGCGCCGAGCGCCACGCCGGCGACCGCGCCGATCGCACCCAGAAGCGCGCCTTCGATGGCAAGCATCTCGGTGATCTGCGCCCGGGTGAGCCCTAGGTGACGGAGCATGCCGAATTCCTTGCTACGCGCGATCGTCTGCGCGGAAACCGTTGCTGCCACCCCTGCCAGCCCGACCAGGATCGCCACCGCTTCCAGTACGTAGGTGATGGCGAAGCTGCGGTCGAACAATCGTAGCGCGAAGCGGCGCAGCGTTGCGGGCTCTGCAATCGAAACGTCGGCGGGCAGCTGCGCCGCCACCGCGCTTCGCACGGTGGCCATGTCGGTACCTGGCGCGACCGTGATCGCCGCTTCGTCGCGCAGGCGGTCCCCGGTCAGGCGGACATAATCCGTGTCGCGGATCACCACCGCGCCCTGCTGGCGAGCATAGTCGCGCCATACTCCGGCAATGCGGAAGCGGGTCGCCCGTCTGCCGATCGGCAGCGCCACGTCGCTTCCGGGCGACCAGTGGTAGAGCCTCGCAGCAGGTTCCGAAATCCAGACCGGCGTAGCGCGAGCGGGGACCGGCGCCTTGTCGAGCAGCGCGAGCAGCGGATCGTCGGCATCGCCGCGCACCGGACGCGCGATAAGGGTGAGCGGAGGCCGATCTGGCACTACGGTCAGCGCCAACTGCCGGCTGAACGCGACACGCGCAACGCCGGGCACGGCTGCGATCCTGCGCTGCGATGCCGGATCGAGGTCGCTGCCGTCTGCCCGCAAATAGAGATCGGCGGACAGTACCTGTCCCAACCAGCTGTCGACGGCGCCACGGAAGCTCGTCACCATCGTTGCCATGGCGATCATGAGGGCGGTGGAAGCGACGATGCCGCACAGCGCAATCGCTGCTTGTCCCGGTGCGCCCTGGACGTGACGCACTGCCAAGGCTCGCGGCACCCCGGCGATGCCCCGCTCTTGCCAAGGAGAGAGCAGCCAGCGAACGAGCCACGGCACCCCCGCCACGCCGCCGGCGAGCAGCAGTGCCATGGCAGTGAAGCCGAATACTGGCAGCCCGGCTACGGCAGGCAGCAGCGAGGCCGCACCACCGGCAAGCAACAGCAGCAGCGCGGGACGCCACGGCACAGGCGCGCGCGGATCGAGGACGTCGCCGGCATTCTTCAGCGCAGCCGCGGGCGCGGCACGCAATGCAGCGCGTGCCGGCAGGATGCTACCCAGAAGCGCTGCCGCCAACCCGAGCGCGAAGAAGGTTGCCGCGGCAAACGGCTGGAACACGACATGGGCCGCGCCCGTCTCGAAATAGCCGCCGCCGAGGTCACCGCCGAACAACCGCAGCGCGGCCGCCGCCATGCCATAGCCTAAAGCGAGCCCGATCGCTGCGCCGACGACGCCAATGATCAGACCCTCCAGCGCGACCGCCGCAACGATGCCCCGCCGCGGCAGCCCGAGCGTCCGTACCAGGGCGAACGCGCGCAGGCGCCGCGTAACCGACAGCGATTGTGCGGAGAAGACCAGGAACCCGCCGGTGAGCAGCGCCACCAGCGCCAGCATGTCGAGGTTGACGCGATATGCGCGGCTGAGCGCATCGCCCTGCCGCGCTTCCGTCTCTCCTGTCGCTATGACCGCGTCGGCGCTGAGCAGGCGAGGCAGCGTCGCCTCGGCGACAGCCCGATCCGCAAGCTTCAGGTCCAAGCGATCGAGCCGACCCAGCCGGCCGAAGCGCCACTGCGCTGCGGCGATGTCGATCGTACCGATTGCTTGTCCATCGGGAACACCTGGCAGCGTGCCTGCGACAAGGAGGGTGGCAGTGCGGTTGTTGGCGGTAACGATGATGTGCTGGCCGATCCGCGCACCGGTCGCTGCCAGCGCGGCACGGGACAAGTAGAGGGTGTCGTCGGCGAACACGCCATCGCCGCTCATATCTCCTTCGCCTGGGCGAACGCCGATCAGGCTCGGCGTCACTGCCGCGGCGCGGATCACGTCGAGCCCCAAGAGCGTGAAGTGGCCGCCTCGCGCTTGAGCGGGAAGGCTCACCACCGGGCTCGCATCGGCGACACCGAGTGCAGTCGCGGGGCGCGGATAAAGTTGCTCGTCGAAGCCGAGGGGGCTGCGCGCGTCGATCTGGAGGTCGGCGGCGCCATTCACGCCTGTCACCGCCTGCTCGAACGAGGAGAGCGCCGAGCCGTTTACCAGATGAACCGCGAAACCGAGCGCGACGCCGACCGCGATGGCAAGAGCGGTGGCAGCGAAGCGGCCCGGGTGCCATCGCCACTCGCCCGCGACCAGCCATGCAAGTGCCAGCCGAGACCGGAGCAACCCTGCCTCAGCCATCGACGGGCGTAAGGCCATCGGCGGAAAGCCTCAGCACCCGATCGGACACCGCTGCGGTCGCCGCCGAGTGCGTCACGATGATCGCCGCTGCGCCGCGCGACCGCACAGCACGGGCGAGCAGATCGAGCACGCGCCCCGCGGTCTCAGGGTCGAGATTACCCGTCGGCTCGTCGGCCAGGATCACGGCCGGCCGATGTACCAGCGCCCGCGCGATCGCAACCCGCTGGAGTTCGCCGCCGGACAGGTCGCGCGCATAATCTCGCCCACGCGTCCCGAGCCCCACCTCGTCCAGCATCTCGCCCGCGCGTGCCTTGGCTACGGCACCATCGGGCGAGATCAGCGCGAGCGGCAGCGCCACGTTCTGCTCGAGTGTGAGATAGGGCAGGATGTGAAAGGCTTGGAACACGAAGCCAATCCGCTCGCGGCGCAGCCTGGTACGAGCCGCATCGTCGAGCTGGCCGAGCGACACGCCTTCGATCCGGACCTCGCCCTGGTCGGCGTCGTCCAGTCCGGCAAGGATGTTGAGCAGAGTGGATTTACCAACCCCTGACTCACCGGTGATCGCGACCAGGTCGCCGGGCGCGACCTTCAGCGACAGCCGGGCAAACAGCTGTCGATTCGTACCGACCGACTTGGCCAAGCCCTCCGTCTCGATTGCCCACATGGCCGCTCAACGACTTTGTACCTGCTTCGGTCCAAACCTCCACGACAGGCCAGAGCCGAACGGAGAGCTATGCCGTTGAAGATCATGATAGAGGTCATTGCGCGCGATATCTGTCTCGACGAAAGGAAGATGAACCGAGACGGGCTGCGCAAACGCTTGGGCTGATCTGGTTCGGAGCATCGCGCCTACCGCCGATGTGGTTCGGGCCGTCATCTGCTCGATCATGGACCTGAAAAGATCGAAAGTGTCTGACATGACTGCCAACGATATGACCGTGACCACGCCTGCGTTGCTTCCGGACGAGGTCCACCACCTCGAGATGCTCGAAGGCCGGCTGCGCTGGCTCGCTAGCTGGACGATCCACAATGCCAACCACCTGCGTCCGAGCAGAGACGGGCTGAAGGTGGGTGGCCATCAAGCGTCCTGCGCCTCGATGACGACGCTGATGTCGGCGCTGTATTTCTACGGCCTCGGACCTAACGACAAGGTCGCGGTGAAGCCGCACGCAGGGCCCCTCCTGCACGCCATCCACTATATGCTCGGCAACCAGAGCCTGGACCAGCTTCAGCGCTTTCGCGGCTTTGGCGGCGCGCAGTCCTATCCCAGCCGGACCAAGGACAAGATCCCAGTCGATTTCTCGACCGGGTCAGTCGGCCTTGGCGTCGCAGTGACCGCCTTTGCCAGCCTGGTCCAAGATTATCTCTTCGCCCACGGCCGCCTGACCAAGGAAGAGACAGGTCGCATGGTGGCGCTGATGGGCGACGCCGAGCTCGACGAGGGCAATATCTACGAGGCGTTGATCGAAGGCTACAAGCACGATGTGCGCAACTGCTGGTGGATCGTCGACTATAATCGTCAGTCGCTCGATGCGACCACCGCCGACCGCATGTTCAGCCGCTTCGACGACATCTTCCGTACCTGCGGCTGGCGGGTGTTGACACTCAAGCACGGCAAGTTGCAGCGAGCGGCCTTCGCGGAAAAGGGCGGTGAGCACCTCGAAGCGTGGATCGATAGCTGCCCCAATGCTGACTTTGCCGCACTGACCTACCAGGGTGGGGCAGCATGGCGCGCCCGGCTCCTGACGGACTTGGGTTCGCATGCTGGCTTCAAGACGTTCCTTGGTAAGCGCGACGACGACGATCTGTCTCGCTTGATGACCAATCTCGGCGGCCATTGCATCCAGACGATCATGGAGGCTTTCGATGCGGCGCGGGACGACATCCCGACGATGTTCATTGCGTACACGGTGAAGGGCTACGGGCTGCCGCTCGCGGGGCACAAGGACAATCACGCCGGCCTAATGAACCCTACGCAGATCGCCACCCTGCGGGCATCGCTCGGGATCGCAGAAGGCGACGAGTGGAACCCGTGGGCCGGCCTTGCCGATAATACCGCGACCGAACTCGAGGCATTCATGCAGGCCGCGCCCTTTGCACGGGATCGGTTGCGCGCCGACGCCGAGCCGGTTCCGGTGCCGTCAATCCCGTCGCCCGAGGGCGATGAACAATCCACCCAGGCGGCTTTCGGCCGCATCCTGCTCGACCTCGCCAAGTCCAGGCATCCGTTCGCCGATCGCATCGTGACGACGTCGCCCGATGTGACGGTCTCGACCAATCTCGGCGCGTGGGTCAATCAGCGCGGACTGTTCCGGCGCCAGGAACTCAAGGATGTGTTCGCCGGCGCCAAGATTCCGTCGGCGCAGAAATGGTTCGGCGGTGACGCCGGTCAGCACATCGAGCTTGGCATTGCCGAGCACAATCTGTTTCTGGCACTGACCGCCTTCGGCCTCGCGACGCCGCTGTTCGGCACGCGATTGATCCCGATCGGCACCGTGTACGATCCTTTCATCGCGCGCGGCCTCGATGTCCTAAACTACGGCTGCTACCAGGATGCGCGGTTCCTGTTGGTGGCGACACCGGCGGGGGTAACGCTCGGGCCTGAAGGCGGCGCCCACCAATCGATCAACACGCCGCTGATCGGCATGGGGCAGGCAGGCCTGACCTATTTCGAACCTGCCTTCGTCGACGAACTCGCACACATGATGCACTGGTCGTTCGAGCATTTGCAGGCGCCTAACGGTGGATCGGTATACCTGCGTCTCACCACCCGGGCGATCCAGCAGATCGCGCGCGATGACGACGCTTGGGTCGAGGACGCTCTGCAAGGCGGCTATTGGCTCAAGCAGCCCCCAAACGGCGCAAAGCTTGCCATCGCATTCACAGGAGCCATCGCACCCGAAGTTCTCAAGGCATGGGAGGCGATGATCGACGACATTCCGGGGCTCGGCCTGCTCAACGTCACCTCGCCCGATCTTCTGCACCGCCAATGGTCGGCGCGTCGCGCGGCACGCTGGGCCAAGGACCGGGCAGCCACTGGTCCAGCACCTGCCCATGTCGAGAACCTCCTCGCAGACCTCGCGCCAGATGCCGGCATCGTGACGATCATCGACGGCAGCCCATCGGCCTTGTCCTGGCTAGGCGGCGTCCGCGGCCACCGCGTGAGCCCGCTCGGGATCGACCGCTTCGGTCAGACAGGCGATCTGGACGACCTGTACCATGAATACCGCCTCGACACGGACGCGATCATCGACGCCACTACCGAATTGTTCCTGGGTTGAGGCGCTTCGTAGCAATGGGGTGGTGCTGAACTTCTGCGCGACCCCGCCGTTGAGCGCTCGACAGGAGATGCTTGATGGAAAATGGAACTGGATTAGTCGCCGTGATCGGCGGCTTCATACTTCTTGTGGTGATCATCGCCGTCACACTGTGGACGAAAGCGCGCAAGCCGACGCGCAACGAACAGATCAAGAGCGATCAGGCGACCCGCGACAATTTCGACAAGAGCGGCGGCGTTTGATCCAGCCCGGCAGCCTCTGTCCCGAAGCGGTGATGGCACAAGCACCCAGACGTTGATGCCTCGCCTGGTCTGGCGCAGGGTAGGGCATGGGATCGAAAGCCAAATCACCGTCGGACGCCCCCGATCGGCAACAACTCCACCGCATCATCTCGGGGCTGACCGACGGAGTGGTGTTCGTAGAGCCGGATCATCGGATCGTCTGGGCCAATAAGGCTGCGCTCACGATGCACGGCTGTACCGAGCTTGCCGAGCTTGGCGGCACCATCGAGACCTATGCCAAGCGGTTCACCTTGAGCCTCAGGGGGGGGCGTCCGTTGGCCGCCGATGCCTATCCGATGGCGCGGCTCTGCGCGGGTGAAAGCTTCAACGATCTGATCGTCAACGTCTGCCGTTCCGGTCATCCCGAACCCGACTGGGTGCATCGGGAGCGTGGCTTCATTCTGAACGATGCGGACGGTGAGCCCGATTGCTTGGTGCTGGTGATCTGCGATGCCACCGAGGCCTATGAAGCCGACGAACGCTTCGAGAGCATGTTCAACGCCAATCCGGCGCCGGCGCTGATCGCGCGGCTCGACGATCTGCGCTTCGTCCGCGTCAACGAGGGCTTCCTCCAGCTGTCGGGCTATCGTGAGGACGAGGTGATCGGGCGGACGATCTACGAACTCGACATCCTGGGCGAGGCGGAGCGCAAGGACGAAGCCAAGGCATTGTTCAAGAAGGGGCGCACCATCCCGCAGATGGAGGCGGCGTTGCCGCTCCCCGGCGGCGATACCAAGCTGGTACTGCTCGCCGGCCACCCGGCCGAGATGCGAAACGAACCGTGCATGATCTTCACCTTCGCCGATCTCGAGCCGCGGCGGCGTGCCGAAGAAGCGCTGCGCCAGAGCGAGGAGCGCTTCGCCACGGCCTTCCGCTTCGCGCCGGTGCCAATGCTGCTGAGCAGCCTAGACGGGCATCGCATCCTCAACGCCAACCACGCCTTTCTCGAGATCACCGGCTGGAGCTACGAGGCGGTGATCGGACGCAAACCGTCGGACATCGAGCTGTGGGAGACGAGCACTGCGCGGCGTGAGATCGAACGCCGGATCGCGGAGAGCGGCGCGTTCCGCGGCTACGAACTCTGCCTCAAGACCAAGGATGGCGCGCTCGTCACCTGCTTGGTGTCGGCCGAGACGGTCACCATCAACGGTCAGTACTGCATCCTGGCGGCCTTCCAGGACATCAGCGACCGCAAGCGCACCGAGCTCGACCTCGTCGCCGCGATCGAAGGCGCGATGCAGGATTCGACCTGGCTCAGCGAGAAGATCATGGACCGCATGGCGGCGCTGCGCACGCCGTCGTCGCCCTTCGCCGACTCGTCGCCCGCTGTTGAGCTCACGGCCCGCGAACGCGAGGTGCTGGGGCTGATCAGCAAGGGCAAGAGCGACGCCGCCATTGCCGACGCGCTCTCCCTGAAGCGCAACACGGTGCGCAATCACGTTGCCCGGCTCTACGCCAAGATCGGCGCGCACAATCGCAGCGAGGCGATCATCTGGGCGCGTGACCGTGGCCATCAGATCGGCGCAGAAGCGCACGACTAAATATCGACGTTGGTGCCGATGCATCATCGCAGCTGGTGCCACTGCATCTTTGGCAGGGGCTGACCAGCGCCTAGATTCCCGGCACTCGGACGTGGTCCGACGCATATCGGGAGACTAGACATGTCTATCATCGCATGGATCATCCTCGGCCTGATCGCCGGGTTCATCGGCAGCAAGATCGTCAACCGTTCGGGCGAGGGCTTGTTGCTCGACATCGTGCTCGGCGTGATCGGCGCCGTCGTCGGAGGCTTCCTGTTCAACCAGTTCGGGGCGGCCGGCGTGACCGGGCTGAACCTCTACAGCCTGCTCGTCGCCGTGATCGGCGCCGTCGTTGTGCTGTTCCTCTACCATCTCGTGGTGCGCGGCACCGCGCGCTGAATCCAAGCTCGCACAACCAACAACAGGTCGGCCCACCCAGGGCCGACCCCAGGAGAGAAGAACTATGACCCAGACCATCGCAGGATTGTTCGATCGCTACGACGACGCCCAGCGCGCCGTGAAGGATCTCGAAGCCGCCGGCGTTCCTCATCGCGACATCAGCATCGTCGCCCACGACAGCCGTGACAAGGCGAATGCCGAAACCGTCGCTTCCGACGCCGCAGCCGATGCGGGCGCCGGTGCCGGAGTTGGCGCTGTGATCGGTGGTGCAGGCGGCCTGCTCGCCGGGCTCGGCCTGCTCGCGATCCCTGGTCTTGGCCCGGTCGTCGCCGCAGGCTGGCTGGTCGCGACCGCGGTCGGCGCAGCAGGCGGAGCCGCGATCGGTGGTGTTGCCGGCGGTCTCGTCGGCGCGCTCACCCAGGCCGGCGTGCCCGAAGAGGATGCGCACATCTATGCCGAGGGCGTGCGCCGCGGCGGCTCGCTGGTGACCGCCAAGGTCGACGACGGGCTCGTCGCCACTGCGCGTGCGATCCTGTCCGATGATCGCACCGTCAACGTGAAGGCACGTCGCGACGATTACCGCCTGGAGGGCTGGAGCCGCTTCGACGACACCGCGCCCGCCTACACGCCCGAGCAGATCGAGGCCGAGCGCGTGCGCACGCGCCGTTTCTGATCTCCAAACAGAGGAAACTGCATCATGTCCAAGCATATTATCCGAGCCGTTGCGGCCACTGCGCTTCTCGCCCTCCCGGTCCTGGCGCAAGCTGGGCCGGCCAAGGACAACAGCGCGGTCAAGACGGCGCACACGGTGAATGACGGCGGCGCGCGGGAAGGCGCTAACTCGTTCACCGAGGCGCAGGCACGCGATCACATTACCAATTCTGGCTACACCCACGTCTCCTCCCTCAAGAAGGACAGCAAGGGCGTGTGGCGCGGCACCGCGGCGAAGGACGGGCACACCGTGAAGGTGGGCCTGGACTTCAAGGGCAATGTCGTCACCGACTAAAGCTAAGGAGAGGCGCCGCTTGATCCTGAGGATCGGGCGGCGCTTGACCGCGCTCAGGCGCTCGCCTGAAGCTGTGCCAGGCTGTTGGCGAGATCGATCTGCTTGAACGGCTTCGCCAACCGCGGAAGGTTGGGCGAGATACCTTTGATGTCGGCGTATCCCGAGACCACCAGCACCCGCATCGCAGGCCGCAACCCGATCACGCGATTCGCCAATTCGGTGCCGGACAGGCCCGGCATCAGGTGGTCGGTGACCAGCAGGTCGAACCGGAGTGAAGCCTGGACCAGCTCCAACGCCTCTTCGCCGGAGCGCGCCTCGACCACTTCATAACCGAGATCGCCCAGCATGTCGGCGGTGCTGGCGCGAACCAGATCCTCGTCATCGACGACGAGCACGGTCGCGCGATCGGGGGACACGAAGCACGGTTCCGGCGCCGTGCTTGCCTCAGGCTGACTCGATCGGCTGATCGGCAACCGGAGGTGGATGGAGGTCCCCTCACCGACAGCGCTCTCGATCGAGAGATTGCCGCCCAGCTGAGCGGCAAGCCCGTGGACCATCGACAGGCCAAGCCCGGTGCCTCTACCGACGCCCTTGGTCGTGAAGAATGGCTCAACCGCTTTGGCCTGCGTCTCCGGATCCATGCCGACGCCAGTGTCGGCCACGGTCAACCGGATGTAGCCGTGCGAGCCGCTTGCCCCAGTCTCCTGTGCGACGCTGATAGCGAGGGTCCCGCCATCGGGCATTGCATCACGGGCGTTCACGGCCAGGTTGAGCAGCGCCATCTCGATCTGGTTGGCGTCCGCTTTGGCAGGCGGTAGATCATCGGGGATGTCCAGCTCGAGCCGGACGCGCGGCCCGCAGGTGCTCGTGATCAGATCGGCCATGTCACGGACCAGCTGACCGGTGTCGACCGCCGTTGGCTGCAGCGGCTGGCGCCGCGCAAAGGCGAGCAGGCGCTGCACCAGTGTCTTCGCACGGTCCGCGGACTGCACCGCGCCCTCGATCAGCTTGCGCTCGCGATCGGTACCGACACCGCGCCGATGCAGGAGATCGAGGCTGCCCACGATCGGCGTGAGCAGGTTGTTGAAATCGTGCGCGACGCCGCCGGTCAACTGACC
>CAXTBZ010000017.1:15616-35181 GCA_964242855.1 uncultured Sphingomonadaceae bacterium
CGCGCCCCCCCTCTCGAGCGTCTCCTTCAGGCGGGGGAGGGCTTCCTCGCTCCGACGAAGCGCATTCTCCATGACCTTGCGTTCGGAAATGTCGTTGAACAGGATCGCGACCTGATGCGCGTCGGGTTCACCCACCCGGAAGGCGTAGACATCGTACCAGATGTTCCCGAGCGCCTCCGCGTGATTCTCGAAGCGAGTCCGCTCGCCCGTCAGCGCGACCTGTCCGTAGATGTCGAACCAATGCTGCTCGTGTTTCGGTACCAGCGTCCGCATGGAGGCGCCTACCGCATCCTTGAGTCCGGTTTGGCGAGCGAAGGCCGGATTGATCTCTTGAAAGATATAATCCACCGGCTTCTCGTCATCGTCGAAGACCATCTCGATGATGCAGAAGCCGGCATCGATCGACTCGAAGAGGTTGCGATAGCGCTCGGCGCCGCGACGCAGCTCTTCCAGCCGGGTGCGCGCTTCATATTGTCTCCGCCGGCCCCTCAACGCGGACTGGGCCAGGCTGATCAGCGTCGTCGGGTGGAAGGGACGTTCCAGGAAGGTGACGTTGCCGAGCGCATCGAGATACCTCCGCGCCGCCGGATTTCGCTCGAGGCCGCCGCCCTTCTGGGTCAGCAGCACGAAAGGGAAGTCCGACCATTCGGGCTGGGCCTTCAGCCATTCGGCCAAAGGATGGAGATCGGTCGTTCCGAGCCCTTCCTCGGTCAGCAGCGCAAAGCCCGCACCCGCGGCGAGACCGCGCACCAGCGCCGGCAGCGATTCACAAACCTCGGATCTGATACTCGCCTCAGCCAGGATGGCGGCAGCGACAGGCGCATCCCTGCCGATCGGCGCCAGGATCAGCGCGCGCTCGGACAGATGCGGTATCACGTTATGCTGTCTTGCTGCAGCCCGGGCGTACGTCCAATAAAATTCGGCACACCGCGCAAAATGCCCTGGAAATTGGTCAGCGGCTCGCCGAGCCTTATGCCGTCTGCGCCGATCCAGTACTCGCGTATCGTATCTTCGTGAGCGCCCGTGCGCTTCTTGACGACGGAGATTGCGCGACGCACCCGCCCGATCGCTTCAAAGTATCGCAGCAGAATGACCGTGTCCGCCAGATAGGTGACGTCGACCGGCGATCGCATGTCACCGACGAGGCCATGCTGCGCGACGGTCAGGAAGGTCGTTGCGCCCTGCCGGTTCAGATATTGCAGTAGCTCATGCATGTGCAGGATCAGGGCATTCTCCTGCGGCATCGCCGCCCGATACCCGTTCAAACTATCGATGACGATCGTCTGTGCGCCAAACCGCTCGACGCACCGTCGGACGCGAAGCGAGAATTCGCCAGGCGACAATTCAGCCGCATCGACCTGCTCGATCATGAGATCGCCGCCGTCCACCATCGCCTGCATGTCGATGCCGAGGCTCAAGGCGCGGTTGAACAAGAGCCCGATTTCCTCGTCGAAGACGAACATGGCGGCTTTCTCGCCACGCGCGATCGCCGCCGCGATGAAGGTCAGCGTGAGCAGCGATTTGCCCGTGCCGGCCGGCCCTAGCACGAGCACACTCGATCCCCGCTCGATACCGCCGCCGAGCAGCGCGTCCATCTCGGCGGAGTCACTCGTCACCACATCACGGACAAACTCGTTCTTGTGCTCGGCGGAAACGAGGCGCGGGAACACACGCACCCCACCGGTGTCGATCACGAAATCGTGAAAGCCTCCGCGGAACCTTCGTCCACGGTACTTGATGACACGCATTCTGCGCCGCTCTGGGCCAAAATCTGGAGCGAGTTCCTCGAGCCGCATCACGCAATGCGCGACGCTATGGACGGTCTTGTCGTCGGCTTCCGCCGTGAGATCGTCCAGCATCAAGACCGTGGCCTTCTGCGTCGAGAAGAAGTGCTTCAGCGCGAGGATCTGCCGGCGGTAACGAAGCGAACTTTGGGCCAGGAGCCGGATTTCGGAAAGACTGTCCAGCACCACGCGATCGGGCTTGACCCGCTCAAATGCCTCAAAGATGCGGCGTGTGGTCTCGCCTAGTTCAAGATCGGAGGAGTAGAGCAGACTCTGCTGCTGCTCCTCGTCCAGCAGGCTTTCCGGCGGCACCAGCTCGAAGAGGTCGATACCGCTCAGGTCCCACCCGTGCGACTCCGCGCTTTCGCGCAGCTCCTCCTCGGTTTCCGACAACGTGACGTACAGGCATTTCTCGCCTTGCGAGGCGCCGTCCGCGAGGAACTGGGTAGCGATCGTGGTCTTGCCCGTACCGGGACTCCCTTCGAGGAGAAACACACGACCTCGGGTGAGGCCGCCTGCCAGGATGTCGTCGAGGCCATCGACCCCGGTACGGGCCAGCTCAGCAGGTGGTAGACCCAAGTTCACATCCCGTTCGTGGCTCTTGCGAGCACCTATGCCACGCGAACGGCAGAACCAACAACCGACGCAACGTTCAAATGGCTAACGCGGATTATGGTTGCGCGGCGCTGTGGCGATCGTCCGCATAGACCGCCGCGCGCTCACCCGACCAAGTCGGAGGACCTTTACTTCAGGACCCGCCCATGGCCGTACGCATCTGCTCCGCCATCGCGAGATGCGATCCGATCGCTGGTGTGGCGGCCGATGCCACCTGCCGCAACGACGGGTTGTCGCCGGATGAGGCGTAATTCTGCTCCACTAAAAGAGCGGAGCGGTGGGCAAACGCCTGCTGCTTGACGTAGGCCTTGTCGAAGTCGGGGCCGCGCAGGCTCTGCAAGGCACCCAGCATGTGCGCCTGATCGTCGCCCATCGCCATCGGCGGCGACTTCAGGCCGGCGCTCGCTGTCGCCTGTCGAAGTGCCTGGCTGGTTGCAGTGTGGTCGCGGATCATCTGCTGAGCGAAAGCGAGAACGCGCGGGTCCTTGCTTTGCGTCAGCACGGTCTGCGCCTCCAGGATCTCAAACTGGTCGGACTGGGCGGCAGCCTGCACGAATTCGCGCGTCTGGCGGGAGCCGGTGTCCTGGGCGGCGGCAGGTACGGCGGCCGATATCAGGGCCGCCGCTGTACTTGCCAAGATGATCTTGCGCATCGCTGTTCCTCCCGCGCCTATGGCTGACCCTGGCCGCCGCCAGCGCCATAGATGTTGCCGGTGGTGTAGCTGCCGTCATCCTCGGCGAGGCGCACGTAGATACCCGCAAGCTCGGCCGGCTGGCCTGGTCGGCCCAAGGGCGCCGTCGACCCAAAGGTGACGACCTTGCCCGGCTGGGCGCCGCCCGAGATCTGCAGCGGCGTCCAGATCGGCCCGGGCGCGACGCCGTTGACGCGGATGCCCTTCGGCCCGAGCTGCTTGGCGAGCGATTTCACATAATTCATCGTCGCGGCCTTGGTCTGCGCATAGGCGTAGAGATCGGGTGACGGATCATAGGCCTGTTCGGACGTGGTGCCGATGATCACCGATCCAGGCTCGAGATGCGGCAGCGCCGCCTTGATGATCCAGAACGGCGCGTAGATGTTGGTCTTCATCGTGCGGTCGAACTCTTCGGTCGTCACATCAAGGAGCGACGGGATCGACTGCTGGCGCGCGGCATTACAGACGATGATGTCGAGCCCGCCGAGCGCGCTGATTGCGCGATCTACCAGCTGACGGCAGAAATCCTCGGTGCGGATGTCGCCGGGGATCGGCGCCGCCTTGCGCCCGGCGCGACGGATCAGATCGACCACCTCACGCGCATCGGGCTCTTCCTCGGGCAAATAGTTGATCGCCACGTCCGCACCTTCGCGGGCATAGGCAATGGCGGCGGCACGCCCCATGCCGGAGTCGCCGCCGGTGATCAGCGCCCTCCGCCCGCGCAACCGGCCCGATCCGACATAGCTCGTTTCGCCATGATCGGGCCGCGGATCCATCCGGCTCGCGAGGCCCGGCCATGGCTGCGACTGCGCCTGGAACGGCGGCCTTGGATACTTTTCGCGCGGATCCTGCTTGCCGCCGCGCGCCTGGCCGTTGTCGGTTCCCTGCGCTGCAGCGGGGGCGGCGATCGCGGCGGCGCCCAGCGTGGCGGCGGTCATCACCTGGCGGCGCGTGGTATCCTGCATGATCCTGTCCCTGATCCTTTCAGCCTCGTCTGTGCACAACATCCGGGCACGTCCGAAGGTTTCAGGCGGGATATCAGTGATTTCGCGCCAACATGGATCAGCCGAGACCTCTGCCGAGCAGGCGCCAATAGCTGACCGGCATGAGCCGCTCGACAACCGAAGCGATCTTCGCGTCATTGCCGACGAGGATGCGCGGCAGCCGCTGCTCTATGCCCTTGACTATGATCTCACCGGCCTCTTCGGGCGGCATCTTGAGCGCCTTGGCGAAGCGGGCACGCTGCTTGTCGCGCGCAGCATCCGAGACCGCGCCGGCGATGCGGGCATTGTCCGCGATCCCGGTGCGCACCCCGCCGGGATGGACCACGCTGACGCCGACCGTCGACTTCATCGCGATCAGCTCATTGCGCAGCGCTTCCGAAAAGCCGCGCACCGCGAACTTGGCGGCAGAGTAGGCGGTCTGGCCGGGCGGCGCGATCAGCCCGAACAGGCTCGACACGTTGACGAGCTGCGCCTGTTCGCGCGCCTTGAGCAACGGCAGAAAAGCGCGCGTCATCGCGACGACGCCTTCGAAGTTGATCCGCATGAGCCAGTCGAAATCGGCTTCGCGCGCCTGTTCGAAGGTGCCGCCGAGCGCCACGCCGGCATTGTTGACGAGGATGTCGACGCCGCCATGCGCCGCCGTGACCTCGACGGGGAAGGCGGCGATCGCCTCCCGGTCCGACACATCAAGACGGTGACGCGTGACCGTCACGCGGTTGCCGATCAGGCGGGCGGTCTCCTCGAGCCCGGCATCATCGATGTCGGCGAGCGCGACGTTGCATCCGCGTGTAGCGAGCGACCGCGCGACGGCGCGGCCGATACCGCTCGCCGCGCCGGTGACGACCGCCACCTTGCCATCGAGATCGAAGCGCCGGCTCATGCTGTTTCCTTCTGTCTTGCCGCATCCGGGGATTTGGCCCCGAACTGAAGCACCCCGTCCTTCATCCGCCCCGTGCGGAAGGCGAACAGGTCACGCGCGTAATTCTGGTGGACTCGCCACGGCGCACGCGCACCCTGACGCGGCAGAGCCGCCGCAGCGCGCTCGATATAGCCTGATTTCAGGTTGAGCATGGGCTCGTCTGCGGTCGCTCCAGGCGCCGCCTGCGGCACGACCGATGCGAGCGACTTACGCGCCATGAAGTTGAGCAGGCGGCTCACAAAGCGCGCGGTAAGATCGCACTTCAGCGTCCACGATGCATTGGTGTAGCCCACCGCGAAGGCAAAGTTTGGCACCCCTTCGAGCATCGCCCCCTTGTAGAGCATGCGCTGCGCCAGATCGACGGCGACACCATCGACCGACAGCTGCGCGCCGCCCATCAGCTTCATCTTTAGCCCGGTCGCGGTCACGACAATGTCCGCCGGCAGAGCCTTGCCCGATGCGAGGCGCAAGCCCTCCGGGGTGAAGGCGGCGATCTCGTCGGTCGCGATCGTGGCGCCGCCCGATCGGATCGCCGCGAACAGATCGGCGTCGGGCACCAGGCAAAGCCGCTGGTCCCACGGATCATAGCGCGGGGTGAGGTGTGCCATGTCGAAATCGGGGCCGAGCGCGCGTTGCTGGCCGGTGGCGATCATGTGCTTCATCTTCGCGGGCCGACGACGCGCGAGATTGAAGATGAAGATACTGAGCGCGATGTTCTTCCAGCGCACCGCGGCGTCGGCGATCCGCCTCGGCAGCCACTTGCGCAGCCGCAGCGCCCATCTGTCGACCGCGGGCACCGAGACGATGTAGCTCGGCGAGCGCTGCAGCATCGTGACCGTCGCTCCCTGCTGTACGAGCGCCGGCACCAGCGTCACCGCCGTCGCGCCCGATCCAACCACCACGACGCGCTTGCCGGAAACGTCGAGATCGGCGGGCCAGAACTGCGGGTGGACGACCTGCCCGCCGAAATTCGCCATGCCGGGCCAGATCGGGGCATGTCCCTCGGCATAGTCGTAATAGCCCGCACACATGAACAGGAAGGCGCAGGTGAGCTGCGCGTGTTCGCCGTCTTGTGCATAGTCGATCGTCCAGCGCGCATCCGCACTCGACCAGGCGGCGGAGACCATGCGGTGACGCAGCCTGATGCGCTTGTCGATGCCGAACTCGCTCGCGGTTTCTCCGATGTACCGGCGGATGTCAGCGCCTTCGACGATCGAGCGCTCCTCCCGCCATGGCCGAAACGGGAAGCCGAGCGTCGTCATGTCCGAGTCCGAGCGGATGCCCGGATAGCGGAACAGGTCCCACGTTCCGCCGATCGCATCACGCGCCTCGAAAACCGCTAAGCTGCGCCCCGGGCTGCCGGTCTGCAGGCGATAGGCGGCATCGATCCCCGACAGACCGGCGCCCACGACAAGGACGTCGAGATGCTCGATCGGAGTATCGGCAATTGCGGATTGGACTTGCGACATGCCTCATTCTCTAATATGACAATGGCTGTTGTCAACATGAGAAGCATCAGCATGACGGCCAAGCGGCGTTATGGCGGACAGAGCGAGAGCGAGCGGCAGGGCGAACGACGCGAGCGGCTGATTGCAGCAGCGATCATGCTGTACGGCCGGCACGGCTACCGCACCACCGGCGTGCGCGCGGTGTGCCAGGAGGCCGGGCTCACCGAGCGCTATTTCTACGAGAGCTTCGCCAACAGCGAGGCGCTGCTCGCTGCCGCGTTCGATGTCGTGGTGGAGCGGTTGATCGATCAGATCCGCAGCGTCGGTGCCGATGCCGCGCTGCCGGTGATTGAACGGGCGCGGCTGCGGATCGGGGCTTATTACGAGACCATCCGCGCGCATCCCGATGCGGCGCGCGTGTTCCTGATCGAGATTACCGGCGTCAGCCCGACGATCGACCTCGCCTTTGCTGGAGCGCTCGATCAGCTGTCCGAATTGATCCTCGATACCCACGATCCGGCGCGCGCCGGCCCGGTCGCGACCGAGCCGTTGTTGCGGCGGGGTGTCGCGGGTGGGCTGCTCCATATCGCGCTCGCCTGGATGGGGGGGGGCTATGATCGCCCGCTGGATGAGGTCGTCGCCGCAGCTATGCCGCTGTGCCTGCTCGCCCGGCCGGGAGACGAACGTACCATGGGACCGAAGCTGCGGCTGATCGAGAAGAGGGATGAGATACGATGAACGTGGGGCTGCTTGATCGCCGCGGATCGGTGCCGCTTTACGATCCGCCTGCGCCTGCGGCCCGGCCGCGGCGCCAGTGGGGCCGCGCGCTGTCCGCACTGCGCAAGCTGCTGCGCGACAATGACGATACCGTGCAGGTCTTCGAGATCATGCGCGCGCTCAATCGGGGCAGCGCGCGCGAGGGGTATCTGAAGCTGATCGCCGGGCCGACCGGCGCCCGGCTCGCTTACGAGCATGTCGAATTTGCGGCACGGCTGATGGACGATGCCTGGCTCGACACCTTCGCGGAGGGTACGGTCGGGGCGATCTATCGCGAGTTCGTGCGGCGCGAGCAGCTTTCGGCTGACGGGCTGGTCGAGGTCAGCGCGGCCGGGATCGATCCGCAGTTGCTTAACGTCAGCGACCCGGTGGCATGGTACGGCCGCCGCATCCGCGACATACACGATCTCTGGCACATCCTGACCGGCTACGGCCGCGATCCGCTGGGTGAGGCATGCCTGGTGGCGTTCTCCTACGTGCAGACGCGCGGGCTTGGCTGGTTGGCTATCGCGCTCGGCGCCTTCGTCAAGGGCGGCGGGCGGGCGAAGGGCGTGCGCGGCGCCATTCTCGAAGGGTTCAGCCGCAGCCGCCGCAGTGCCTGGCTGCCGGGCGTCGACTACGAGGCGCTGATGCGTCTGCCGCTCGAGCAGGCGCGCGCTGAGCTCAACCTTACGCCGCCTGCGCGGTATAGAGCGGTGCTTGCCCAACACGGCGCCCTGCCGCGTCCCTGAGAGCTACCGCGTCCGATCGGAAGATGGCATAGGGGCGCCGTTTCTGTAACTTTGCTTAGCTGTTCGGCGCAATTCAGGCCGGTGTCGCTCTTTGCGGGCGCCTGAACCTCAATCAGGATTATCCTCATGTTCTCACTTATTCTCGCGACCGTGGCACTCTCCGCCAGCCCTCAGGCTGCGCCGGCAGCGGCGCCGCTCGGTGGCGCGGCGATCCCCGGCCTGTGCATGCTCTCGCGGCCCGCTGTCCTCGCCAATGCCAAGGTCGGTGTCGCCGCCACCGCACGCCTGCAGCAGCTCGCCCAGGCAGCGCAGGTGGAGCTGGACGGTCAACGCACCGCCATCGCGGCCGACGAGAAGACGCTGCAAGGCCAGCAAAGCAAGCTCTCCGCCGCGGACTTCCAGCAGCGCCAGCAGGCGCTTGCAGTGCGTGTCCGCACGCTCCAGCAGACCGCATCGCTGCGCAGCCGCGAGATCGAGGCGACGCGCGAAAAGGCATTGGGCCGCATCGGAGTCGAGATGCAGCCGGTCGTCGCGCAAGCCTACAAGGCGCGGGGGTGCGGCCTGCTGGTCGATCGCAACTCGGTGCTCGGTGGCAACATGACCAACGACCTTACCGCCGCCGCGGTACAGGGCCTCGACGCACGCATGACCACGATCACCTTCGGGCGCGAGACGCTGGCGCCATAGTCTGGCGTCAACCGTCGGCGGCAGCGTCCATCGTGACGACGACCTTGCCGATCACTTCGCGCGCCGCAAGCCGGGCGATCGCCTTGCCGCCCTCGGCAAGCGGATAGGTCCGGTCGATGCGCGGGCGGATCTTGCCCTCGGCCCACCAAGTGAGCAGCTGTTCGACGTTCGCGCGCTCGCGCTCCGGCTCGCGCGCCGCGAAGCCGCCCCAGAACACGCCGCAGACATCGCAGGACTTAAGCAGCGTCAGGTTGAGCGGCAGCTTCGGGATGCCAGCCGGAAAGCCGACCACCAGATAGCGGCCCTCCCACGCGATCGATCGCAGGGCCGGTTCGGCATAGTCACCGCCGACCGGATCGTAGACGACGTGCGCGCCATCCTTGCCGACCGCCTGCTTGAAGGCATCGGCAAGCTGCTTCGATGCCTCCTTGTCGAACGGCGCGCGGCCGTAGACGAGCGTCGTGTCGGCGCCGGCCTGCTTGGCGGCGGCGGCCTTCTCCTCGCTCGATACTGCGGCGATCACCGTCGCGCCCAGCGCCTTGCCGATCTCGACCGCTGCCAAGCCAACGCCGCCGGCGGCACCGAGGACGAGCAGCGTCTGGCCGGCAGCAAGCCGCCCGCGATCGACCAGCGCATGGATTGTGGTCGCATAGGTCAGCAGCAGCGCTGAACCCTCGATCGGGTCGCGTCCATCGGGCAGGCGTATCGCGCGCGCGGCGGGGACCATCGCGGCTTCTGCCATGCCGCCATTGCCAATGACCGCAATCAGTCGATCGCCGAGCGACCAACCCTCCACGCCTTCACCGACGGCGTCGACCACGCCGGCGATCTCACTGCCCGGCGCGAAGGGTCGGGTGGGCTTGAACTGGTACTTGTCCTCGATGATCAGCACCTCGGGGTAATTGACCCCGCAGGCCAGCACCTTCACGCGAAGCTCGCCCGGGCGAGGCTCGCGATCGGGCAAATCGCCGATCTCGAGCGTCTCGGGTCCGCCCGGCGCGCGCGAGAGCAGGGCCTTCATCAAAGCACCTCGAACAGACCGGCAGCGCCCATGCCGCCGCCGATGCACATGGTGACCACGACGTGCTTCACGCCGCGCCGCTTGCCCTCGATCAGCGCGTGGCCGACCATCCGAGCGCCCGACATGCCGTAAGGGTGGCCGATCGCGATCGCGCCCCCGTCGACGTTCAGGCGATCGTCGGGGATGCCGAGCTTGTCCTGGCAGTAGAGCACCTGCACCGCGAATGCCTCGTTGAGCTCCCACAGCCCGATGTCGTCGATTGAAAGATCGAAGCGCTTCAGCAGCTTGGGGACGGCGAACACTGGCCCGATCCCCATCTCGTCAGGATCAGTGCCGGCGACCGCCATGCCGACATAGCGGCCGAGCGGCGCCAATCCTCGCTTGGCCGCGAGATCAGCCTCCATCACCACGCAGGCCGATGCGCCGTCCGACAACTGGCTGGCGTTGCCGGCGGTGATCACGCCGCCTTCCACCACCGTCTTCAGGCCGGCGAGGCCTTCGGCGGTCGTGTCGGCGCGATTGCCCTCGTCCTTGGTGAGGGTCACCTCCTTGGGGCTGGTCTCGCCGGTCGCCTTGTCGGTGACGAGCATCGTCGCGGTCACCGGCACGATCTCGGCATCGAAGCGGCCATTGGCCTGGGCTTGCGCCGTCAGGCGCTGCGAGCGCAGGCCGTAGGCGTCCTGCCGGCCACGATCGATTCCGTAGCGCTTTGCAACGGTCTCGGCGGTCTGCAGCATTGGCATGTAGATGTCGGGTACCATCGCCAGTAGCTCGGGATCGGGCGCGACCCGCATCTGCGCCGTCTGCACCAGCGAGATCGACTCGACGCCACCGGCGACCACCACGTCCATGCGATCGACGATCACCTGCTTGGCGGCCGTCGCGATCGCCATCAGGCCGGAGGAGCATTGCCGGTCGATCGTCATGCCGGGCACGCTCGTCGGCAGGCCGGCGCGCAGCGCGGCAGTGCGGCCGATGGTGTGCTGCACGCCTTGGGGCAAGGCGGCGCCGACGATGCAGTCGTCAACCTCTGCCGGGTCGATGCCCGATCGCTCGACTGCGGCACGGATAGCGTGCGCCGCAAGCGTGGGCGAGGGCAGGTTGTTGAAAGCGCCGCGGTAGGCACGGCCGATCGGGGTGCGGGCGGTGGAAACGATGACGGCGTCGCGCATGGTGCTGCTCCGGTGATGATCAGGTGAAGAATTGGCCGAGCCAGGTGGCGACAAGCGCGGGCTTGTCACCCCCCTCGATCTCGATCGTGCAGGCGAGCGATTGCTGGAATTGCCCCGGCCCCTTTTCCTCGATGGTCTCGAGCGTGAACAGGCCGCGCACCCGGCTGCCCGAACGCACCGGCGCCACGAAGCGAACGTGTTCGAGCCCATAATTGATGCCCATGCGCACTCCGGGTACCGGCGGACGGTTCGATGTTTCGAGCAATTGCGTCAGCAGCGACAGGGTGAGGAAGCCATGCGCGACGGTGCCGCCGAAAGGCGTCGCCGCGGCACCGATCGGATCGACGTGGATGAACTGGTGATCACCGGTTGCCGTTGCGAAGGTATCGATCGTCTGCTGATCGACAATCAGCCATTCCGAATACCAGGTGCGGCCGATCTCGGCGCGCAGGTCTTCCAAGATGTTGCCGGTCATGCCGCTCTGCCTCTCCTTGGCGCGCTAATAGAGGTTGATCCCCGACGGCCGCAAGACTGAAAATCGAAAACGCGGTATGGACCGGATCAGTCGAACAGGCCGGTTGCGAGCGTCGACGCATATATCGCCACCGCCTTGTCGCGGGGCAGACGCTGCGCCCAGTGGCGCAGATCATAGGCGGCGTTGAGCGTCGCCATGATGATCTGGCTCGCGATCATCGGATCGACCGGCCGGATCGATCCCTCGGCAATACCGTCGACAAGCGTGCCGGCGAAGCGCAGCGCCATGCGATTCGAGCGCTCCACTACGTCTGCCCGAACGTCGGCGGGAAGCGCGTGCAGCGCCGTCGTGCGCAGCAGCGGCCAGGGGCCGCCGAATTGTACGTCCAGCAGCATCGCGATGGATGCGGCGAGGCGCTGCCAGTGCGTGCCGCCCGCCTCGTCGGCAAGATGCTGCGCGCGCGACACGCGGCGGTACGAGCGCCGGAAGCATTCGAGGACGAGGTCGTCCTTCGCGTCGAGATGATGGTAGAAGCTGCCCTTCGTGACGTTGAGTTCGGCAACGATGCGATCGACCGAGGCGCCGCGATAGCCGAGTTCGTTGACCAGCCGCGTGGCCGCATGGAGGAAAGCGCCGCGTGCCGTCTCCGGCGGATCCTCCGGATCGTCGTCGAGCGCGCTTGCGTGCTCGAGCGCGATCGTCGCGCCGCCCAAGCCGATGCCGCTTGCCAGAAGCTCGAACAGCCTGGTCTTTACGCGCGAGAAGTCGCTGACCGAATAATGCGAGATCCACGCCGGCAGCCAAAACGTCACCTCGGTCAGCATGTGCGCGCGCGCGGTCAGCAGCGCCTTGCGTTGATCGTCGCCGAGTTCGCCGAAGAAGCTGCGGATGGTCCGGAAGATTGCCTGATAATGCTTCTCGAGCCGCTCGCGCGCATCGCTTTCGAGCGTACGGATGTCGGACAGCGTCGCAATGCCACGCTCCTCGCCGCGCAGCATGCGGGCGCGAAGATCGAAGTGGAGATCGAGGTACCGCGCAACCCGGGCTTGCGGATCGTTCTCCGCAGCGGCCTCTACTGCCATCGCCTCCAGTCGCTGAAGCGTATGCTCGAAGACCGCGGCCGCCAGATGCTCCTTCAGCCGGAAGTAGTAGGTGATGCTGGTGGTGTTGAGCTCCACCGTCTGGGCGAGTTCGGCGAAGGTCATCCCCTTCACGCCGCGCTGGTTGATCAGCACGGTCGCGGCGTCGAGGATGCGCTCGCGCTTCCGCTCGAACCGGCTCGGCTTCGACATTGCGCTGTCGGACAGGGTCACGCTTTGGGTACTCATCGGCTTCTTATGCAGCGGCGGGCGCGGCGGCGCCACCTGTCTGCGGCTTGGCTGCTTCCGAACGCCGGGTATGCAAGTCCATGCTCTAAGCACCCTCGATCTTGAGCACCGTCGCTGTTTACCGAACAACGGGTATCGTATAGCTGATCAAATCAAGCAAGGCGCATGGCGCTTCGAGGAGAGGGAGATACGGTGAGCGGTTCAGCGCACCCTGTTGCCGACGGTATCGACCTCAAGCGGCTCGAGACGTGGCTGACGGCGCACGTCGCGGGCTTTGCTGCACCCTTCGAGCTGGACAAGTTTCCGGGCGGCCAATCGAACCCGACCTATCGGATCGACGCCGCCAGCGGCCGCTACGTGCTGCGGCGCAAGCCGTTCGGGCCGATCCTGCCGTCGGCGCACGCGGTCGATCGCGAATATCGGCTGATCGCGGCGCTTCATCCGATTGGGTATCCCGTCGCGCGGCCGTTCGCGCTGTGCGAGGATGTCGAGGTCATCGGCGCTGCTTTCTATGTCATGGAGCTGGTCGAGGGCATCACCCACTGGGATGGTCCGCTCCCGGCCCGAACCCCTGACGAGCGCGGGGCGATCTACCGCTCGATGATCGCCACGCTGGCGCGACTTCACACCGTTGAGCCCGCTGCAGTTGGGCTCCAGGATTACGGCGCCCCGGGCAATTACTTCGAGCGCCAGGTCGGGCGCTGGACCAAGCAGTATCGCGCGGCGCAGACCGACGATGTGCCTGAAGTAGAGAAGCTGATCGCGTGGCTGCCCGCGACGCTGCCGCCGCAGGAACGCGTGTCGATCATCCACGGCGACTATCGCATCGACAACATGATCTTCGCGCGCGAAACCGGCTTGGTGCGCGCCGTGCTCGATTGGGAATTGTCGACGCTGGGCGATCCGTTGGCGGACTTCGCCTATCTGGCGATGAACTGGGCGATGCCGGCGGGGGAGCATCCTGCTACGCTCGACGGCCTCGATCTGCCAGCGCTTGGCATCCCGACGCTCGGCGAGGCGACGGCGCTGTACTGCGCGGCGACCGGGCGCGACGGGGTGCCCGATCTAAACTGGTACTTCGCATACAATCTGTTCCGGCTGGTCGGCATCGTCCAGGGCATCAAGAAGCGCTTCCTCGAAGGTTCGGCGTCTAGTGCGCGAGCCGAGGAGGCGGGATCGCGCGTACCGATGCTGGCGGCGCGCGCTTGGGACTTCGCGCGCCGCGCCGGCGCACAGAACTGAACCAAAATGAGGAGACAGACGTGTCGCTATTCGACCTGACCGGCAAGGTCGCCGTCGTGACCGGATCATCGCGCGGCATAGGGCGCGCGATCGCGGAGGAATATGCCGCGCAGGGCTCGCGGGTCGTGATCTCCAGCCGCAAGCAGGCTGCGTGCCAGGAGGTGGTTGACGCCATCAACGCCCGGCACGGTGAGGGTCGCGCGATCGCGATCGCCGCCAGCATCTCGTCCAAGCCTGACCTCGAGGCGCTGATCGCCGGTACGCGCGAGGCGTTCGGGCAGATCGACGTGCTGGTCTGCAACGCCGCAAGCAACCCGTACTACGGATCGATGAACGGGATCACGGATGAGCAATTTCGCAAGATCCTCGACAACAATGTGCTCTCCAACCACTGGCTGATCCAGCTGGCACTGCCCGAGATGGTCGAGCGCCGCAGCGGGTCGGTCATCATCGTGTCCTCGATCGGCGGCCTCCAGGGATCGCAGGTGATCGGCGCCTACAACGTCTCCAAGGCGGCGGACTTCCAGTTGGTGCGCAACTATGCGGTCGAGATCGGCACCCACAATGTCCGCATCAACGCCATCGCGCCGGGCCTTATCCGCACCGACTTCGCGCGCGCCTTGTGGGAGAATCCGGCCGCCGAGAAGCGCGTGAACGAGGCGACGCCGCTCGGCCGCTTGGGTGAGCCGCGCGACATCGCCGGCGCAGCCGTTTTTCTGGCGTCCGACGCCGGCGCCTATGTCACAGGCCAGGCGATCGTCGTCGACGGCGGCGTGACGATCGGCGGGATGACGATATGAGCGGCGTACTCGATGGCAAGGTCGCGATCGTCACTGGAGCAGCCTCAGGAATCGGTCGCGCTTCCGCGTTGCGGTTCGCACGGGAGGGCGCGGCAGTGATCGTGTCCGATGTTGCCGAGGCCATCAAGGACACGGCAGAGGCGATCAAGCAGGCCGGTGGCCGCTCGATCGCGATGCGGGGTGATGCCGCCGCTGAGACGGACGTCGAGGCGCTCGTGGCGCGCGCGGTGTCCGAGTTCGGCGGGCTTGATATCTTCTTCGCCAATGCCGGGATCACTGGCGGCGTTCTCGGCGGCTATTTCGATGCAACGCCGGAAATCTGGATGGAGACGCTACGGGTCAACCTCATCGGACCATTCCTGGCGGTGAAGCATGGCGCACCGGCGATCAAGACGCGCGGCGGCGGCGCGATCATCTGCACGGCGTCGGTCGCGGGGCTGCGCGCGGGCGCCGGGCCGGCGCCGTACTCCGCCTCGAAGGCGGCCGTCATCAACCTCGTCCAGACCGCGGCGCAGGAGCTGACCGGCACGGGAGTGCGGGTCAACGCGATCTGCCCGGGGCTGATCGAGACGGGCATGACGCGGTTTGCCTATGAGGGCGCTCGCGCCGTCGGCAAGGAAGCGCGTATCGGGCGGATGAACCCGATGCTCCGCGGCGGGGAGGCCGAGGAGATCGCCGGCGCCGCGCTGTTCTTGGCCTCACCTGCCGCCAGCTACGTTAACGGCCACGCGCTGGTCGTCGACGGCGGGCTCTCCACCTCGCACCCGACCAACAAGCCGCCGGGCGATCGCAAGCCCGGCGCCCCGACCTGGTAAGCGCTGTTCGGCTTACGCCGCCAGCCACGATCGCATCGCGGCGTTGACCTCGGCCGGTGCCTGCCACGGCGCGAAGTGGCCCGCCTCGATCGTCGTCAGCGTGAGGTCGCGCACCAGCGCATCGAGCCCCTCGACCTGGCATGGCAGGAGCGCGGCGTCGCCCATCGCCCAAACCACCAGCGTCGGCATGGTGATCGTCGGGAACGGCGCGTCGAGGAATGCGGGGCGATCCGGCTGTTCGTCCATGGCGGGCACGACGACGCCGCTCGCCCGATACCAGTTGAGCATGGCGGTGAGCGCGCCGGCTTGCGACCACTGATCCAGATAGGTCGGCTTCTCCTCGGACATCGCCGCCAGATTGGCATGCGGCGCGAAGCTAGCGTCGAAGAAGGCACTGAGGCCGATCTGCGCGACATGCTCCTCGAAGTTCGGATTGCGGAAGGCGGAAATGTACTGGCTGGCGCGACGCTGATCGGCATCGTCGAACAGCGAACGCTGGAAGACGAGCGGGTGCGGCGCGTTGATGATGATCAGACGCTCGATGCGATCGGGCGAGCGCAGCGCCGCCATCCAGGCTACTGCACCACCCCAATCATGCCCAACGAGCGTGAAGCGTGCGATCCCGAAATGATCCGCCAGCGCAAGCAGATCGGCGGCGATATGCGCGGCCGAGTAGCTGTCGATACCTGCAGGCTTGTCGGAGCCGGCGAAGCCGCGCTGATCGGGGGCGATAACGAAATGATCGCGGGCGAACTCCGGAAGCTGATGCCGCCAGGTGCGGTGCGACTCGGGAAAGCCGTGTAGGAAGATCATCGCGGGCGCCGATCGATCTCCTGCCACCGCGACATCCAGCTCCACCCCGGTCGACAACGCCACCCGGATCAGCGGCGGTTCTCCCGCGGCGCTCAAGCGACCGCCTCCGGCACGAACAGCTGGGCCAGCTCCTTCTTCATGATCTTGCCGTTGGCGTTGCGCGGCAGCGTGTCGTGGCAGAAGCGGATGTGTGCGGGTACCTTGAAGCCAGCGAGACGCGCGCGCACCCAGTCCTGCAGCTCCTGCGTGGTTGCGCGGGCACCGGGGGCGAGGTGGACGACCGCGGCCAGCTCCTCGCCCAGCGTGCGGTGCGGCAGGCCGATCACCGCCGCATCGGTTACCGCCGGATGCGCGTAGAGGACGTTCTCGACTTCGGTCGAATAGATGTTCTCGCCGCCGCGGATCACCACGTCCTTGGCGCGATCGACGATGAAGCAGAAGCCTTCTTCATCGAGCCGGGCCATGTCTCCCGTGCGCACCCAGCCGTCGACGAATGTCTTGGCGGTCGCATCGGGATCGTTCCAGTAGCCCTTCACGATCTGCGGGCCGGCCGCCCACAACTCCCCCACTTCGCCGGTCGGCATTTCGCGCGTGCCGTCTTCGCTCATGATCTTGAGGTCGGAGACGGGCAAAGGCGGCCCGCAACTATCCGGCCGGTTAAGGTAATCCTCAGCGACGTGGATGGTGACCGTTGCCGACGTTTCGGTCATGCCCCACCCGTTGCTGGGCGCAGCGCCAAGATCGTCGCTGATCCGGCGGACCAGCTCCGGGGCTGACGGCGCGCCGCCGTAAGCGACGATCTCAAGCGAGCTCAGATCGTATTTCGCGCGATCGGGATGCTCGATCAGCTGCCAGGCGATGGTGGGGACACCACCGGTGATGTGCACGCGCTCGCGCTCGATCAGACCGAGCGCCTGATCAACATCCCAGCGCCGCATGAAGACGAGCGTGTTGCCCGCCGCGAGCGTGCCCATCAGGGTCGAATTGCAGGCGGTGACATGGAACATCGGGATCACAGTGAGGATCGTCTTGGGCGTGGGCTCGGCCGGTAGCTCGCCGCGGCGCAGCACGCTGCGCAGCGACGCATAGGCAGATGCCATTACGCAGGTCAGGATGTTGCGGTGCGTACCGAGAGCGCCCTTGGGCAGGCCCGTGGTTCCGCTGGTGTAGAAGATGGTGGCGTCATCATCCGGCGCGATGGCGATTGCGGGCAGATCGATGTCGGGGAGATCGGCGTAGCCGGCTGGGCGGCCAATCAGCGCCTCGAGCGCAGTTGCAGCGGCCGGCAGATCGCCAGTGCCACGTGCGACGATCACCTGGCTCAAGCCCGGCAGCTCGGCGAGACAGGGGCGTACGCGCTCGTAACGCTCGGCATCGCAGATGAGGACGCTGCTGCCCGAATGGTTGAGCGCGTAGGTGAGCTCCGCGCCAGTCCACCAGGCGTTGAGCGGCACCACGATGGCGCCGAGGCTTGCGCCTGCGAAGAACGCGACCGGCCATTCCGGCAGGTTGCGCATCGCCAGCGCAACGCGGTCGCCACGCCCGACGCCAAGCCTTGCCAGTTCGGCCGCGAGCGCAGCGCTGGCGCGGAACCACGCCTCGTAGCTGACGCGTTCGTCCTCGTAGACGATGAAGGTGCGTTCGCCGTGCGCGGCGCGTGCCATGCGCGCGAGTTCGGGAAGCGATGGCGGCTGGTTCTTCCACGTCCGCGTCGGAACACCGCGGATCGCCTCCGTCACCATCTCGAACGGCTGATCCGGCGCGCAGAGCATGGCTTCGATCGCGGGGAGCGAGAGCACGGGCCAACTGACCGGCGAAGCGGCCGAACCATCCGAAATTGACGTCGACCCGGCCGTCATATCGCTCCAATCCTATATGCGGTTTGTTCGGTCCGCTTATTTTTGCAGCGGCATATTCTTGATAATCTCGCCGCACAAGGCGTAAGAGCGGTCGGCCGACGCGACCTGATCGAGGGCGCGGATCGAACAAGAGGTATGGAGTAGGGATGCACAGCTGCGCGGCCCTTGCGAATGCTCGCACGGAATGCTGGCCCCATCCGAATACCGACTCGGCTAACCTGTTGCGAGGAGAGTTCCTTTGACCGCCATCACCACCCGCAAGGAAGGCGACGTTCTTGTCGTCACGTCGGATAACGCCCCTGTAAACGCGCTCAGCGCCGAGGTGCGGCAGGGTCTCGTCGACGCGATTGAAGAGGCAGCGGCCGACGGTGCGGTGACCGCGGTCGTGATCATCGGTGCGGGGCGGACGTTCTTCGCGGGCGCCGACATCACCGAATTCGGCAAGCCTCCTATTGAGCCCGGTCTTCCGGAAGTGGTCGATATCATCGAGGCTTCGGCCAAGCCGGTGGTGGCAGCGATCCACGGCACGGCGTTTGGCGGCGGGCTCGAGGTCGCGCTCGCCTGCCACTATCGGATCGCGGTGCCTTCGGCGAAACTCGGGCTGCCCGAGGTGAAGCTCGGCATCCTGCCCGGTGCCGGCGGCACCCAGCGATTGCCGCGCGTCGTGGGTGTCGAGGCGGCGCTGCCGATGATCGTGTCCGGCGATCCGATCCCGGCCAAGAAGGCGCAGGCGATCGGGCTGATCGATCGGTCAGCCGACGAGGGCAGCCTCGAACAGGATGCGATCGCCTTTGCGCGCGAGACCGCCACCGAGGCCACGCACCCCGTCGCCAGCAAAGGCGAGGCGCGCGCCGAACCCGGCATGTTCGATCACTTCCGCAAGGAGAATGCGCGTCGCTTGAAGGGATATGAGGCACCCGAAGCCTGCATTCAGGCGGTCGAGGCGGCGACGACGCTGCCTTATGCCGACGGTATCAAGAAAGAGCGCGAGCTGTTCATGAAGCTCGTCACCGGCACCCAGTCGCAGGCGCTGCGGCATATCTTCTTTGCCGAACGCGCCGCCTCCAAGATCGACGACGTTGCCAAGGACACGCCGCTCATCCCGATTGCCAAGGTCGGCATCCTCGGTGCGGGCACGATGGGTGGCGGCATCGCGATGAACTTCCTGTCGGCGGGTATCCCGGTGACCCTGCTGGAGCGCGAGCAGGCGCCGCTCGATCGGGGCGTGGCGACCATCCGCAAGAATTACGAGGCGACGGCCAAGAAAGGCCGGATGACTGCCGAGCAGGTCGAGCAGGCGATGGGCCTGCTGACGCCGACGCTCTCCTTTGACGATCTCGCCGATTGCGATCTGGTGATCGAGGCGGTGTTCGAGCTGATGGCG
>CAXTBZ010000018.1:0-33315 GCA_964242855.1 uncultured Sphingomonadaceae bacterium
GCCCCCGCGGCCGGGCGGGCCCAAAGGAGCATGGCGCTGACCGGAAGCGTGTGGGCGGCCGCCAATCCTGCCCCCAGCACTTCCAGATCCAGCTCGTCGATGCGGTCGGGCTCGAACGGCAAAGGTCCGGCATAAGCGGCAACATCGGCCATCTCGTCGGCAGCCCCAATCCAAGCAGCACGCTCGGGCTCATGGCGACGCAGGAAAGCCGTTCGTCCTCGGATGCCCTCACCGATCACGGCGGGCGGCACCAGGCAGGCTGCGTTGACCGCATAGACCGCCGTGCTCATCCGTGCCGCGACGCGCTCCGCCTGCCACCGCGCGACGAAGGTCGGCTGGTCCTCCAGCACAATCGCAGCGGCATCTGCGGCTAGGCGATACACAAGCCCCTTCTCGCGCCGGTGCCCGCGATCGACATGCTGTACGCAGCGCAGTCCGCGATCGACGCACCCGAGGCCCAAGTCGACGCTCGCGCCCAGGATGAAGTGATGCAACCGGTCGGACGCGTACGGATAATCCTCCCGCACGCCATGATAGACCAGGACAGGCAGATGCAGCGCGTTGCCGAGGCGAACGGCGGCGTCGATCACCGGATTGTCGCGCGCGCGCAGCGCCTGCTGGAGCCAGCACAGTACGTAGCGACCACTGGCCGGTGCGCCGGCGTTCAGCGCCCGGACACGCGGCGCCTCGCGCCACTCGGCCAGGGCGGCGGGATCGCTTCGCGCGGTCACTCGCAAAGTCGTCGGCGCGACAGGGTTCATCGAAAACGCTCCTACTCGCGCCAAACGGATGAGGCGCGAAACCGGGGCCATAGGGCGTGTGTTAGGTGCAAGACACTCCGCCCCGCAGCATTGGGCCACCGTTTGCAACGACAGGTGAAACGTAGATGAAGACCGTTATGCTGCCCGGTGGCGAGGAGGTCGCTGCGCTGGGTCAAGGCACCTGGATGTTGGGCGAACGCCACGATCAGCGCACCGCGGAGATTGGCGCGCTGCGGTCAGGCGTCGATCTCGGCATGACCCTGATCGACACTGCCGAAATGTATGGCGATGGAGCGGCCGAGACACTGGTTGCAGAAGCGCTAGGCGATATCCGCGACCAGCTCTTCCTCGTCAGCAAAGCGTACCCGCAGAACGCGTCACATAAGCGGCTGAGTGCCGCGTGCGAGGCCAGCCTCAGGCGCCTCGGCACCGATCGGCTTGATCTCTACCTCCTCCACTGGCGCGGCGCGGTTCCGCTCGGCGAGACAGTCAAGGCGATGGAAGCGCTAAAACAGGCAGGCAAGATCCGGCACTGGGGCGTCAGCAACCTCGACACTGACGACATGGAGGAGCTTGTCGCTGCCGGCGGTGCGACCTGTGTCACCGATCAGATCCTCTACAACCTGTCGAGACGGGGCCCTGAGCATGATCTGCTGCCTTGGCTGGACGATCATGCCATGCCGGTGATGGCGTATAGCCCCGTCGAGCAAGGGCGGCTTGTCGCCGATCCCGCGCTCGGCAGGATTGCAGCGTCGATCGACGTCACGCCTGCGCAACTTGCTCTCGCCTGGACGTTACGACGCGCTGGCTTGGTCGCGATCCCGAAGGCTGGCACCGCGGACCATGTCCGCGAGAACCGAGCGGCGGCCGACCTTGTGCTGCCGGACGAGCTTCTTGCCGAGCTGGATGCAGCCTTTCCGCGACCGCGTGATCGCCGGCCGCTCGAAATGCTGTGAGCTAGTGGGATGACGCTGTTCTTCACGGCCGACACTCATTTCGGCGATCATCGCACGATCAACATTCACCGGCGGCCGTTCGCGACGACGACGCAGATGGACGAGGCCATCGTTGCGGGCTGGAATGCGTTGGTCGGCGGCGACGATGAGGTCTGGCACCTGGGTGATGTGGCCCGACGTGCGGCGGATGTGCCGGCGCTGCTCGCACGGCTGAACGGCATCAAGCACCTCGTCCGCGGCAATAACGACGATCCCGCGACAGGCGATGCCGATGGCTGGGCGAGCGTGCAGGACTATGCCGAGCTGAATGTGAGCAGCACGCGCCTGATCCTCTGCCACTATCCATTCAGGAGCTGGAACGGCCAGCATCGCCGCTCGATCAACCTTCATGGTCACAGCCACGGCAGGCTGAAGGCGATGCCACGCCAGTTCGACGTGGGCGTTGACGCGCGTCGCTACCTGCCGGTCACGCTCCACGACTTGATGCAGCCGGCATCTGAAAACGACACGCTTGTGGCTCCGACGACGTGAGCGAGCAGCCAAGCGCCACTGCCCATCCGAATACGCCGGATGGCCGATACTTCGTGGTGCGCGGGCGTCTGTGGCGACGCTCCAATCCAGCGCTGCCGGAGGAACGCCGCGTCGAACTGGTGCGCGAACTGATGCAAGCGCGGCGCGCCGTTGGCGTCGCCTTGCGTCAGCCGGATAAGGCCGGACTGCCTGCGGCACGGACGGCGGTCGATCGCGCCAAGGTAGCGCTTGGCGAACGCGGCCCGGTGTGGTGGGATGACGACGCGCCCGATCTCAATCGCCGCATGGTCGCCGCGACGCCCTATGCAGACTGGTTCGCGCAGCTCGAGAAGGATGGATGAGCGACAGGACCTGCCATAAATGAGCTAGCTCTGAGGTCAATGTAATGCGGGCTCCGGGGTTCGGAGCCGCAGGCGGAAGCGAGGGCGGCGATCATGCTGTCATGGAATGCGCGTGCGATTGCCGTTTCGAAGCTGAGGAGGTCGAAGCCGTGCGGTGCGTCCTCCACCACCCTGAGTTCGCACTGCACCCCGCTTTCGCGAAGGCTTTCGCTGTAACGTCGGTTTTCTTCGTAGAACAGATCGAGCGAACCCACGCCGATCCAGGCAGGTGCGAGGCCAGTCAGCTGTTCACGGCGGGCTGCGGCGGCATACTCCGGTACGTCGTCCTGGCCCGGATCCTGGCCAAGATAGGCGCTCCACCCGTGCCGATTGTTGCGCGGGGTCCATACGAGCTCGCCACGGCCGCCGTGATCGGCTCGGCACGCCGTGCGATCGTCGATCATCGGGTACATGAGCAACTGGAAGGCAATTGGAATGTCCGCATCATACGCACGCTGCGCCAGCGCGGCCGCGAGGCCGCCGCCAGCGCTGTTGCCACCGACGCAACGGACATGGCTGTCGATCCCGATCTCGGCAGCGCTTTCGGCAAGCCACGCGATCACGGACATCGCGTCGTCTAGAGCAGCCGGAAAAGGATGCTGGGGCGCCAAACGGTAGTCGACGCTGAAGATCGTGATATCAACGCCCTCCAATATCCGCGCCAAGAGCGCAAAATCGATCTCTGGCGCGCCGATCAGATACCCTCCGCCATGCAGCCAAAGCAGCGCCGGGCCTTTGTCGGCGCTCATCGCACGCCGCAGCCGGACCACACGGACGTCAGGGCCGCCGAAGCGTGACGGAACCTGATACTCATCCACACGCACATCCGCAGGCGGCGTCACTTTCCGCTTGCGGATCGCCTTCTGCATCAGGGGGACGAGCGCCGGGAGGATCGGCGGCACCGCAACCAAGGCGATGCTCCGTAGCTCGGGATGCACTCTGCTGGTCTTTTTCGCGCGACGAAGTGCCGCCGCGGCCAGGATGGCGATGGCCGTAGCCCCTGCTGCGGGAAAAAAGAGCGAGCGTTGTTTCTTCGGATTAGCAGGCATGGTCCGATCATCGCACCGGCGAAGGAGAGTTTCAATTCATCTGCGCCGACGGCTGCTGGATCCTTACCTGCTGGCTCTAATGTCAGACATCGGTTCACAGGCCGGCATGTCGAACTTAGGTTGACAAGCACGAACGGCAGACCGCGCGCCGGCATCACTCGAACTGGGCTTGGTCGTGCTGGCCGCGCCGTGTAGCGAGGTCGCGATGACCGAGCCGTGCGATCTGTCCTGCGTCGACATGCTGGGTGCCTATGCCTCCGGCGCGCTTTCGCCGCGTGAGGTGAGGCGCTCGGTGTTGGAGCGGATCGAGAACGCGGACGATCTGCTCGCCGCGCTCTGGATCGTCGACGCTAAGCAGGCGCTGGCGCAAGCAGAGGCGTCGGAGCAAAGCTGGCGGGCCGGTGCGCCTCAGGGACCGCTCGACGGTATCCCCGTCACTATCAAGGAGATGATCGCGACCGAAGGGGTGCCCAACCCACTTGGCACCGCGGCGGGCGACATGACACCCGAAGCGCGCGATGCGCCTCCGGTGGCGCGGCTGCGCGAGGCGGGCGCGATCGTGATCGGCAAGACCACCAATCCGGACTTCGGCATGCTATCCTCCGGGCTGTCGAGCTTTCACCGGCTCGCGCGCAATCCGTGGGACGTGTCGCGCACTCCCGGCGGATCGAGCGCGGGGGCAGGAACGGCGGCGGCGGCCGGATATGGTCCGCTGCATCTCGGCACCGACATCGGCGGATCGGTGCGCCTGCCTGCCGGCTGGTGCGGCATCTTCGCGCTCAAGCCAAGCTTTGGGCGCGTTCCGATCGATCCGCCCTATATCGGCCGCGTCGCCGGGCCGATGACGCGGACCGTACAGGATTCGGCGCTGATGATGGCGGTTCTCGCCCAGCCGGACGCGCGCGATTACATGAGCCTGCCGCCGGCGACGATCGCCTGGCATGACCTCGATATCGAACTTCGCGGCCTACGCATCGGTCTGCAAATGGAGGGCGGGTGCGGCATGGCGGTCGAGCCCGACACGGCGGCCGCGATCGAGACGGCGGCGAGAGCCTTGGAGGCGGCCGGCGCGATCATCGAGCCGGTCGAGCCCTATCTCACCACGGAGATGCTGAACGGGCTCGATCGCTTCTGGCGCACCCGGTTCCATGCCGAGACGCGCGACTATCTACCGGAGCGCTACGAGCGCATCCTCCCGTACATCCGCCGCTGGGTAGAAGCCGCGGCGGACTATGACGGCCTGGAGGTGTATACCGGCTTCGACCAGATCATCCGCATTCAGGAGGCTAACCTGCGGGCGATGCAAGGCCTTGATTTCCTCATTTCTCCGACCGCGCCGGTCGCCGCCTTCCCTGCCGACTGGGCGAGCCCCCTCAACGATCCGGATCGCCCTTTTGAGCATATCGCCTTCACCGTGCCATCGAACATGACCCAGCAGCCCTCCGCCTCGATCAACTGCGGCTACACCGCTGGCGGGCTGCCGATAGGCCTTCAGATCGTCGGCCAGAGGTTCGACGATCTCGGCGTCCTCAGGATCGCCCGGGCCTACGAGCGCGTTCGACCGGCACAGCGATCATGGCCGACGCCATGGCTTAACGAGGCGCGCTCGTGAACAGGCCCGGTCCGCGCAATCTGATCACCGACGTGCCGGGGCTGCTCGTCGGCCACGCGACGGACGAGCGCGCGGGCACGGGCGTCACCACGCTCGTCCCCGACGGGGCTTGGGCAGCAGCCGTCGACATCCGAGGCGGTGGACCGGGGGTGCGCGAGACCGAGACACTCCAGCCCGAGAACGTCACCGCAGGGGTCCATGCGGTGACACTGGCCGGTGGATCGGTGTTCGGGCTCGCCGCCGCCGATGGCGTTGTGTCGCGGCTCGCCGCGCGGGGCATCGGCTTGAAGCTGCGTCCGGACGGCCAGCCTATCCCGATCGTGCCCACAGCAGTGCTGCACGATCTCTCCAACCCTGGCGACAAAGACTGGGGGGAGGCGCCGCCCTACCGCGAGCTTGGGCGTACCAGCGTTGATGCTGCAGCTGCCGAATTCGCGCTCGGATCCGTCGGCGCTGGCCGTGGCGCAATGGCCGGCTATCGCAAGGGCGGCATTGGCTCGGTCTCGCTGGAGTTCGGCGGTTTGATCGTCGGAGCTTTGGTCGCGGTCAATCCGGTGGGTTCGGTGTTCATGCCCGACGGGGTGACCTATTGGGCCTGGCCGTTCGAGGTCGACGGCGAGTATGGCGGTCGCCTGCCGACCGGTGACAACCGCGCGCACGATCCCGCCCCCGACGAGACCCGCCTCGCCAGCCTTGGCCGGCTCACACCAGGCGCCAACACGACGCTGGGCGTCGTCGCGACCAACGCTGCGCTGACGAAGGCCGAGCTCAAGCGCATCGCGATGATGGCACAGGACGGGATCGCGCGGGCGGTGCGACCTGCCCACACCCCGTTCGACGGCGACCTTGTCTTCGCGCTGGCAAGCGGGGCTTGCCCGTTGCCCGAAGACGGCGCACGCTGGCAGGTGATCGCGCGGATCGGCTCAGCCGCGGCGGATTGCGTTGCCCGCGCCATCGCGCGCGCCGTTCATCACGCCTCAGGCGAACGATCTGCCAGTGCCGTATTAAGGTCGGGCGTCGCTGCCAGCAAGGCTGCGGTATAAGGGTGCATCCGCGACGCGATCACCTGCTGCGTCGGGCCCTGTTCGACGATCTTGCCGTCCTTCAGCACGATGAGACGGTCGGCGATGCGGCCCATCAGCGCGAGATCGTGGCTGACGAGCAGGTAGGCGACACCCAGCCGCTCCGAGAGACTCGCGAGCAGATCGAGGATGTCGGCCCTCACCGACACATCGAGTGCAGACACGGCTTCGTCGAGGACGACCAACGCCGGCTCGATCACCAGCGCGCGGGCGATGGCAATGCGCTGGCGCTGACCGCCCGAGAATTCATGCGGGTAGCGATCGGCGTCCGAAGGCTGGAGCCCGACGTCCTCCAGCGCCCGCTCGACCCGTCGCCTGCGCTCCCGCCGATCGATCCGCTGGTTGATCAGGTGCAGCGGCTCGGCCACCACCCGCTCGATGCGGAAGCGAGGGTCGAGGCTGGCGCCCGGATCCTGGAAAACGGCCTGGATTTTGCGGCGCAACGTGCGCAGCGCCGAACCGCGTGCGGTCGTAATATCAGTACCGTCGAGCAGCACCTGCCCGCCTTGCGGCGCATCCAGGCCGAGCACAGCACGAAGCAACGTCGTCTTGCCCGATCCCGACTCACCGATCAGCCCGACCGTCTCGCCCCGCCGCACCTCGAAGCTGGCATTGTCGACGGCGATCTTGTCCCCGTCGGGCGAATGGTAGATGCGCCGCAGATCGCGCACCGACAGCAACGGCTGCGATCCGTGGTTGTCCGGGCGAACGGGTACGTGGCGAGTGTTTGCGATCAACCTCCGCGTGTACTCGGCTCTTGGATTGGAGAGGACGTCAGCGGTTTTCCCTTCCTCGATCGCCACCCCGTCCTTCATCACGACGATCCGGTCGGCGATCTCGGCGACCACTGCCAGATCGTGGCTCACCAGCAGGAGCGCCATGCCGTCCTCGGCGACCAGGCGGCGCAACAATGCGAGCACATGCGCCTGCGTGGTGACATCGAGTGCGGTGGTCGGCTCGTCTGCCACGAGCAGCGCCGGCCCCGCCGCGATCGCCATTGCGATCGCCACGCGCTGCCGTTGGCCGCCCGACAGTTGGTGCGGGAAGCGGCGTGGCGACACGACGTTGGCGGGCAAGCCAACGCGCTCCAGCAGTTCATCGCTCCTCCTCGCGAGATCATGGCGAGGCACGGTATTGTGGATGCGCAAGGCCTCCCGCACCTGCGCACCGATGCGCATGCGCGGGTTCAGCGCGGTGGCAGGCTCCTGGAAGATCATCGAGACGCTGGCGCCGCGCAGCCGATCTCCTTCGCGCGGCGGCAGATCGCGCAGATCCCGTCCGTTGACCAGGATCTGGCCCTCCCGATCGGCCGAGGCAGGCCGCAGGTCGATCGTGGCAAGGGCGACGGTCGACTTGCCTGAACCGGACTCACCGACCAGCGCGACGATCTCCCCCGGCGCGATCGTCAGCGACAGGCCGCTCACCGCGGCCACGCCGTCATAGGCGACCGACAGCCGCTCGATCCGCAGCAGGCTCATTGCCGCGGGTCCAGTCGATCACGTAAGCCGTCGCCGAGCAGCGTGAAGCCGAGCACCAGCAGCAAGATCGCCACGCCGGGCACGATCGCGAGGCGGGGGGCGACCCCGAGCAAGGTCTGCGCGTCGCTCAGCATTCGGCCCCAACTCGGCGCCGGCGGCTGAACACCGAGGCCGACATACGACAACCCCGCCTCGGCGAGCAGCGCCAGCGAGAATTGGATCGTCGCCTGCACGACGAGCCCCGATGCGATGTTGGGCAGGATGTGCTGCCAGGATATCGCCAACCATCCCTTGCCGGCGAGCCGCGCCGCCGAGACGAAATCACGCTGCCACAGCCCCGCTGCCAGCCCGCGCGCCAGACGCGCGAAGACGGGTATGTTGAAGAGCGCGATCGCGATCACCGCGTTCGACGCGCCTGGCCCGAGCACGGCGGCGAGCAGCACCGCGAGCAGCAGCGACGGGAAGGCGAACAGCGTGTCGCTGGCACGCATCGCCACCTCGTCTGTCCAGCCGCCAAGCGCCGCGGCTACAAGGCCAATCGGCACGCCGACCAGCACCGCCGCCACCACCGCGACAAGCGACACCGCGAGCGACACGCGTGTCCCCGCCATGATCATCGAGAGCATGTCCCGACCGAGCTGATCGGTGCCGAGCGGATGCGCCGTCGAGACCGGCAAGAGCCGCGCGCCAACGTCGATGGCGGTCACGTCGTACGGCGTCCACAGCAATGACAGCAACGCCACAACCGCTGCGACCCCGACGATCGCGACGCCGGCAACGAAGGCTGGCGTGCCTCGCCTCATCGAGCGCCTGCTGCGCGCAGGCGTGGATCGATAACTGCCAGGGCGACGTCAGCGGCGAAGCTGGCGAGGATCGTTCCCGCGACGAGCAGTACCACGATCGCCTGCACCACGATCAGGTCGCGCTGTGCCACCGCCTGAAACAGCAGCCGTCCGAGCCCTGGCAGGAAGAAGACGTTCTCGACGATCGCGCTCCCCGCCAGCAGGAACGGCACCTGCAGCCCGAGCACCACCGCCACCGGCCCCAGCGCATTGGGCAAGGCGTGGCGGAGCAGCGCGCCATCCGCGCTCGCCCCTTTGGCGCGGGCGGTGCGGACATAATCCTGCGTGAGCTGGTCGATCAGCGCCGTCCGGGTCACGCGGGCGAGGATCGCCGCCTGCGGCAGGCCGAGCGCGATTACCGGAAGCAGCAGCGCCGCTAGAGCTGGGCGCAAGCCCGAACTCCACCCGGGGAAACCGCCGGACGGGAGCCAGTGCAAGGTCACCGAAAAGAGCAGCACCAGCAGGATCGCCAGCCAGAAGCTCGGCACGGCGATGCCGATCCGCGCCGCCCACGTCGCAACACGATCGAACGCACCGCCTTCTCCGCGAGCCGCGAGCGCGCCGAGCGGAATGCCGACTACTATCGAGAACAGGGTCGCCAGCAGGGTCAGCGGCAGCGACACCGCCAGCCGCTCGGCAATCAGTCCTGCGACGGGCACGCGATAGGTGTAGCTCAGCCCAAGATTGCCGCGGAGCATGTGCCCAAGCCATGTGAAATAGCGCGCAACCGGCGGTCCGGTCAGGCCGAGTTCGGCGTGGAGCGCGGCGATCGCCTGCGGGCTCGCATCCAGTCCCATCATGAAGGCAGCCGGGTCGCCCGGCGCGATCTGGACGAGCAGGAAGATCAGCACCGTCGCGGCCAGCATCGTCGCAAGGAGTACGCCCACCCGCCGCGCGAGATGCACCGGCCCCATGAAGCGCGCGAGCCCGGCGAGCGCTGCAAACCCGGTCAGCAGCACCAGCCATCCGGCGGCGCGCCGATGCTGTTGGACGCCCGCGCCAGCCGACGACACCGCCACGTCACCCCGATGCGCTGTCGCGAAATCCACCGCCTGGTTGGGCGTGTTGATCCACGCATCAGCGAGCGTCGCATCCTGCACGCCGAGGCGCGGGAACTCGAACAGGAAGCCGTTGGCGGCATCATCGGCCAGCCGGCGCTGTAGCGCGCCGAGCAGCGCATGCCGCTGCACGGGATCGTCGGTGTCCTGGGTGGCCGCGAGCAGCCGCTTCACCTCCGGGCTGTGATAGCCGAAGTAGTAATCGTCGCGCCCGTAGATGTCATAGTCGTACGGCTCGGCGTGATCGACGATGGTCATGTCGAAGACGTGGCGCGCATAGACCTCATCGAGCCACTGGGCCCATTCGATGTTCTGGATGTCGACGTGGATGCCGACGGCCGCGAGTTGCTGCGCCGCCACGATCTCTCCGCTGCGCCGCGCATAGGCGGGCGGCGGAAGCTTGAGCGAAAGTGACAGGCCCGCCCCGTATCCGGCCTGCGCGAGCAGCCGCCGTGCCATCGCGGAATCGTGCGGGTAGCGACCGGTCAGATCGACATAATCGGGGTCCTGCGGCGCGAAGTGGCTGCCGATCGGTACGCCATAGCCGTACATCGCGCCGTCGATGATCGCGCCCCGGTCGATCGCATAACTGATCGCACGACGAACGCGCAAATCGGCGAGCGGACCCTGGCGCTGGTTGAAGGCGAGGATCACCTGGCCTTCGGTGGGCCCGATCACGACCCTGAGCGAGCGGTCGGCGCGCAGCTGCGCAAGCGTCTCGGGGGCGGGGAAGTCGGGAAAGAGGTCGACATCGTGCGCCTTCATCGCAGCGTAAGCAGCGCTGGCATCGGCGATGAAGCGAAAGGTGAGCAGCGGCTCGCGCGCCTTTGAGCCCCAATAATTATCGTTGTGGGCCAGCATGATCGCGTCGCCCCGCCGCCACGATGCGAACCGGTAAGGGCCGGTGCCGACCGGCGCCGTCGCCAGCGTCGCCACCGATCTTGGCGACACCATGTCGGCATCGCCATAGCTCAGCAGCCGCAGGAAATCGGCATCACGCCGCCTCAGCGTCACGCGCAGCGTCAAAGGGCCGATCACATCCACTGATCGCACGATGGAGAACGCCGCTGCCTGCACGTTGCTCGATCCCGGTGCGGCGATGCGGCGCAGGCTGAAGGCGGCGCTCGACGCATCGAACGGCGTGCCGTCGTGGAAGCGTACTCCGGGTCGAAGCTGAAAGACATAGGTCAGCCTGTCGGGCGAGACCGTCCAGCTTGCGGCGAGGCCGGGCTTCACCTGCCCCTGCGCATCGAGCGTCACCAGCGTCTCGAAGACGGTGCCGTAGGTGACGTCGTCGGTGGCGACCGCGGCGCCCGATGTCGGATCGAGATTGGGCGGCTCCAGCTGCAGTCCTACAACCAATCCCGGATGCGCCAGCCCCGGCGAAGCGCAGAGCAGAAGCAGGAAGGCGAGCAGCCAGCGCGTCATCCCGCGAGGCGCCGGCGCACGCGCTCCTCGGCTTGGGCGGCCTGTTCCGGCAGGCCGAGCGCCTGGTAGGCGGCGGCAAGCTGGCGGTTGAGCGGCACGCCGTCCGGATCATGCGCGCGCCGGAGCTCCAGCGCCTGTTGCGCCTGCGCTGCCGCGCCCGATCGCAGTTGCGCGTCAACATGGAGCAGATCGAACAGATCGCGCTGGGCATGGCTGCCGCCGATCGATTGCAGCGCGGGCAGCGCTTCACCGATGCGCTGTGCAGCCGTGCCGAAGTTGTCTCGCGCATGGGCAATAAGGCCTTGGGCGAGCGGAAGTGCGGCACGGGCCCATGTCTCGCGATCCTCGCGGCTTTGATCGTCGGCAGCCGAACCGATCGCGCCGAGCAGAGCGTCCGCCTCCGGCCGCCCGGCGCGCGCGAGGCCATAGAGGTACTGGACCGACAGAAAGGGCTGCACGATGTCGCTCCCACGCCCCGCCAGGCGTTCGCCAATCTCCTGCCACCGATCACCGATCGCGATGCCGGCCACCTCTAGCCGGGCGAGCAGCGAGACCGCGCCGACCTGATCCTGAGAATAACCCTTGGCGATCGCCCAGACAGATTCGTCGTAGGCCAACAGGGCGTCGGCCTCACGGGCGGCGCTCAGATAGAAGAGCGCGAGATGCCACCAGAGATGGGTGAGCATGAAGGAGTTGAGCCCGCTCCACCCCGCCCGTGCCGCCTCCAGAAAGGCGATGCCTTCGTCGATGCGGCCTTGAGTGAGCATAACGTGGGCGAGCGCATGCTCCGCCCAAGGCTCGGCGGCGAGCAGGTCCAGTGCCCGGCGCGCCGAAGCCTCGGCATCGTCGAGCAGGTGCAGCTGCTCGTAGCCGAACGCCGCCATGCCATGGACATAGGCGATCTCGGGCGCCGCCCGGAGCGAGCGCAACGCCGATCGCAGCAGGGCGGCGAACTCTCCTCGATTGAAAAGATGGTAGTGGAGCAGCTTGAGCGTCGCGAGATCGCGGGGGTGCTCGACCAGCACCGCTTCGAGCGCAGCGATCGTTTCGCCGATGCAGCCCTCGATCCAGTGGCGCAGTGCCTCGACAAGGCCGCGCTCGCGCGCATTGCCGCCCGCCGCCTCGGCGCGCGCGAGGAACGGCCGCGCTCCCTCCTCCGCACCCTGCGTCTCGGCGAGCAAGTGGAGCATCCCCGCATAAACCTGCACCAGCGGCTGGTCGGGAAAGCGATCCACGGTATCGAGGAGCGCGGCGGTGTCGGAGCGGTACGCTACCAGCCCGCCGGCGAAGCCATCGATCGCCGCGAGCATCGCGGGATCGTCGCCGCTGACGGGATTGCCCCACAAGTCCGCACCCATAGCTACCCCCGATGGCGCGCCAGGAAGGTGGCCACGTCCGACGCGGTGCGCTCCGGCGCATCGACCATCGCGAGATGCCCGACATGGGGGTAGATGATCAACTGGGATCCCTTGATGGCGGCTGCGAACTTGTGCGCGCTCGCGACATCGATCAGCTGATCGTCGGCGCCCCACAGGATCAGTGTCGGCACGTGGATCGGCGCGAGGATCGCATCGGTGGCGGCGATCGCGCCCGGATCGATCGACATCAGGATCGGACGATGGCCGGGCAGCCGCTGCAGATCCGCCCAACGCTGGATGAAGGACTCGGTGAGCACCGACTGGTTCACCACATCCTTCTTCAGCCCCTCTCGGATCAGCGGGGTGTTGTCGATCGACGCGATGAAGTCGCGGCCGATCTTGTACTTCATGAGGCGGAAGGCGAGCGGCGGCTTCTGCAGCGTCTGGTTCGGCCAACCGGCAGCATCGACCAGAACCAGCGCGCCAACCGCATCCGGATGCCGTAGCGCCAGCTGCCACGCCACCGCGCCGCCCAGCGAATTTCCCGCCACCGCGACGTGAGACAGTTGCTTGGTAGCCAGGAATCGCCCCACCACATCGGCAAGGCGATCCGGTGCCACCGTCGTGCCGGGCGGTGTCTGCGTCAGCCCATGCCCAGGCAGATCGATGGCGAGGACGTGATGATCCTTCGCCAGCACCTTCGTCCAGCCATCCCACGAGAAGCTGTTGTCGCCGAAGCCGTGGATGAGCAGCAGCGTCGGCGCCGACGCCGGCCCGCTCTCCAGATAGTGGACACGTAAGCCATCGCCGAGATCGGCATAGTGCGAATTCGCCCGCGCGTACTTCGTCTCCAGTGCAGCGGCCGGGATGTCCGGCGCCCGCAGATAGAGCCAGCCGCCGAGCCCCAGCACGACGAGCAGCTGGAACAGTCCGGCCAGGATCAGCGCAATAGCTCGCATCGCGGCCTCCTAAATATGGAAGCCAAGGCGCACGCCGTAGGTCGCTGGGCGCCCCGGCTGGGCGATATCCGCGTTGGGCAGGAAGTAGTTGCGGACAAGATCATAATGCTGGTTGAAGAGGTTGCGCCCATAGAGGCCGACATACCAGCTTCCTTCCGCTGGCTTGAAGGTCAACGTCGCATTGGCGAGCCAATAGCCCTTCACCTTGAACACCGGCCCCAGGAACGAAGGCTGCGCGTCGCGGTAACTGTAATCGGCCTGCGCCTCGATCGCATAGTCGCCCACCGGCACCGTCAGGTCCGCCGAACCCTGGTAGCTCCAGTGCGTGAACGGCAGTCGCTTGCCCGAGAAATCGACCCCGGTGCCGACATATTGGCCGCTCGCATCCTTGTGCACGGAGGTCGCGTCGATGTCCGTGTAGCGCGTGTACTGGCCACCCTTGTAGCCGACCGACTGGGTGAGCCTCAGCCCGGCAGTGGGCGCATATTCGAGCTCGAGCTCGCCGCCATAGATGCGTGACCGTGGCGCATTGGTGATCCGCCCGATCGCCCCATTGGCGGGGTCAACCACGATGCCCAGCACCTGCTGGTTGCGGTAATCATAATAGAAGCCCGAACCGTTCAGCCGCAGCTTCCTGGCGATGTCCGCCTTGAAGCCGGCTTCGTAGGCGTAGAGCGTCTCGGGCTTGAACGCGTCGATCTGGTCCGCCTGGGGCGAATTATATGCGGTGAAGCCGCCTGATTTCACGCCCTTGCTGGCATTGGCATATAACAGAACGCCCGGCGTGACGTGATATTCCACGCCGACTTTGCCGGTCAGCTTGTCGAGGTTCTGGTTGCGGTTACCGTCGGTGAAGGTCGGCACGCCGCCGATGTCGGTGGCAAAATCGCGCAGCGTTCGCCGCTCGTGCTCGTAGCGCAATCCGCCGACCACGCTGAACTGATCGGTAAGCTTGTATTCGGCCTGGCCGAAGCCGCTGATCGATTTCGCCCGCTGAGTATAGCTGGTGTCGGTGATGAAGCCGAGGCTCTGGCTGAAATCGGTGCGGAACAGCTCCTGGATCTTCTGCCAGCTATAATAAGCGCCGGTGACCCAGGTCAGCCGCCGGGCATGGATTGGCGCCAGCCGCACCTCCTGCGAGAACACCTGTACGCGCGAATGCCAGAACGTGTCGGACTCATGGCTTGCCGACGCATCCCAGTCGTCGAGTTCGCGGCGGATCAACTTGTCGTACGCGGTGATGCTGGTGATACGCACCGCGTCACCAACGTCGAAGCCGGCGTTGAAACTCGCGCCGTGACTGTCATTGTGGCGCTGGGGCTTGGCATCAGGCCCGAAGCCGGCGGCGGTCGAGAAGGCGGGATCGAAGCCCCAACCGGTGGCGCGGTGATCCGTATCGGCCGGGATCACCGGGCCCGGCGCACCGACACCATAGGCCTGCGTCGGAAAGTCGTTGAACAAATAGAGCCCGGTGTTCTCCGACTTGTCACGCCCGCCATGGACGTTGAGCGTCACGTCGATGCCGGGTTGCGGCGTCCACTCGAGCACGCCGCGCCCGAACAGCCGATCGGCCTTGCCGAGGCTCTGCCCGGTATCGCGATCGTGCTGGAAGGCTCCGCCCTGTTCGGTGACGCCGGAAAGGCGGATCTTCAGCGTGTCGGTGATTGGCCCGGAGACATAGCCCTCGATCCGGCCCAGGCCGAAGCGGCCATATTCGGCATCGATGCCTGCGGTCGTCGTCGTGGTGGGCTTGTTGGTGATGAAGTTGATCGCACCACCGGTGGTGTTGCGGCCGTAGAGCGTCCCCTGGGGCCCGCGCAGCACCTCCACACGCGCGACGTCGAACAGCACACCCTGCGTCAGGATCGGCACCGGAAAGGCGACGTCATCCACGTACACGCCCACTGTCGGGGTGTTGTTGGTGGCATAATCCTCGAAGCCGACGCCGCGCAGACGGAACTGAGGCTGGCCGCCGCCGAACGCGGGCGTGACCTCGAGGCTGGGAGTCTGGTATTCGAGCTGATTGATGTTGTTCACGCCGCGCTTGGTGAGCTCCGCCCCGCTCAGCACAGAGATGGCGATGCCAATGTCCTGCGCAGACTGCTCACGCCGCTGAGCGGTTACGACGATATCGCCGATGCCCGGCTCAGCAACGTTCGAATTAGCTGTAACCGCCGGCTCAGGCGCCGGCTGAGCGGATGCTGTTCCGGCCAACAAAAGCCCCAGCGTTGTGACCGCGCCCTTCGTTCTGAGTCCCATCGTCGTCCCCCTACCGCACTTGCTACACGGTTGAATGTCTATCTACCTAATAGGGAATTACCAAAAAGCTTTGGTTTGCGTTCGATCAGTCGAGCTATCGACATGCTGCCCCACACGGCAATCTTCAGGATGATCATCAACGGAACTTACCTGGCCGGGCATCGGGAACCAAAGCGTCTCGAGCATGTTAGGGTTGGATCATGCTCTTCGGCATGTTTCATGTTTCACCAGCAGCCCCGGGCCTCCGGACGCGCCCACCGCAAGGTGGAGGTGAAACGGCTGTCCGCCTGCTTTTTCAGGCGGATGCTCGATGAACAAACTAACCAAAAATATCGGCAAGTCGATCCAGGGCACTGGCGGCGAGCTTCACCAGCAGGCGTCCAGTGCCGACGATCGCCTGACGACCAACCACGGCGTGCCGGTCTCCGACAATCAGAACTCGCTGAAGGCCGGGCCTCGTGGTCCGTCGCTGCTCGAGGACTTCGTCCTTCGCGAGAAGATCCACCACTTCGATCACGAGCGTATCCCCGAGCGGATCGTCCATGCGCGTGGCTCGGGCGCGCATGGTTATTTCGAGCTCACGAAGTCGCTTGCCGATTATACTACCGCAGCGATCCTGACCGAGGTCGGCGCCAAGACCGAGCTGTTCACGCGCTTCTCGACCGTTGCCGGTGGTGCCGGGTCGGTGGACACGCCGCGCGACGTGCGCGGCTTTGCGGTCAAGATGTACACCAAGGAGGGCAATTGGGACCTCGTCGGCAACAACATCCCTGTGTTCTTCATCCAGGACGCGATCAAGTTTCCCGACCTCATCCACGCCGCCAAGATGGAAGCCGATCGCGGCTACCCACAGGCAGCCACCGCGCATGACACCTTCTGGGACTTTATCGGCCTGACCCCTGAGTCCACCCATATGATCATGTGGGCGATGAGCGACCGGACCATCCCGCGCTCGCTGCGCATGATCGAAGGCTTCGGCGTCAACACCTTCCGCCTCGTCAACGCAGACGGCGTCGCGACCTTCGTCAAGTTCCACTGGCGCCCCAAGCTCGGCCTGCAGTCGACCTGCTGGGACGAGGCGGTGAAGATCGCCGGTGCCGACCCGGACTATCATCGCCGCGACCTGTTCGATGCGATCGACGGCGGTGACTTTCCCGAGTGGGAGTTCGGTGTACAGCTGCTGAGCGAGGACGAGGCGGCGGAGCTGCCGTTCGACATCCTCGACGCGACCAAGCTGGTGCCTGAGGAGCTGTACCCGGTTCAGATCGTCGGCCGGATGGTGCTCGACCGCAATCCGACCAACTTCTTCGCCGAGACCGAGCAGGTGGCGTTCCTGCCGACCAACGTGCCGCCTGGCATCGACTTTTCGGAAGATCCGCTGCTGCAGGGACGGCTGTTCTCCTACCAGGACACCCAGCTGTCGCGGCTTGGCAGCGTCAACTTCCATCAGCTGCCGATCAACCGTGCAAAGGGCTGCCCGGTGATGAACATGCAGCGCGACGGGCACATGCAGATGGAGGTCCCAGTCGGGCGCGCCAATTACGAGCCCAACACGCTTGCCAAGGCGGGCGAGACCGGCGGCCCGCGCGAGAGCCTGACGGCCGGGTTCAAGACGTTCGCCGCGCCGGTGTCGGAGACCAAGGTCCGCGTCCGTGCCGAGACCTTCGCCGATCATTACAGCCAGGCCCGGCTGTTCTTCCGCTCGCAGAGCGCGCCCGAGCAAGCGCATCTCGCCAGCGCGCTGGTGTTCGAGCTGTCGAAGGTGACGTTCGACCATGTTCGCGAGACGGTGATCGGCAATCTGCGCAACGTCGACGAGACGCTGGCACAACGCGTCGCCGATGGTCTGGGCTTGCCAAAACTGCCGGCCAAAACTGAGGCGGCGGCCGAGCCGCAGGACATGGACACGTCACCGGCGCTGCGGATCATCGGAAAATATCCCGAGACACTGAAGGGCCGCACCGTCGGCATCCTGGTTGCCGATGGCAGCGACAGCGCCATTGTCGAGGAAGTGAAGGCGGCGGTGATCGCGCAGGGTGCCAAGCCCAAGGTGATCGCCCCCAAGCTGAACGTGAAGCTGGACGGCGGCAAGCCGCAGCCGATCGACGGGCAGCTTGCCGGGTCACCCTCGGTGATCTTCGACGCCATCGCGGTGGTCCTGACCAAGGACGGTACCGCCATGCTCCTCAAGGAGGGTGCGGCCGTCGACTTCGTCAAGGACGCCTTCGGGCATCTGAAGGCGATCGCCTTCACGGCCGACGCCAAGCCCCTGCTCGACAAGGCGGGTGTCGAACCCGACGCCGGCATCATCGAGCTTGGGTCCGAAGGTGCTGACGCGTTCGTCGATCAGGCCAAGACCCGTCAGTGGGACCGCGAGCCCAACGTCCGCATGCTCGCCTGAGCAGGCCGCCTACTCGAACCCAATCACCCAAGGAGAACGACTATGACCGAGATCACCACCCTCAAGGAACTCTACCTCGACGAGCTGAAGGACCTGTGGTCCGCCAATGATCAGATGGCGAAGTCGCTCGCGAAGATCGGCCCGCAGGCGACGAACGAGAAGCTGAGCAAGCTTCTCACCGAGACGCCGACCGGCATCGAGCGCCACACGACGCTGTTGAAGGAGTTGATCGGCGCGCAGGGCGAGGAGCTCAAGAAGGAGCACTGCAAGGGTATGGAAGGCCTGGTCGCCGAGGCGATCAAGCACAGCATTGACGACGCTCCCGCCGAGGGACCGGTCCGCGATGCCGCGATCATCGCCCAGTACCAGCGCATGACGCACTACGGGATCACCGGCTTCGGCACCGTTGCGGCGTTCGCCAAGGCGCTCGGCCTCAACGAAGACGCCGGCAAGCTCGAGGCTGCGGTCAGCGAGATGCACAGCGCCGACGATCTGATGTCCGAGGTCGCCGAGACCGCGGTCAACGCCGAGGCCGTGGAAGCCTGACGCTGACAGGACGCGGGCGTTAGGGCGCCCGCGTCCTGGTTTGGTGGGGCCAATCGTGCAAAGGAGGCCCAGCGAGCTTGCAAGCTGCGATGTTTGGCGCATGATGGATGCGGATGAGTTCGCTCGACCCCAACAACAATGCCGCCGCCCTTGCCGCTATGCTTCAGAAGGTAGCTGGCGGCGACCGTGCGGCGTTCGAAGACGTTTATCGTCGAACGTCGACGAAGCTCTTCGGTGTGTGCCTGCGTATCTTGCCCGTGCGGCAAGAAGCAGAAGAGGCATTGCAGGAGGCTTACTTATCGGTGTGGCGGCGCGCCGGCAGCTTCGATGAGGGCAAGGGCAGCGCGATGACATGGCTCATCACGCTGACCCGCAACCGTGCGGTCGATCTTCTGCGCAGCAGCGGAAAGGCGCCCACCTCCCCGATCGAACTCGCCGACAAGGTTGCGGACCCGGCGCCGGCGGCTCCGGCGATGCTCGAGATCAGGCAGGAGGAGCAACGGCTCGCTTACTGTCTGTCGATGCTGGAGGATCATGACGGCATACTGATCCGTACCGCCTTCTTCGAAGGTTCGACATACGCTGAACTGGCGACGCGTGCGGCCGCTCCGCTCGGTACGATCAAAAGCCGGATACGACGCGCTCTGCTGAAACTGCGGGAGTGCCTGTCATGACTGCGCTTCCCGAGGACGACGAACTGCTTGCGGCGGAACTCGCCCTTGGTCTGATCGGGGGTGCGGAGCGTCGGGTCGCCTCTGACAGGCTGGCCACCGAACCCGCCTTTGCCGAAGCGCACGCTCGCTGGCAGGCGCACGCTGCGGCGATGTTTGCGGATAGTGGCGAGCCACCACCAGCATCGATATGGCGCCAGATCATGCTCCGGCTGCCCGCGAACGACGTGGCAGCCGCCGTGTCGCTCCGCTCGCTACGCTGGTGGCAGGCCGGCGCGTTGACCGCCACCGCGGCGGCTTGCGCGTTAGGCTTGGTGGCACTGCGGCAGCCGAAGACGGTGTTGGTGCCTGTCGCGGTGCAGCAGGGTCCAGCAGCGCCGATGGTCGCCGTTTTGACCGGCAGAACAGGTTCCGCAACGATCAGCTTCGATCCCGTGTCGCGCCGCATCGTTTCAGCGACGAGTGGCGTAATCCTGGGCAAACATTCACCCGAACTCTGGGTGATCCCGGCCGACGGCAAGCCGCGATCGCTGGGCGTCATCAGCGTGACCGCGCCAGGCTGGGCGCAGATCCCGGCCGCGGCGGCTCCGGCGATGGCGGCGGGCGTTACCATTGCCATATCGGTTGAGCCGGTTGGGGGATCAACAACCGGGCAGCCGACTGGACCGGTGATCCTCACCGGCAAGATGATCGCGACCTGACGACGAGGTCTGCGGAAGATCGAAGTGATCTTGATCGACCCGCGATGTTTGCTCGCGGCCATGACATCCAGACACCCGACTTCACCGTATCTCGGAGGTAGCGATGCTTCGCTGCGACGAGAAAAGGACGAGAGCGATGATGAATTCCAAAATACGTAGCGCCGTTGCGGCGCTTGCGCTGCTCAGCGCATCCACGCTCGCGGGCGCCGCTTCCGCCAATCCGATGGTCGGCGGCGCCGCGATGTATCCGACCAAGACGATCGTCGACAATGCGGTCAACTCGAATGACCACACGACGCTCGTCGCCGCAGTCAAGGCGGCCGGGCTGGTCGACACCTTGTCCGGCGCAGGTCCGTTCACCGTGTTTGCCCCAACCAATGAGGCTTTCGACAAATTGCCGGCCGGCACGGTCGACACCTTGGTCAAGCCGGAGAACAAGGACACGCTGACCAAGATCCTGACGTATCACGTCGTAGCGGGCCGGATGACGTCGAAGGACATCGCAGCTGCGATCAAGGCCGGCGGCGGTACGGCCACCCTCACCACCGTCCAGGGCGAGCCGCTCACGGCCACGATGAAGATGGGCAAGCTCGTGCTGACCGATGCCAAGGGCGGTATATCAATGGTCACCATCAAGGACGTTATGCAATCGAACGGCGTGATCCACGTCGTCGATACCGTCTTGATGCCCTGAAGCGGCAACCGGCCGGGGTTTCTCCCGGCCGGTTCTTACTACAAGCTAATCGCTGGAAGATCTCGGACGATATAGAGACTCTAAGCGCCACGCTCATTGTTAGCTCAAAACCGAATACATCGAGTGTGACGTAATTATTACATAAATAAACGTGTTGATGGTCAAACAAAGATACCGCACACGTAACGATTATACAGCCACACGCTGGTTTTTCCAAAAAGATGCAGCTTACGAATAAAAATATTCCACTTCTTTATAGTTGCTCGTTCGCCTACGCGTCTGCCGCCGCAAAGGTATCCGCGCTCAGAAAATGCGGAGCCTGTTTCGCTGGGAGGTACACATGGCTTCAGATCGCTTCGCTACCCGTTCGCTCGCACCCACGACGCGATCGGCCCGGATGCTCCGGACAAGCACCGCCATGACCTCCCTCCTCGCCCTCGCCGTCTTCGCTCTGCCGGCTTATGCCGCAGACGAGTGCGGAGCGGCCGCAAACGGCAGCGTGACCTGCACCGCCGCAGGCAATCCCTATGCCGGCGGGATCAGCTACACGCCCGCTGACGACCTCCACCTCACCACCAACGACGATGTCGCCGCCACCAACACGGTCAGCGTGAACGGCACCGGCGCGACCCACATCACCAACAATGGCACGATCACGACGACCGGCGCCGGCACTGCCTTCTCGCCGGGTGCCCAGGGCATCTACGCACGCGGATCGAGCGTGACGATCGACGGCACTGGGCTGATCACCACCAGCGGCCTCAACGCGCGTGGCATCGACGCCGCCACGACGGGGGCCGGTGCGGTTTCGATCAACGTCGGCGACATCACCACGACCGGCACTGGTGGAGGCGGCCCCGGCTTCTTCCCCAACAGCTCGGCGATCTTCGCGAACACCGATGCGGGCGCGATCGACGTGACCGCAGGCACGCTCAACACGGCAGGTGACTTCGCATCGGGCGTGCAGGCGGTGTCCAACACCGGCGACATCACCGTCAACACCGGTGACATCACCACAACGGGCGCAAACGCCAACGGGGTGAGCGCGCAGACTTACGGCAACAGCGCCGCAGTCACCTCCACCGGCACGATCAGCACCAGCGGCCAGGCGGCCAACGGCGTCTCGGTCTACGCGCGTAACGGGACCGCCAGCGCCACCGTGAACGACGTCAATGCCACCGGCTTCAACGCCGCGGGTGTCCTCGTGAACGGTGGCACCGCCGCCAATGCGACGTTCGGCTCGATCACCACCGCCGGTTCCTTTGGTCAGGGTGTTGTCGCGCAATCCGGCGGCGCGGTCACCGTGTCGGGCGCCAACGTGGCTACGTCGGGCACCGATGCGGCCGGCATCTACGCCTTTGCGGGCACAGGCGATGCCGATGTGACGACCACCGGGACTGTCGCCACGACCGGCGCCTCCTCGCGCGGCGTGTACGCCTACTCGAATACCGGCGACGCGAACGTCTCGGTGAACAATGTCACGACCGCCGGCAATAACTCGGGTGCCGTAGTCGCGCAGGGCGCGAACGCGATCGTCACTGTCTCGGGCAACGTCTCGACGCAGGGTACTGCGATGTACAGCCCGGCACCGATGGACGGCGTAATCGCAACCGCTACCGACGGCGATGCCAAGGTGACGAACAACGGCACCATCACCACGCACGGTGACAACAGCAGCGCGATCGTCGTCTCCGGCACCAATTCGGCCACGGTGGACGGCACCGGATCCGCCTACACCACCGGTAACAATGCTGACGCGATCGTCGCGACATCGGCCGGTAATGTGTCAGTGGCTCAGACGACTATCGGTACTACCGGGGACTATTCGCGCGGCGTGGTCGCTACCTCGTCCGGCGCTGGCACTGTCGACGTGAACGTCGGTACCGTCACGACCGCCGGCACCGCGGGCGGCCCCTTCTTCTTCTCACCCAGTTCGGCCGGCATTGTCGCCAAGAGCTACACCGGTGACGTCAACGTGACTGCGACGAGCGTGTCTACCGCTGGCGCCAACGCCAACGGCATCACCGCGCGCTCGAACGGTGGCAATGTTGCCGTCAACGCCGGTGACGTGACGACCACGGGGGCCGGCGCGACCGGCATCTTCGGTTATACAACGGGTGCCGGCAACGTCGTCCTCACCAGCACCGGCACCGTGTCCACGAGCGGCGGCGGCCAGTTCAATTACGGCGTCTACGGCAATGTCGAGGGCGGCGCCGGCGCGGTGACGATCAACGCCAACGACGTAAATGTCAGCGGTGGCGGCACCACGACCGCGATCGGCGCCAAGACCGTGTACGGCGCGATCAACACCAGCTTCCACGACGTCACCTCCGACGCGTACTTCGCACCCGGCGTGATGACGCGCAGCTATGGCGGCGGCGACGTCACGGTGAGCGGCAACAGCGTGGCGACCACCGGTAACTTCTCGACCGGTATCTTCGCCTACAGCAACTCCGAGCGCGGGACGAGCGACAACACCGGCAACGTTTCGGTGACCACCACCGGCTCCGTCTCGACCACCGGCGTCGCATCGACGGGCATCTATGCGGGCGCGCAGGGCGGCAACGCGACAGTGAACGCCGTCGACGTAACCACCACCGGCGATCAGTCGGCCGGCATCATCGCATCGTCCGTCGGCGGCAACGCCGCCGTGGCGAGCACCGGCACGGTATCGACATCCGGAATGTACTCCACCGGCGTGTCAGCCGCGTCGATGACCGGGGATGCATCAGCCACGGTCAACAACGTCTCGACCACCGGCGATGGTGCGACTGCGGTTATGGTGTCCGGCGCCAATGCGGCTGCGACCATCAACGGCGCGGTTTCCACCAGCGGCGCACGTATCGGCACCTACCAATATGGGTCGGGCTACGCCAATGCGCACTTCGCCGACGGGGTGAACGTCACCGCCACCGATGGCGTGGCGACGGTCATCAATAATGGCACGGTGAGCACCACGGGCGACCACGCCACCGCGATCTCCGCTACGGGAACGCAAGGGGTCGCGATCAGCGGCACCGGCTCGGTATCGACGACGGGCTACAACGCACTCGGCATCGATGCCTTCAGCACCGCCGGTCCCGTTTCGGTCACGACCGGCACGGTCAGCACGCAAGGCGACGAGTCCGAAGGTGTGCGGGCGCGCGGTTATGGTCCTGTTACCGTGGCGACCGGCGACGTCACCACCAAGGGTTTCCTTGCGATCGGCGTCGAGGCGACGGGGATCGGCACCGATCCGGTCTCGGTCACCACCGGTGCGGTGAACACCGCCGGCAACTATGCCTCAGGCGTGCTGGCCTACAGCAGCGCCGGCCCGGTGACGATCAACACGGCGAGCGTCGCCACCACTGGCGCCGGCGCGGTTGGTGTCCAGGGTCGCGGCGGCGGTGCGGTCAGCATCACCACCGGCACGGCGTCCTCGGCCAGCCGCGAGGCGGTTTATGCGGGCAGCTTCAACGACGCGGCGACGGTCACGCTCAACGGCGCGACCTCGGGCGGCGGCGGCAATGCGGTCTTCATCGCAGCGGCGACCAACGCGACGCTCATCCTCGGCGCAAACGGCTCGCTCACCCAGGCCGGAGGCAATGCCGACATCCTCGCCGGCGGCACCGCGACGGTGAACAATGCCGGCACGATCACGGGCGACGGCACCGCGCCGATCATCAACGTGTTCAACACGACGCCGCTGACCTTCAATAACAGCGGTACGTTCACCGGCACCATCGGCTTCGCCACCGGATCGAACGACACGGTCAACAACAGCGGTACCTACAATGCCGATTTCGATCAGGATTTCGGCACCGGCACCGACGCGTTCAACAATTCGGGCACCTTCAGGGTGCTTCCGGCGGCCACCGCGGCCGGAACAGTCCACCTCACCGGGCTGGAGGCGTTCAACAATTCGGGCCTCGTCGATCTTCGGAACGGCCATGCCGGTGACGTGCTGTCGACCTCGAGCACCTTCACGGGCTCGGGCAGCAGCGCGCTCGGCATCGATGTCGCCTTCGCCAATGCTGGTTCTACCTCCCTGGCCGACCAGCTGAACGCTGCTGGTGCGATCGGCGGATCGACATCGTTGCTGGTCAACCCGATCGGCGGCAACGGTCCGGTCCTGAACTCGGGCACAGTCTTTGCGACGGGCGGCGCGGGATCATCGGCAACGGCGTTCACCTTGCTGCCCTCGACGGTCAACCAGGGCCTGATCCACTACGGCGTCGTCTTCAACGCGGCGACCAACACCTACAGCCTCGTCGGTACGCCAGGCGATGCGGTGTTCCGCGCGCTCAAGATCAACGAGGGTGCGCAGCAGCTCTGGTACAAGTCGGCCGAAGCCTGGTCGTCGCACATGAGCGACTTGCGCGACGCGAAGTTCGCCGGCGGCGGCGCCGACGGTGGGCGCTTGTGGGGCCAGTTCTACGGCTCGACGGTCACGCGTGACGACACGAAGGGCGTCTCCGCCTTCGGCCAGAGCCGCACGGTTGATCTGTCCTACAAACAGGATGCCTATGGCGCTCAGCTCGGTTTCGATCTTGGCTCGCGCGACATAGGATCGGGCAACTTCGTGTTCGGCGTGACCGGGGGATACCTGAACTCCGATCTCACCTTCCGCAATTCGGCGGACCGGGTGAGCTACTCGGTGGCAAACCTCGGCGCCTATGCAAGCTATGTGTCCGGCAGCCTCTTCGCCAACGTGCTCGGCAAATATGACTACATCTGGGCTGACTCGAAGAGCCCGCTCGCAGGCTATGCCGACAAGTTCCACGGCATGAGCTACGGCGCGCAGGGCGAGGTCGGTATCCGACTGGGCGGCGACAGCTTCTACGCCGAGCCGGTGGCGACCATCGCCTATGTGCGCACCGACCTGAAGGACATCCACGCGCTCGGCCAGACTATCGACTTCGACAAACTGGATGGCCTGCGCGGCAAGGCCGGCCTGCGCATCGGCAGCAAGCTCGACATGGGCGGCGGGTCGGTCACGGTGCTCTATGCCCAGGGCAATTACGTCCATGAGTTCAAGGGCAAGGACGGGATCGACTTCATCAGCGGCGGCCAGTCGCTCGCTTACAGCAATGATCGCATCCGCGATTACGGCGAAGGCAAGATCGGCTTCAGCGTCACCACCGCGGCCGGAGTGACCGGCTTCGTCGAAGGCTTCGGCGACTATGCCAAGCACGGCGACTACAAGGGCGGCGGCGGGCGCGCAGGCATCCGCGTCAAGTTCTGATTGGAATGTAGGATCTCTGGCGGCTCTCCACATCGCGAGAGCCGCCGATGAGCCTTCATTCAATCGCGCGAGGCGATGCTTTGCGAAAACTCGATTTTCAGGCGCTAGTCGTAGCGATGGGATCGAAGGTGATGGAGCTCTGGATTTCGGTGGTTGCCGGTCCAAGCGACATCGGACAGCGAACGCCGGGTAGCGCCGCAACATCGAAAAGTTCGGTGATGTGCCCGTCCAGCTTGATCCACTCGACAATATCGCCCGACGCCAGATTAACGATCATGACGCCGCACCAGGGATCAGCGTCGCGGCGCTTCATCTCGCCATCGAGCAGCAGACCGTTGAAGGTCCCGTTGCGCGGCTTCGAGATGGTGACGATGGCATGGCCGTCGTGGATGGCAAGGCCACGCAGGAAGCCCGGGCAGAAGGCGATGTCGGTCTTCGTGCCGGAGGCAGGATCGATGCGGATGATCTGGCCGCGCCCGCTGTCGAGTGCGTAGAGATCGTCGCCCGCGATGCGCGGACTGTGCGGCATCGAGAGCTGATCGGTGACAATGCGGTTGGTCTCCACCTCGATAAGCACGCCACCCTCGTGGCGCCGATCGCGCCAGCCCGAGAGGATGTCCGAGCGACTGACCGCGGTGACGAAGCGAGGCTTGCCCTGGTCCATCGCGAGGCCGTTCAGATGGCAGCGGTCCTCGGGCGCCAGCTTGGAGATGAAGGTAGGCTTCCAGATCGGCTTGAAGCTGTGGGTGAGATCCAGCGTGCACAGGCAGCTGTACTTCGTGTTGACGAAGATCACCCGGCCATCGCTGTCGATTCCGACCTCATGGATGTCGATATCGCCAGTGGTTTGTGCGTTCCGCGGCACAAGTACCGCGTCGAAGGCCTGATTGCCGATCTCGCCCGGCCGCAACATGTTCTCCAGCCGCCACAGCTGGAACAGGGAACCGAGGTACAGGCGCCCGGACTGCCAGCAGACCCCCATGGCACGCGTGAAGTTCTGCTGATTGAAGGAGACGGATCCATTCGGATGACTGCCGACAAGGAAGAGCTGCCCGGTCTGATAGGATGTGAAGGCAAGGCTCGTTCCATGCGCCTGCAGCCAGGCGTTGAAGCCACGTGAGACGGTGATGTTCGTCGCGCCCGGAGTAGCGCTTTCCGGACCCTCGCCGGGCGCGAAGGCCTGGCCGGTGCTCGCCTCTTCGGTCGGATAGGAGCTAGGCTGGGTCATGATCACCACGTGGTTGGAGAAGAAAAATAAACGCTTCGGTGCGTGCCCTGCCCCACTGCACTCTCAGTTGCATGGCTACGATGATGAGAAAGCTTCGCTCGGGGCCGGTTGATTTCCGGTTGTTGTCACCCTCAGTCTTTAGATGAATATCGGACGGTAGGTCACTCTATTAGCACAGGCGGCCATGCGGTAGGGTCTTGGCGTGAACCGCATGCTCGATCAGCTTCTCACCACCATCGACGTCGATCCACACGCCTTTTCGGTTTGTCGGATCCAGACGGGATGGCGAATGACCTTTCCAGCCTTTGACACGGTGACCGTGCACTTCGTGCTGCGTGGGTCCGGGCACCTCCAGGTCGGTGCGTTGCCGCCCGTCCCGTTCTCGCCTTCCACTGTGTTGATCATCCCGACCTCAGAGAACCATTGGGTGGGCGAGATCAGCGCCGTAGCCAACGTCCACGAGGCGGGCGACCGGTGCGCGCTGCTTGGAGACGGATTGGTCGAGTTTACTGCCGGTAGCGGCGTCGATGACACGCTGATGCTGTGCGGAGCGTTGTCAGCGGGCTATCAGGGCGGCCTCGGCTTTTTCGACCTGCTGCGAGCGCCGGTGGCGGGTGACACGGTGACGGGCCTCATTCCCGCGAGCATATTTGACGCCATGACCGACGAGGTCGGCCACGCCGCGTTCGGCACGCAGGCAATGTGTCAGGCCCTGATGAAGCAAGGATTGATCGCGTTGCTGCGCAATCGATGGGACCGGGAAGCGGAGCTGGCGGGGAGCGCGATGTTCCATCCGCGGCTCTCCAAGGCAGTCGCTGCCATCATCGAACATCCAGCGGCGGCGCATTCCGTGGACAGCTTGGCATCGCTCGCCGGGATGAGCCGGGCGTCGTTCTCGGACCATTTCTCAAGAGCGTTCGGACAAGGCCCGATCGACTTTGTGCAGAAAGCGAGGCTCAGGATCGCGGCGCGATTGCTGCGGACCACTGACCTGCCGATCAAGGTGATTGCGCAAACTGCCGGCTATGCCAGTCCGAAGCCCTTCTCGCGCGCCTTCCAGGCTGCGTATGGAAACGGGCCGGCGAGTTACCGCGCCCGTCCTGTCGGCGAAACCATCAAGCAAAGAGTCTAATCGAGACTGGCACAGCGTCTCAGATCGTCCAGATCAGAGGCACCGATCGTCCAGATCGTGAGAGCGCTTGCGCCCGTTCACTGGCAGCGGCGGTTCCCTACCTTGGACCTCAGGTCCGGGTCGCTCCTTGTATGCTCCGTCTCTATCCGGAGAGAAGCAATGAGCTTCGCTATCCAACCCCGCTTTCGCAGGAGGTCCAATTCCATGGCCGACGATTTCCACCACTCGCCCGTTCCCTTCACACCAGACGTTGAAGTGCGTGCCGACGACGAAGCGGAGACCATCCAGGGCCTGAACGAGCAGTTCCGGCTGATCCAGGAGACGACCGCCAAGGATTATGGCACTGCCGTCCGCGGTGTTCACGCCAAGGGTCATGCGATTTTGAAGGGCAAGCTGGAGGTGCTGTCCGGCATTGCCCCTGCGGTGGCTCAGGGCCTGTTTGCGGCGCCCGGCAGCTATGATGCGCTGCTGCGCTTCTCGACGCTGCCAGGCGACATTCTCGACGACAGCATCAGCGTTCCGCGCGGTCTCGCCATCAAGCTGTTCGGAGTCCCGGGCGATCGGCTGCCAGGCTCGGAGAACGATACCACGCAGGACTTCATTCTGGTCAACGGCCCGGCGTTCGCCTCGCCGACGCCAAAGGCATTCCTCGCCAACCTCAAGATGCTCGCCAAGACGACCGATGCCGGCGAGGGGCTGAAGAAAGGTCTGTCCGGCGTCCTGCAAACCGTCAATGCGGCGCTCGAGACGGTCGGCATTCAGAGCCCGACAATCCAGACGCTCGGTGGCGCACCCAATACCCATCCGCTTGGCGAGACGTACTACACGCAGGTGCCGCTACGGCACGGCGACTACATCGCCAAGATTTCGATAGCGCCCGTGTCGCCAAACCTCACCGAACTCGCCGATAGCAAGATTGATGCCGCGGACCGCCCCGACGCACTGCGTGAAGACATGAGTCGCGTGCTGATCGAGCAGGACAGCGTCTGGGAAATGCGCGTGCAGCTTTGCACCGACCTCGAGAAGATGCCGGTCGAAGATAGCTCCGTCGTCTGGGACGAAAAGCAGAGCCCGTACGTGGCGGTCGCCCGCCTCACCGTTTCTGCGCAACCCGGTTGGGAGCGCGGTCTCAGTGAACAGCAGGAGCAGGCTGTATCGTTCAGCCCGTGGCACGGGCTCGCCGCCCATCAGCCGATCGGCGGCGTCAATCGCGTCCGCAAGCCGACCTACGACATGTCGACGCAGTTCCGTGGCCAGCACAATGGCTGCCCGGTCCACGAACTTCGCGCGCTTGCCGACCTGCCAGCGCAAGGCATGCCGATCGCGTAAGGCTCGGTCTTACGGCGGCCGGCACTGTCTTCAAGCAGCCGATTGAAGAAGGGGCATTGAGCACGTGAAGACCAGGTTTTTAGTCATCGCGGCGCTGGTCGGGACGTCTGGAGCAGCCATCGCGCAGTCGAGCATATGGGCGAGCCGGCTCTCCGCAGCTCGCCGGTTTGCCTTACTGACATAGCGGATGTACCAGGATTACGTTGGCGGTATCGCGATCGCCTCCGGCACGAAAGACCGGTAAAGGAGGAGAGGTCGGATGAGCGTGCGCGAGCGCTACGGGCCCTGGGCGCTGATCCTCGGCGCATCCGAGGGCACGGGCCGCGAGTTCACCCGGCAACTCGCGGCGGACGGCATCCCCTCGATCCTGATCGCGCGTCGGGAGGCGCCGCTGGAGGCGCTAAAGGCCGCGATTGCAACCGAGCATAATGTTGACTGCATCAGCGCGACCGTAGATCTCGCGCGCAGCGACGCGCTCGGGCGGATCTCGGCGGCGGTCGGTGATCACGAAGTCGGTCTGCTGATCTGCAATGCCGGCGGCGATCCCTACGGCAAGCCTTTCCTCGAAGTACCGCTCTCCGGCTGGCTCGACCTGATCCAGCGCAACGTGGTCACGACGCTCGCCGTTTGCCATCACTTCGCCGGGCCGATGCGGGCGCGGGGCCGTGGCGGCATCCTGCTCGTCAATTCCGGTGCCTGCTACGGCGGCGCCGCCACGATGGGGCCGTACAGTGGCAGCAAAGCCTTCATGCTGGGCCTCGCTGAAGGACTGTGGGCGGACTTGCGGCCGCACAATGTCGATGTGCTGACGCTCGTTCTCGGACAGACCGATACGCCCGAATTCCGGCGTTTCATGGCGAGCAAGGGGATGCCGTTCCCGGAGAACGTCTGGCGCGCCGAGGACGTCGCTCGTCTCGGGCTGGAGCGGCTGCCGCACGGCCCGATCCAAAACGTCGGGCAGGCGGACGATCAGTCCGGCATGTCGCCGCAATCGGCGGCGGAGCGGCGCGCGCGCGTGGTCGCGATCAGCAAGATCACCGAGAAGCTTTACGGGATCGAGGCTTGAACGAGGACGCCGCCATCGACGCGCTGGCCGATCGGATGGCGATCACCGACCTGATCTACCGGTACTGCCGGTCGGTCGACCGGCTCGATGTCCCGCTCGGCCATTCGATCTGGCATGAGGACGGCTGGGCCGATTACGGGGCCGACGTCTATCAGGGCCCTGGCAAGGGGGTGATCGACCTGATCTGCGCGCAGCACCGCCGCGCCCTTCATCACTCCCACCAGGTGTCGAACATCCTGATCGCGCTCGACGGCGATCGTGCCGGCAGCGAGGCCTACTGCACCGCCTCGCTTCGGATCGAACGCGACGGCCTTCTGCGGCAGATTACGGTCTGGAACCGCTATGTCGACCACTGGGAGCGGCGTGCCGGCCGCTGGGGCCTTGTCCGGCGTGACACGATCCGCGATTTCGACGAGGTGCGCGAGGTTACCGAGATGCAGCGACACGATCGTGGCAGCCGCGACCCGACCGACGCCTCATACGACGCGCTCGGCCGGTATCCCGACCCCGCCCCTCTGGCATCCGCCACGGAGGAACAGACATGAAGGCCGCCATTATACATAATGGCGCGGTGCGCGTCGCCGATGTGCTCGAGCCCGTGCCGGCCAAGGGCCAGGCGCTGGTCCGCACGCATAGCTGCGGCATGTGCGCTTCAGAGCAGCATTTCCTGCACTCCGGACAGAACGTCATCGATCTGTCGCGGCAGTTTGGCGGGCCTTATGCGGGGCTCGATTTCGGCCGCCCGTTCGTCCCCGGCCACGAATATGTCGGTGAGGTGCTCGACTATGGTCCGGGCAGTGAGCGCACCGTCAGGCCGGGACGGCGCGTGGTGTCGCTGCCGGTGATGCGGCAGCAGGGGGCCCACGCGGTCATCGGCTTCAGCCACGACTGCCCCGGCGGCTGGGGCGAACTGATGCTGCTCGACGAGGCGACGCTGATCGAGGTGCCGTCCGACCTCGACGACGATATGGCGGCGATGACCGAGCCGCTCGCCGTGGGGCTTGAACATGCCCGGCGCGGACGTCCCACCAAGGACGATATCCCGCTCGTGGTCGGCTGCGGGGCGATCGGGCTCGGGGTGATTGCGGGGCTCAGGCTGATGGGCATCGGCCCGATCGTCGCCACCGAGTTCCACGCCGGCCGCCGCGATATGGCAATCCGCATGGGCGCCGACATCGCAGTCGATCCACGCGATCTCTCGCCTTACGCGCCGCTCCCCGATCTCGGCAATCGTCGCGCCAACCTGATCTACGAGAATGTCGGCCTGCCCGGCTTGCTGCCCGAGATCATCGCCGCGTGCGCGTTCGAAGCGCGGATCGTGATGGGCGGCTACTGCATGGAGCAGGAACAATTCTACGTCTTCGCCGCGCAGAACAAGCGGCTGACCGTCCACTTCGCCGGCGGCGAGGAGGGGCAAGACATGGAGCTGGCGCTGCGCTCCATTGCCAATGGCCGGGTCGACGTTCGCCCCTGGATCGGCGAGCGTATCGGCCTAAACAGCGTCGCCGACGCCGTTTCCCGCATGTCGGGGCCACTCGCGCCGATCCGCAGCGTGATCGATCCGCGATCTTTGTAATCCGCGGCGAAGACGCTGACGAACTTCACCGTGGAGAGCAAATGGCGGCCGGAACCTAGCAAGATCAGGCAGGTGCAGCCGGAGGAGCTTCGACAACAGCGACGCGACTTACGTCATTGGGGCGCATCCACTGACGCCGCACCAGGAGCAGCGCGGCCATGATCACCGGACCTACAAAGAGGCCCACGAGGCCAAGCTCGGCAAGCCCCCCGAAAGCGCCTATCATCGCGAATATGAAGGGCAGTTCGACTGCACTTCCGATGACGCTTGGTTGCACGACGTTGTCGCCGATGGTCATCACCAATGCACCAAATCCGAACAGCAACCCGCCCGCCAGCACATGGCTCGTCCCGATCAGGATGAGGCTTGCCAGCCCGAACGCCGCCCAGGCTCCAAATGGAATGAGAGCCAGTACGATGGTGAAGGTCGCGAACAGCAGCGGCTGAGGCACGCCTGCCACTGCATAGGCAATGCCCAGAATGCCGCCCTCAAGCACCGAGACGAGAACGGTACCGTTCACCGTCGCACGAACGGCCGCTATAAGCCGGTTCAGCAGGTCGCCGCCGAAAGCGCCGAACATCCTGGTTGCTACTTGATTGGCCTGCTCACCGATCCCAACGCCGCGCGACAACAATGTCACTAAAGTCAGCAGCGTGATGAGGAACAGTGCGGACTCGCGCGCGACTTCGCCACCGATCGACCGTGTCCAGGTGAGGATCGATCCGGCGCTGAATGATCCGAGCAAGGCGTTGGCTGCTTGTGGGTTCCCGACATGTTGCTGCCAGTACAGAGCGGCACGACGGCCGACGAGGGGCAGCGACGGCAACCAGGCTGGCATGGCAATGCCGGTCTGTTGAGCCTGCTGGACCCACTGGATCGCTGCCTGACTCTCCTGCGCGAGTGTAACAGCAGCCAGCGACAAGGGCCCGATCACGAAGACCGCGGTGACTACCGCGAAGGCGACGGCGATCAGTTCGGGCCGGCGCGGAAAGCG
>CAXTBZ010000019.1:0-31355 GCA_964242855.1 uncultured Sphingomonadaceae bacterium
CCGCGATGCCGCGCTTCATCAGATCGGCGGCGAGCATGTGCATGATGTCGGCCTTGGCCACGGCAGTCTGCCAGCAGCCGCCATGGAGCATCAGCACGACCGGGAACGGTCCCTTGCCGCTGGGCTTCCACAGCTCGATATGCTGGAGCGGATCGGCACCATAAGCGATGATCGGCCCCGGCGCGGGCGGCTGGGCGAGCTTCTGGAACTCGGCATAGGTCATCGGCGCAGCCATGGCCGGGCTCCCCAGGATAAGCGCCACCGCCGCCGCGAACCGCCTCACAGCAGCCTGATCTCGCGCAGCCGCTGCATCAAGTAGTCGTGCGCGAGGATCGGCTGCAAATAGCGATCGGGATGGGCGGAATCGATGCAGCCGGGCAGCGTCTCGATGCGGTAATCGGGCCGGAAATGGAGGAAGAAGGGCATCGAGTAGCGCGCATGGCCGCGCCGCGCTGAGACCGGGTTCGACACCCGGTGCGTGGTCGATCGCAGCCTGTCGTTGGTGAGGCGCTGGAGCATGTCGCCCACGTTCACCGCCAGCTCGCCCTCCTTCGGCGTCACCGACAGCCAGTTCTCTTCACGGTCGAGGATCTCGAGCCCCGCTTCCTCGGCGCCGAGCAGCAGCGTGATGGTGTTGATGTCCTCGTGCGCCCCGGCGCGGATCGAAGGACCGTCGCCCTCGACAGGCGGATAGTGGAGCAGGCGCAGCACCGAATTGCCGTCCGCCACCGTATCTTCGAAGAAATCCGGCGCGAGCTTGATATAGCGCGCAATCGCCTCGAGCAGGCGAAGTCCGGTCGCCTCGAAGGCGGCGAACAGCGCGATCATCACGGTGCGGAAATCGGCAAGCTCCTGCGGCCAGAGATTAGGCGCCATCTGTGCTGCATAGCGATGCCCGGCGGCAAGCTCGCGCCCGACATGCCAAAACTCCTTGAGGTCGACTGCCGCGGCATCCTTGGCTGTTTCGATCCCGAACGGCGTGTAGCCGCGCGCGCCGCCGGTGCCCGGGACATGGTAGGCGCGCTTCACGTCCTCGGGCAACGCGAACAGGGCTTTGGCAGCATCCTCGCCGCGCGCGATCAGCTCCGGCGGGATGCCATGATCGGAGACGATGGCGAAGCCGTAGAGTTCGAACGAGCCGCCGAGCGCATCGGCAAAAGCGACAGGATCGTCTGCAGATCGCGCAAGAGATACCGACGCCACTTCGGCGGACCGGACGCGTGCGGGAGGATCGATGACGCTGTCCATCGTCTCAAATCTTGCGGATCAGCGATCCGAGCACACCGCGCACCAACGAACCGGCAAGGCCGCCGCTCGACGAGCTCCGCCCCGAGCCGAAGATCTGCTTGCCGACCTGGGTGGCGATCTGCCGCCCGATCGAGGAAGAGGCCGCGCGCGTCGCCGAGGTCAGCGCCTTGTCCCACACCGAAGGCGGCGGCGCTGCGGGCGCGCGGCCGGGCGCGGCGGGTGCCGGCGCCGCCTGCGCCGCCGCAGCGGAGGCCTGCGCCTTGGCGGCAAGCTTCTCGGCTGCCGATTCGCGATTAAGCGGCGTGTCGTACTTAGCGCCCAACGGAGACAAAGACCGCAAGGTGGCGCGTTCGGCCGGCGTGATCGGGCCGACCCGGCTGCGGGGCGGCTTGATCAGCGTGCGCTCCACCGGCGCTGGCGATCCGTCGTCCTGGAGCAGCGAGACCAGCGCCTCGCCCACCTTCAGCTCGATGATTGCCTTCTCGACATCGACGCCGGGGTTGGCGCGGAAGGTCTCGGCGGCGGCTTTCACCGCTTTTTGGTCCTTGGGGGTGAAGGCGCGGATCGCGTGCTGCACGCGGTTGCCGAGCTGCCCCGCGACGGTATCGGGCACATCGATCGGGTTCTGCGTGATGAAGTACACGCCCATCCCTTTCGAACGGATCAGCCGCACCACCTGCTCGACCTTCTGGAGCAGCGGCGGCGGTGCCGCATCGAACAGCAAATGCGCTTCGTCGAAGAAGAAGACGAGCTTGGGCTTGTCCGGATCGCCAACCTCGGGAAGCGCCTCGAACAGTTCGGACAGCATCCACAGCAGAAAGGTGGCGTAGAGCTTCGGACTCGCCATCAGCTTGTCGGCGGCGAGGATCGAGATCTGGCCGCGCCCCCTCTCGTCGATCAGCATAAAATCTTGAATGTCGAGCGCAGGCTCGCCGAAGAAATGCTCGCCCCCCTGGCTGCGTAGTTGGAGCAGCGCGCGCTGGATCGTGCCGACCGACGCCTTGGAGACATTGCCGTAGGTGGTCGCGAGCTCGTCGGCCCGCGCGCTGATCTCGCCCAGCATGGCGCCGAGATCGTCGAGGTCGAGGAGCAGCAGCCCCTCCTTGTCGGCGAGCGTGAAGGCGACGGTCAGCACGCCCTCCTGCACCTCGTTCAATTCGAGCAGCTGGGCAAGCAGCAGCGGCCCCATCTCCGAGACGGTAGTGCGGATCGGATGGCCCTGCTCACCGAGCAGATCCCAGAAGATCGCGGGATTGTCGCCATAGGCCCAATCGGTCTCGCCGATGTCCTTGGCGCGCTGCGCGAACGCCGCATGCATTGGCGAGGTGGGCGATCCCGCCATCGCGATGCCGGACAGATCGCCCTTTACGTCGGCGAGGAAGACGGGGACGCCCGCGCGCGAGAAGTCCTCGGCGATGCCTTGGAGCGTAACCGTCTTGCCGGTGCCGGTCGCGCCCGCGATCATGCCATGCCGGTTTGCACGCCGCAGGACGAGGCTCTGACGCTGCCCGTCCGCGCTCGCGCCGATGAAGATATCGTCCTGATCCGCCATGCCATGCGCTCCTCCGTGGGTAGCGCCTTATGGCGGTGTCGCTCCCCTCCCTGCAAGGGAGGGGCTTTCCTGCTTGCGAGCGCCTACTTCTTCTGGAGCTTCACCCCGACGTAGAGCGCCTGCTGGGTGCCGCGCTGGACCTGAAGGAGGACGGTGTCGCGACCGGCCTTCTGCGCGTCCGCGATCACCTGCGAAGCGGCCGCCACGGTCAACACCGGCTGCTGGTTGATCGAGAGGATCACGTCGCCACGCTTCAGGCCGTTGGAGGCCGCGTCGCTGGAAGAGTCGACGGACGCGATGACAACGCCCCGCGTCGCCGCTGCCACGCCAAGCTGCTGGGCGATGCGCGGCGTCAGCGCCTGCAGCCCGACCCCAAGCGCAGAGGATGCCGCCTTGGTCTGCGCATCGGTGCCCTTGTCGGTGCCATTATTGTCGTCGCTGCCGTCATCGGTGCCGAGCTGACCTGCCAGCACGTCCTCGGGCGGACGCTCGCCGACGATCGCGGTGACCGTCAGCTTCTGTCCGCGCCGGTACAGCTCGATCGGTACCCGCGATCCGATCGGCAGATTGGCAACCAGATAGGAAAGCGTGTTGTCCGGCGTGACATCGGTACCGTTGACGCGGACGATCACGTCGCCCGACTGGATGCCGGCCTTGGCGGCGGCGTAGCCGGGCTCGACCCGGCCGACGATCTCGCCATGGTTCTTGGGCAGGTTGAGCGCGGTCGCGATGTCGTCTGTCACCGGTTGGATGCCGACACCGAGATAGCCGCGCTGCACGTGGCCGCCCTTCATCAGCACGTCGACGACGGGCTTGGCCTCCTCGGCGGGAATCGCAAAGCCGATGCCGACATTGCCGCCCGACGGCGAGTAGATCGCCGAGTTGATGCCGACGACGTTGCCCGCCATATCGAACATCGGGCCGCCCGAATTGCCCGAATTGATCGCCGCATCGGTCTGGATGTAGCGATCATAGGGGCCGGCACCGATCGAACGGTGGATCGCCGAGACGATGCCCGCGGTGACCGTACCGCCCAGCGCGAACGGATTGCCGATCGCGATCACCCAGTCACCCACCCGCGTGCGGGTCGAATCGCCGAACTGCACGAAGGGCAGCGGCTTGGGCGCATCGATCTTCAGCACCGCGAGATCGGCGGTCTGATCGCGGCCGACCACGCGGGCCTTGTATTCGGTCCGATCGGGCAGGGTTACGGTGACGGATTCGAGCGTGGCGCCCTTGCTCTCAGCCGAGTTGGGATCGCCCGCGATGACGTGGTTGTTGGTGACAACATAGCCATCCGAAGAAATGATGAAGCCCGAACCCAGCGACATCGCCTCGCGTGTCTGCGGCTTGCCGCCGTTCGACCCAGCGCCGCCGCTGTTATCGTCGTCTCCGCCGCCACCGTTGAACTGCTTGAACAGATCATCGAACGGTGTGCCGGCAAACGGGTTCTGCGTCTGCTGCACCTTGATGCGCTGGGTGGTGGAGATGTTCACCACCGCCGGCTGAAGACGCGCGGCAAGATCGGCGAAGCTCGCCGGCCCGCCGATCGGGCCATGCTGTTGCGATCCGGCGTTCTGCGCGACCTGCGCGCCCACCGGCTGTTGCATGGTGAAGGTCGCGGCGGCGCCGCCGGCAAGGAGCGCTGCGGTGATGGCATAGGCGTAACGCACGTTCGGTGGTCTCCCCACGGACTAGCTGGAAATCGGCTGCGATGCGCAGGCAAGAACACCGCAAAGGCTGGCGGCGGCTGCCTGAACGCGGTTTGAACGGACGACAGCGCTCACGGCTTGCCGCCGCTCCTGAACTGGCGGAGATAATCGCTGTCGGGCGACAGCACGAACTGGGTGGATCCATCGCCCAACTTCATCTCGTACGAGTTCATAGCCCGATAAAATTCGTAGAAGTCAGGATCCTGGCCGAAGGCGTCGGCATAGATCTTGGAGACCGCGGCATCGTTCTGGACACGAATCGTGGCGACCTGCTCGTTGCCGGCATTGCGGATCGCCGCGACGCTGCCTTCCCGCGCATCGCGCATCCGGCCGATCGCCCCGTCCAGCGGTGCGCCGTCGGCCAGACCGACGCGATCGAGCCGCACTTCGCTCACGCGCGCGCCGATCTTGCGCGCCGCCTGATCGAGTGTCGCGGCAACGGACTGCATCGCTGCCGTGCGATCGGGTGCCAGCAGAGCAGCGGCGGGGAGACGGCTGAGTTCGGCGCCGACCGACTCCTGTAGTGCCGGCTTCAGTGCATCGGTGATCCGGCGAGGATCGCCCCGCGTCGCCAAGTAAAGACGTGTCGGGTCGACCACACGGTAGCGCGCGAAGGCATGCACCTCCAACTGGCGACCATCGGTGGACACGATCGGCTGATTGTCAGCCTCGAGCGTCTGCTCGCGGCGATCGACGTAGACGATCTGATCGAGCAGCGGCACATGCGCGATCAGCCCGGCGCCCGTCTCGCCGAACGGCTGATCCGCTCGAAACAGGTTGATCACCGCGCGGGGCGTCCCCATGCGCACCACGACGGCCTGCTGGGTCTCGGGCACTACCGTGAAGACGCTTGCGAATGCCATCACGACCAGGATCAGCAACAGCGCCCAGGCGATCGGGCTGCGTAGTACACGAGTCACTGCGATCACTGGCCGCTGCCCTGCTGTGCGGCGGGCGCCGGCTGCTTCCTAGCCGCAGGCAAGGTGAGCGTGGTGTTCGGCGCGTCCACGATGATCTTGTCGGACTTGGTGAGCACCGACTCCATCATGTCGTAGTACATGCGTGTACGCGTCACCTGGGGCGACAGGCGGTACGCTTCATAGACCTTGTCGAATGCCGCAGCCTGACCCTGCGCTTCAGCGAGGGCCAAGGCTGCATCGTGCTGCGCCCCGCCGACTGCTGCTTGTGCCGCAGCCTGAGCATCGGCCGCTTCCTTGGCAACGTCACCGAGTTGGGCGGGAAGCATCGCCTGGCGAATCGTCACGCCGCGCACCTGCACGCCGGCATTATAGCGATCGAGCAACTGCTGCAGCCGCGCCGTCACCCGCGCCGCCACGCCGCTTTGTCCCGACGCCGTCACCTGTGCGAGCGACACGCCTGCCACCGCCTCGCGCATCGCGCTCTGCGCAGCGTCGCGGATCGTGTCCTCGGCCGGACTGGTGAGATTGAACAAATAGAGCGCCGGATCGCGCACCGACCAGCTGACCGTGTAGGTGAGATCGACGAGGCTCTGGTCCCGCGTGAGCAGCAGATCGGGGCCGCCCGAGGCCGGCACGTCGAAGCTGCGCCTGCTGCCGACGTCAACGTTCCTCACCACGTCGATCGGCGCGGGAAGGGTGACGCCGATGCCTGGCTCCAGCATGCCGGCATAGCGGCCGAACCTGGTGATCACGCCACGCTGCTGCGGGGCAATCTGATGCACGCTGGTGGTGATCAGCCACAGCGCCACAAAGGCGGCAAGCGCATAGCCCCAGATCGGCCGGCCGCCGGTTGGCAGTCCACCGCCCCAGCCGCCCGAGATGCGGTTGCGACCACGACGGATCAGCTCCTCGATCGACGGCTGACCTTCTGCCTTCGGCGCACCCGGTTTACGGCGTTGCGGCTGGCTCCATGGATTGCGCAGCCCGCCAGGCTCGCCGCCCTTGCGACCGGCCGGCGTGCGGTTCTCGCCGGAGCCCCACGGCCCCTCCTCGTTCAGCACGGCCTGCGGCATGTCGCGGGCCGGACGCCCGTTATCCTCGATCATCCCGCCATTATAGGTAGCCCGGCTGCGGAAACATAGTGCCATCGGCAGCGCGTCTGCCTATGCGCGGCACCATCATGACCGACCCCGCCACGCTGACCGCCGCCTTGTCCTCGCTGCCCGGCGCCGCGCGGGTTGCGCCGCCCCGCCTGTCCGGTGAGGGCGTCGCCAGCGTGATCCTCGACGTGTCGGGTCTCGATGCAGCGGCGGCGGCGGCCTTGGAGGCTGATGTGCGGCGCACGCTGCTGGCGGTGGAGGGCGTGCGCGAAGTGCGCGTGATGCAGACCGCCGAGAAGTCCGAGCGGCGGCTGATCGCGGTCGCATCGGGCAAGGGCGGTGTCGGCAAGTCGACGCTGGCTGCCAATCTGGCCATCGCGCTGACGCGGCTGGGCTTCCGAACCGGCCTGGTCGATGCGGATATCTACGGCCCGTCGCAACCGCGGCTGATGGCGGCGGAAGGCGAGCGGCCGACCGCGGAGGGCAAGCAGCTCAACCCGATCCAGACGCGGTGGGGCGTGCCGATGCTATCGATGGGGCAGCTGGTCGCACCTGAAAAGGCGCTGGCGTGGCGCGGGCCGATGGCGTCGGGCGCACTTGGCCAGCTGATCGATGCGCACTGGGGCGAAGCGGATACGCTGGTGGTCGATCTGCCGCCCGGCACCGGCGACGTCCAGCTCTCGATGATCCAGAAGCACCGTCCGTCGGGCGCAGTGATCGTATCGACCCCGCAGGATCTGGCGCTGATCGACGCGGTCCGCGCGATCGACCTGTTCAACACTGCAGGTATCCCGATCCTGGGGCTGGTCGAGAATATGGCGGGCTATGTCTGCCCGCATTGCGGCGAGGTCTCCGATCCGTTCGGATCGGGCGGCGCAGAGGCGGAAGCGGAGCGGCTCGGCATCCCCTTTCTCGGCCGGGTGCCGCTCGACATCGCGATCCGGCGGGCCTCGGATGCGGGAGAACCACCGGCCGCGCGCGACGATGCCTCCGCCGAACCCTTCCTGCGCATCGCCGAAAAGGTCGCGACAGGATTGAACCAGCGCCGCGGCTGACGGTTCATTTCCTCAGGACAGGCCCGAGGAGACGATCGAATGCCGCTCACCCAAGATGCCGACATCGCCGAGCTGCTCTCGACCACGCGGACGATCGCGCTGGTCGGCATCTCGGATCGCCCGAGCCGGCCGAGCAACGGGGTGATGCGCACGCTCCAGGCGCACGGCTATCGCGTCTTCCCGGTCAACCCGCAGATTACCGGCGAGCATGTCCATGGCGAATATGTCTGGCGCGAACTGTCGCAGATCGGCGAGCCGATCGACCTCGTCGACATCTTCCGCAGTTCCGAAGCCGCCGGCGACGCGGTGGACGAGGCGATCGCGGCGGGTGCCAAGGCGGTATGGATGCAGCTCGGCGTGATCAACGAGGCGGCCGCCGCGCGCGCCGAGGCGGCGGGCCTCAAGGTCGTGATGGATCGCTGCCCAGCGATCGACATCCCGCGGCTGGGCATCGCGCGGATCGAAGCGGCGGCGAATTAGTCTCTCCCTCCCTTGCAGGGAGGGGAACGCGTTTAAGGTTGCCCGCCCGCAGCACCCATGCCGGCCTCGCCGTAGCCCGGCTGCTGCGGAGCGATCTCGCGCAGGGTCACGTCGAACTGGAGCACGCTGTTGGCGGGGATCACGCCGTCCCCGGCGCCCTGCTCGCCATAGCCGAGCTGAGGAGGGATCCAGAAGCGGTAGCGCGCGCCGCGGTGCATCAGCTGCAAACCTTCGGAGAAACCCGGGATCGATCCCGCCACCGGCATCACCGCCGGCTGGCCATGCTGTGCGGTCGAATCGAAGGTGGTGCCGTCGAGCAGCTTGCCGTCATAGTCGATCTGCACGATGTCCTGCGGACCCGGCGCGGCGCCGGCGCCTTGCGCCAGCACCTCATATTCCAAGCCGGAGGCGGTGGTGATCACGCCATGCTTCTTGGCGTTCTTGGCGAGGAACACGCTCGGCGGTTGGCCCATGGCGACCTGCTTGGCGGTGCCCATCCAGGCCAGCCCAACACCGACCACCACGGCGAAAGCGACACCAAGCCATACCTTGGTCAGCGTGCCCTTGGCGACGGGACGTAGGGGAACGGCGGTGATCTCGGACATCGACTAGCCTCTTGCCGGTAACACGGAAACGGGCGGCTTCTGCGCCGCCCGCAAGATCACGTCCAGATGCTTGAACCGGCTGACCGGCCCGGTCTTACCGGACGCCGTCACGCTCCGCACGCTTGCGCTCGAGCTTGCGCGCACGACGGATCGCGGCGGCACGCTCACGGGCGCGCTTCTCGGACGGCTTCTCGTAATGGCGACGCAGCTTCATCTCGCGATAGACGCCCTCACGCTGGAGCTTCTTCTTGAGGGCCCTGAGCGCCTGGTCGACATTGTTGTCACGAACGATGATCTGCATAAAACCCGTCTATCTCCAACCGGCCGGTGGGAACCGGAACATCGTGTCCCGCAGAACCACCTCAGCACGTCGAAAGGTCGGGCTCGGGATACCCCCAAGTCCGGAAAGCGCGCGCCCTAGCAGACGCCGTGATTCGGGGCAAGTTCGGGAGCGGCTATTTGCCCGCCGCCTTCTTGCCGCCCTTCTTGCCCAGTTCGGCCTGCGCGGCAGACGATTTCCGCGGGTTGGACTTGCCCTCCTTCCCGGCCTTGGCATTGGCCTTCTTGGCGGTTTCGGAACCGCGGCCCTTCTTCTCGGTCATGCGATCATCCTCCTCAGCGTGTCGATCAGGTCAGCTTCGTGCGCGGGCTTGTCAGTGCGGATACGGCTCACGCGGGGAAAGCGCATCGCGAGGCCGGACTTGTGGCGTTTGGATTCGTGGATCGAATCGAACGCTACCTCCAGCACCAGTGTCTTCTCCACCTCGCGCACTGGCCCGAAGCGCTGCGTACTGTGATTGCGCACGAAGCGATCGAGTCCTTTCAGCTCCTCGTCGGTGAAGCCCGAATAGGCCTTGCCGACCGGCAGCAGTTCGCCGCCATCCTCGGGCGGCGCGGTCCAGCAGCCGAAGGTGTAGTCCGAATAGAAGCTCGATCGCTTGCCGTGGCCGCGCTGCGCATACATCATCACGCAATCCGCCACGAGCGGATCGCGCTTCCACTTGTACCAATAGCCCGCCTTGCGGCCCGTGACGTAAGGGCTGTCGCGGCGCTTGAGCATCACGCCCTCGATGGCGGCATCGCGCGCACCGATGCGAATGTCGCCGAGCGCGGCGAAGTCCGGTGCCTCGATCAGCGCGGAGATGTCGAAGCGATCGTGCGGCAGCCGGAAGACGAAATCTTCCAGCCGGATGCGACGCTCCGACCATGGCAACGCGCGCAGATCCTCGACGCCGTCGAACAGGATATCATAGAGGCGCACAAAGGCGGGGAAGTCGGCCTGCATCTTGGCGGACACCGCCTTGCGCCCGAGCCGCTGCTGGAGCGCGTTGAAACTCGCCGTTTCGCCGCCATGCTCGGCACGGCCCTGCCCTTCGCCCTGCACCAGCAGCTCGCCGTCGAGGACGCCGGCCTGCGTGAAAGCGGCTGCGACGTCGGGGAAGGAGTCGGTGATGTCGTCGCCCGCCCGGCTGAACAGCCGCGTCTCCGCGCCGACATGGACGAGCTGGACGCGGATGCCGTCCCACTTCCACTCGGCCGCATAGTCGGCGAGGTCGACCACCGTCTCCTCAAGCGGATGGGCGAGCATGAAGGGGCGGAAGACCGGCAGGTCCTGGGGTGCGGGGCGCTCGCCATTGCCCTCCGCCCAGGCGAACAAAGGCGCGTATGGCGGCTCGAGCCCGTGCCAGAGCTCCTCGACCTCGTCGACGTCCAGCCCGAACGCCTGTGCCAGTGCCGTCTTGGCCAGGCGCGCCGAAACCCCGACGCGCAACGCCCCGGTCGCGAGCTTTATAAGTGCATAGCGGCCTGAGGAGTCGAGATGATCGAGCATCGCGGCGAGCTCGTCCCCCGCTCTAGCGCGCGGTGCAGCCTCGAGTCGCGCCAGCGCGCCGGAGATGGACAGCGATCCGTCATCGAGGTCGCCGGGCTCGCCCTCCGGCTTAGGCCACATCAGCGCCACGGTCTCGGCGAGATCGCCGACGAAGTCCCGGCTCATCGCGAACAGTTCCGGATCAACCCTGCGGTTGACCATTTCGTGGATCGCTGCGGACTTAACTGCCTTGATGTCGATCGCGCCGGTCAGCGCCGCCATCGCCCAGCCGCGGTCGGGGTCGGGTGTGGCGCGCAGATAGTCGGAGATCAGCTTCAGTTTGGCGTTGCGCGATCGGGTATAGACGAGACCGTCGAGGAGCTTGGCAAAAGCGCGCATGGGAGCGTAACGATCTTACCCGCCCGAGGTGCCGTTCTTCTGTTTGTGATCGCCTGGTCAGGCGATCTCGAGCGCGCGCGCGGCCAGTACCAGGCCCGCAAGCGCCAGCAATACGCCTGCCGCGATGCGGATCGCGCGGAGCGGCACCAGCGTCGGCCAGCGTTCGCCAAGCACCACGGCGGGCACGTTGGCGACGGTGATTCCCGCCGCGGCACCCCCAGCCGCCAGCCAGGGCGATCCACTTCCCGCCGCGATCGCACCCGTGACGAACTGGGTCTTGTCGCCGAGCGCCAGGATGAAGAAGGCGCCTGTCGAGGATAGCAAGGCGCCAAGCCGCCACGTCTCGACAGTCGGCGGCGCCTTGACCCGGAAGATCGCACCCGACGCGGCAAGGATCAAGCCGACGCCGGTGAGCAGCTGGACCGGGCGGTGCGGAATGTGCCCCGCGACTTCCATGCCGACCACACCGGCAATCGCCATGTTGAGTGCGGCGGCTAGTGCGATCCCGGCTATGACGGCGGCGGGCTTGCGGAAGCGATCGCCGAGCAGCATCGCCAGCAACTGAGTACGATCGCCGAACTCGGCGAGCAGCGCGACCATGAAGGCAGGAACAAGCGCGTCCATCAGCGCCGCTCTGCCATGAATTTCCTCATCGGGCGAGGCGGACCCACACCGAGGCGAGCCAGCTGTTGCCGGCCTGATCATCGACCGCCTCGCACGAGATCGCATCGCGCAGCCGCTCGATCCAGGGGCCGACCGCGGCTCCGCGCCCGCCGGCATCGAGCGCCACGCCCAGCCCCTCGGCAAGCCGCTGCACCGGCGCCAGCCCGAAATCGGCCGCGACGCCAGCGATCGCGCCAGCCTGTCCGACCGTGCCGATTGCGCCACGCTTGGCGAGGCTCGCCTCCAGCGCATCCAGGCGCGCGCACAGGTCGGCGCGCACCAGTTTCATTCCCTCGGTCGTCTGCCAGGTCATGGCATCTCTCCATATCGGTATGGCGGAGCGTAGCGGACGAGCGTTGCAGCTGCGTTAAAGCGCCGGAGGCTTGACATGACACCTCCCCTGCCGCAGGAGCGCGCCTGATGGAGCGGCGGCAGCGCCGCTTTTTGTTTTTCGGCGATTCGGTGCGCCTGGGCCTTCCCGGCGGCGAACGCGACCCAGATTTTAGAGGGCATCATGGCCAAGCCGACGACCGTCAAGATCAAGCTCGTTTCCACCGCCGATACCGGCTTCTTCTACGTAACCAAAAAGAATCCGCGTACCAAGACGGAGAAGCTGAGCTTCAGCAAATATGATCCGGTCGTGCGCAAGCATGTCGAGTTCAAGGAAGCCAAGATCAAGTAAGCGATAAGGGCGGGCCTAGCGCTCGCCCGCGCTTAGCTGGCCGACATCGCGCCGTTCGAGCCTGCTCGAACGGCGTTTTTCGTGGGCTTGCGGATCATGGGCGACGGATGACGCAGCTTCCTTTATGTCTCGCAGCGAACGTCCGCGAAACCCGGGAAGGGCCATGATGCAGAAGGTTGCTGCGGGAGTGGGACCGCAATTTCCCCAGGTTGTGGTGCTGTTCGGAGCAACCGGCGATCTCGCCCGGCGCAAGCTGCTGCCGGGGTTGTTCCATCTCTCGACCAGCGGCTTCATGCCCGATTGCCGGATCGTCGGCGTGTCTCTGGACGACTTCGACGCAGACGGCTTCCGAAGCTTCGTCCGAGCAGCGCTCGACGAGTTTGGCACGCGCAAGGCCGACGATGCGCGGTGGAAAGATTTTGCCAAACAGCTCGATTATGTACCGCTCGCGGCCGGCCCCGCCGCGCTCAAGGCCGCGGTCGAGCGCGCGGAGACGGGGCTCGGCCGCGAAAGCCGGCGGCTCCATTATCTGAGCGTTCCGCCGAGCGCCGCGCTGTCCGCAGTCCGGACGCTGGGTGAGGCGGGGCTTGTCGAGAATGCGCGCGTCGTGATGGAGAAGCCGTTCGGCACCGATCTCGACAGTGCCGTCGCGCTGAACGCCCGGTTGCACGAGGTCTTCGCCGAGGAGCAGATCTTCCGGATCGATCATTTCCTGGGAAAGGAGCCGGCGCAGAACATCCTCGCCTTCCGTTTCGCCAACGGCCTGTTCGAGCCGATCTGGAACCGCAATTTCATCGATCACGTCCAGATCGACGTTCCCGAGACGCTGGGCTTGGGCAATCGCATCGCCTTCTATGAGACCACCGGCGCCTACCGCGACATGGTCGTCACCCACCTGTTCCAGATCCTGGGCTTCATGGCGATGGAGCCGCCGACTGCGCTTGAGCCTGCCTCGATCAGCGAGGAGAAGAACAAGGTGTTCCGCTCGATGCAGCCGATCGACACGCGCGATGTCGTGCGCGGCCAATATGCCGGTTATCGCAAGGAGCCGTTTTTTAATGCTACGGCGACCACCGAGACCTTCATCGCGCTGAAATGCCACATCGATAACTGGCGCTGGGCGGGCGTGCCCTTCTACCTGCGCACCGGCAAGCGGCTGGCGGAGGGGCAGCGGATCATCTCGATCGCGTTCCGCGAGCCGCCGAAGAGCATGTTCCCGGTGGGCTCCGGCGTCGGCGCGCAAGGCCCCGACCATCTGACCTTCGATCTTGCGGACGCCGCCAAGACCTCACTGTCCTTCTATGGCAAGCGACCGGGGCCGGGGATGAAGCTCGACAAGCACAGCCTCCAGTTCGCGCTGCAGGAAACCGGCCGGATCGGCGAAGTCCTAGAGGCCTATGAACGCCTGATCCTGGATGCGATGCGCGGCGACCACACGCTGTTCACCACCGCTGACGGGATCGAACGGCTGTGGGATCTCTCACGCCCGTTGCTTGAGTCGCCGCCGCCGGTGCGCCTCTACGATATCGGTTCATGGGGCCCGAAATCGATCCACCAGCTGATCGCGCCGCATTCATGGCGGCTGCCCTTCGAACGTGCCTGGCGCGCGTCCGACACCGCCAGCACTTGATCTGGACCATCCAAAACGAAGAAGTCCTCGCCGACAGGATCGGCAAGGACCTATATGTTCTTCAAGTCCGCTACGATTTACGGGCTCGAGGAGTGGCCGTTGTCGAACGCACCGGCGGCGGCCGCAATGCCGACGCCAGCGGCAACCGCACCACCGACGGCGAGCGCCGTACCGGTGCTGGTCAGCTTCTGACGGCCCTTAGCCGGAGCGCCTACCCGAGCGCCGGCGACGAGCGGGGTGCTCGGCTGAGCGGTCAGGTTGGTCGCAGCCGACGGCCTGACTGCTGCCATCGCGGCCGGGGCAAGAAGCCCAAGGCCCGCGGCAACGAGTGCCACTTTCGCAAACTTCATTTCACATCTCCCTCTTGCGCCGCAATGCTGCACCGCGTCATGGTTGTATCAGGAGTTTATTGGACGTGCCAAGCCTCTCTTGCCGCTCTTGCCGCCCATCTCGCCTTTAATCGCCTGGTTGATCGGACGGCAGGTAGCTCATCCGCCTTCGCCTGCGCTGCGACCGGATGGTAGGGTGCTGATGAAAAGAGACCCCGCCGGAGCTGTGCTCACGACGGGGCCGAGGTTCGGGAAACCGAGCAAGGGGGGGAAGCTCGGTCCTGGTCTCATAATGGACGAGGCTGGGATTGGTTGCACGGCAACGGGCGAAGACCTTCGAAATGGTCAGGCAGCCTTGGTCCCGAACCAGATGGTGTAATGATCATCCTCGTCATAGTCCGACGCTGGGATGTTGACCTCGTCCACCGCGAAGCCGGCCCGTGCGAGCCTCTCCACGAACGCAGCGTCGCGATAGGCTGACCAGACCGCAAGGATGCCACCGGGGCGGAGCGCCGCAAAGGCGGCTCTAAGCCCCCAATTGCAATAGAGGCGATCATTGGCGAGCTGGATCAGCCCGTCCGGGCCGTTGTCGACATCGAGCATGATCGCATCGAAGCGGCCCGGCGAGCGCACGATGAGGTCATGGACGTCGGTGATCTCGATCGTCACGCGCGGATCGGCGAGGTGATCGCCGAAGATGTGGGAAAGTGGTCCTTGCGCCCAGCTCAGCACCTTCGGGACCAGTTCGGCGACGGTGATCGAGGCTTCCGGAGGGAACGCTGCCAGCGCCGCGCCGAGCGTGAAGCCCATGCCGAGCCCGCCGATCAACATGGCGCCCTCTCGATTACCCAGCCGTTCGCAGGTGAGCGTGGCAAGCGCCTCTTCGGAATGACGATCCTGATTGCCCATCAGCTCGTCGCCCTCGAAGCGGATCGAGAAATGGACGCCACGGCGCAGCAGGCGGAGCTCGCCACCGCCCGGAACGTCCGCAGTATCGACGAGCTCGATCGGATCGGTCGCAGGCTTGTCCTGCGTCTGAAGCATGGCAGTCATAGCGACTAGCTCGCCGCCTTGCAGGACGTTTGTGGTGAGGCGGTCGCAAGCATCCGGCGCGAAACGGCGATGCGCAGCTGGACCATCCGAAATTCCTGACGGGTTGGAATCGTTCGCGATGTCGGCCGGGTCGGCGTCCGTGGCGCGTCGATGATCACCCCTTGGTCATGCTTTGGCCGCGCTGGCAAGGCGCGATGCTCGCCGTCCTCAGTCGATCAGCCCTCGGGCCGCAGACGGTAGCCCACGCCAAGCTCGTTGATGATCAAGGCAGGCCGGGCGGGATCGGCCTCCAGCTTCTGGCGAAGCGCACGCACCACGATGCGCAGATACTCGACCCGATCGGCCTGTGCCGGCCCCCACACCTCCCGCAGGATCTGGGCGTGGCTCAGCACGCGATCGGGGCGTGCAGCGAGCAGCGCAAGCACGCCATATTCCTTCGGCGCCAGATGCACCTCCTCGCCGGAGCGGGTGACCCGGCGCCGATCCAGATCGATCAGCACGTCGCCGGCCTCGACGCGGTGTTCGGCGCCCTGCGCGTCGAGCCGGTGGCGCAAGGCGGCGCGAACGCGGGCAAGCAGCTCCTCGCTGTCGAACGGCTTCACCAGATAATCGTCCGCACCAAGATCGAGCGCCGCCACTTTCTCCTCGGTGGCATCGCGCGCCGAGACGACGATCAGCGTCGCCAGTGGGCCCCCGCCGCCGGTCGGCGCCTTGATCAGCTGGACAAGCTCGAGCCCGTCGCGATCGGGCAGGCCGAGATCGAGCAGCACGACCTGCGGCTTCTCGATCGGCAGCAGTGACATCGCCTCACGCGCCGTGGACGCCTCGGCCACGACATGCCCGGCACGCTCCAGCGTGACCCGCAACAGGCGCCGGATCGCCGCGTCATCCTCGATCACCAGGACTTTCGCGGGAATGGACATCGTCCACCTGATGAAGCGGAGACAACGCCTACGCAACGTCGAATTCCCGCTTCGGCATAAGCGCCGCATAAGCCCCGTGGCGTCGCCGCTCGCGCAGGCGTAAAGCCCACGGCGATGGTAAGCCTTATCGACAGTTCCCGCCCCGCCCCCGAAGCCCTGCTCCGGCAGTCCGCGCGCGAGGGGCGCGGCAAGCTGAAGATCTTCCTCGGCGCGGCGCCCGGCGTCGGCAAGACCTACGAGATGCTCCTCGACGGCGCCGAGCGGCTGCGCGCCGGCATCGACGTGGTCGTCGCGATCGTCGAGACGCATGGCCGCACTGATACGCAGGCGCTGACCACTCCGTTCGAGATCATCCCGCCCCGATCGATCGATCATCGTGGTCATGCGCTGACCGAGATGGATCTGGATGCCGTGCTCGCGCGCAAGCCCGCGCTGGCACTTGTCGACGAGTTCGCCCACTCCAACGTGGAGGGTAGCCGCCACCCCAAGCGTTGGCAGGACGTCGAGGAGCTGCTCGCCGCAGGGATCGACGTCACCACCACGCTCAACATCCAGCATGTCGAGAGCCTCAACGACGTGGTGGCGAGCTTCACCCGCGTGCGAGTGCGCGAAACGGTGCCGGACAGCGTGTTCGAGACGGCCGAGGTCGAAGTCGTCGATCTGCCGCCCGACGATCTGATCGAGCGACTGAAGGAGGGCAAGGTCTATGTGCCGGAGGAGGCGACCCGCGCCCTCCAGCACTTCTTCTCCAAGCCCAATTTGTCCGCCTTGCGCGAGATGGCGCTGCGCCGCGCGGCGATGAGCGTCGACCGGCAGATGGTCGAGCTGCTCGACGCGGGCGCGCTGCCCGGCGCCTATGGCGGTGAGCGGGTGCTGGTCGCGGTCTCTGAGCAACCCGGCTGCGACTCGCTGATCCGCGTCGCCAAGCGCCTCTCCGACGCTCTGCGGGCACCCTGGACGGCAGCGGTGATCGAGACAGCGCGCGCCGAGCATTTCGGCGAGGCCGAGCGCCAGCGCATCGCCGAGGTTCTGCGACTCGCCGCAAGTCTCGGTGCGACGATCGCGCGGATGCCGGCGGAGAATGTCGCGCAGGGCCTGCTCGATCAGGTGTCGGCGATGCGCGCGACCCAGCTTGTGATCGGCAAATCGCGGCGCAGCTGGTGGTTCGAGGCGCGCCACGGATCGGTGGTCGACCGGATGCTGCGTGACGGGCCGGAAGGGCTCGCCCTCCACGTCATCCCCGCCACTCGCCCCACCGAGAACAAGCGCGCCGGTCTTGCTCCGCTTGCCGAGGGGTGGGGCGGCCCCGTGCCCTACATGATCGCGCTGCTGATGGTGGCGATCACGACTGTCATCGATCACTTCGTCGAGCCTTTCGTCGGCGCCGGCGGGCTCGATCTCATCTACCTGCTGCCGGTGATCCTGACGGCGCAGCGCTTCGGCCTGCGCCCGGGATTGTTCGCGAGCGTCATCGCCGGGCTCGCCTACAATTTCTTCTACCTGCCGCCGCTCCACACCTTCACGATCGCGGATCCCCAGAGCCTGCTCACCATGCTGGTGCTGATCGCCATCGCCGCGCTGGTCAGCAACTTGGCCGGTCGGCTGAAGATCCGCGCCACTTTGTCCGCGCGGAGCGCCGCGGAGAACGCGCAGGTCGCCGCATTCGGGCAGGCGCTCGCGCGCGCCTCGCGCTGGCAGGACACTGCGAGCACGGTCTGTCACGAGATCGGCGTGCTGCTCGGCTGCGACACGTTGCTGCTCTCGGATCGCGACGGGACGCTCAACGTCATAGCATCGGAGCCCGAGGCGGCGCCGCTCGGCCCGGTCGATCAGGCGGCCGCCGAATGGTGCTGGAGCAAGGGCGAACCCGCTGGCCGCGGCACGGCGACGCTGACCGCGGCCGATTGGCAGTTCCACCCGCTCAAGACCGCACTCGGCACGCTCGCCGTGCTCGGCCTCGCGCGCGCTGATGGCGCCGAGCCGGTGCCTGCCGAGCGCATGGTGCTGCTCTCCACGATCGCCAACCAGGCCGCGCTCGCCCACGAACGGCTGCGGCTGGAGGGCGAGATGCGCGAGTTGGGGCTGCTCAAGGAGCGTGATCGGCTGCGCGCCGCCTTGCTGTCCTCGATCGGGCACGATCTGCGCACCCCGCTGACGTCGGTCTCCGGCGCGATCGAGGCGCTTGCCGCCGAGCATCCGGGCTCAACCGAGGTGGTGGTGGCGCGCACCGAGCTCCAGCGGCTGAAACGCTTCCTCGATAACCTCGTCGACATGGTGCGGATCGATGCCGGCGCGCTCCAGCTCGCGCCCGAGCCGATCGACCTGACCGACGCCGCCAGTGCCGCCGTACATGATCTGCGCGACACGCTGGCCCGCAACCGCATCGATCTTGCCATCCCTGGCAACCTCCCGCTGGTCCGCGCCGACCCGCGCCTGCTCCACCACATCCTGATCAACCTGCTTGCCAACGCCGCCCAACACGGCGCGCCCGACGGGCCGATCGCGATCGAGGCGCGGCGGGTTTCGGGCGCGGTGGTGCTGGAGGTGCGCGATCGCGGGCCCGGCATCGAACCTGGCGCCGAGGAGGAGATCTTCGATACTTTCGCACGCGGCAAGGGTAGCGACCGCAGCGGAGACTCGGGGCTTGGCCTCGCCATCGTCAAGGGTTTCGCCGATGCGCTCGGCATTGAGGCGTCCGCCGCGACCGATCCGGACGGCGGCGCGGTGTTCACGCTCAGCATCCCCGAGGATGCGCTGGTGCCGGCATGAGCGATTGGACCGTTCGAGACATCGCGCGCTTAGACGGGCGTCGTGCGATCGTCACCGGTGCTAACAGCGGCATTGGCTACGAAACCGCGCTGGCGCTGACCCGTGCCGGCGCGCGCGTGATTGTTGCGGCGCGTGCCGAGGCGAAAGGACGCGCGGCAGCCCAAGCGATCGGCGGTGCGGCGGAATGGTGGTCGCTCGACCTCGCCAGCCTCGCCTCGGTCGAACGTTTCGCCAATGCGGTGCAGGCGGACGGCACGCCGATCGACATGTTGATCCTCAACGCCGGCGTGATGGCGCTGCCCAAGCGCGAGGTGACCGAGGACGGCTTCGAGCGCCAGTTCGGCACCAACTTCCTCGGCCACTTCGCCCTGACTGCAAAGCTGTGGCCGCTGCTGGCGGACGGTGCGCGTGTCGTCCCGCTGTCCAGCATCGCTGCTAAGCGCGGGCGGCTGCATCTCGATGATCCGATGTTCGCGCGTGGCTACAAGCCGTGGGACGCCTATAGCCAGAGCAAGCTCGCCATGTTGATGCTCGGGTTGGAACTCGCGCGGCGGCAGGATCGTGCCGCTAGCATTGCTGCGCATCCCGGGTTCGCGCGGACCAATCTCGTCGCCAATGGCATGGGCCGCAACTGGCTGCGAGACACCGCGATGAACGTCGCCGGCAATCTGCTCAGCCAGTCGGCCGCGGACGGCGCGCTGCCGGTGCTGCGCGCCGCCACCGACCCGACGCTCGCGTCCGGCGATTACATCGGCCCGCTGAGTCCGTTCGAGCTGCGCGGGCCGCCCGGCCTGGTTCCGCCGCCGAAGCAGGCGCCCGACCGCACTGCTGGCGAAGCGCTCTGGGCGCTTGCCGAGCAGACGACCGGATCGACCTTCCGCTTCTGACCGTTGCCAATCGAGGCGCTTGCCGCGATGATCCCCGCTCACTCCGGGGGGTCGGAGACACGCCTTGCGCCGCAGACAGTTCATCGCCTCGCTTCCTGCCGCCGCACTTGCCGCGCCGCTGCTCGCGCAGCTGCCGAAGGGCCCCGGCCAAGGCGGTGCCCCGCCTCCCGAGACGCTGGTGCTGCCGCCGTTCGAGACGCCCGGGGCAGACCGCTACATCCGCCCCGACGTTCACGGCGGCGATCGCCCGGTCGGCGCGAGCTTCGCCTCGCGATCGGCGGTGTACGGCATCAACGGCGCGGCGGGATCGGCACAGCCGCTTGCTACGCTGGCGGCGATCGAGACGCTCAAGAAGGGCGGATCGGCGGTCGATGCGGCGATCGCGATGAACGCCTGCCTGGGTTTCCTAGAGCCGACTTCGTCGGGCCTCGGCGGCGACTGCTTTGCGATGATCTGGGATCCGGAGGCTAGAAAGGTGCAGGGTCTCGCTGGTTCCGGCGGCAGCCCCCGCGCGCTCACCCTCGACATTGTCCGGAGTCGCGCGAAGATCGGCGCGCTGCCGGCGCTCGGCGCGATCGCGGTGTCGGTTCCCGGCGTACTCGATGCCTGGTGGATGATGCACCAGCGCTACGGCAAGTTGAAATGGGCCGAGCTGTTCGAGCCTGCAATTCACTACGCCACCCAGGGCGTGCCGGTGCCCGAGATCATCGCCTACTACATTCGCGGCAATCTCAAGGCCTTCCAGCGGACGGGCGCGGGCATCGAAGAGACCGACAATGCGATGAAGACCTATGGCATGGGCCATGGCGGGCCGCAGACCGGCCAGATTTTCCGCAACCCCGACCTTGCACGCACCTACACAATGATTGCTGAGGGTGGCCGTGACGTCTTCTACAATGGTGAGATCGCCAAGACGATCGACGCATACTTCAAGCGCATCGGTGGTTGGATGACGCAGGCCGATCTCGCCGCACATCATGGCGAATGGATCGAGCCGCACCAGACCGATTATCGCGGCGTCACTGTCCACGCGCTTGGCGCCAACACGCAGGGCATAGCGACGCTGCAGATGCTCAACATGCTCGAGCATTTCGATCTGCGCGACGCCGGCTTTCAGTCGCCGCTCTCGATCCACCTCCAGGTCGAGGCCAAGCGTCTGGCCTACGAGGATCGAGCGCGCTATTACGCCGATCCGCACTTTGCCAAGGTGCCGGTCGAGTGGCTGATCTCCAAGGAGTATGCCGCCGAGCGCGCCAAGCTGATCCGGCCCGATCGCATCCTCACCCCGGTCCATCCGGGGCAGGCGCCGAGCCATGGCGACACTACTTACTTCTCGTGCGCGGACTCGTCGGGCATGATGGTGTCGATGATCCAATCCAACTTCCGGGGCATGGGATCGGGGCTGGTGGCGGACGGCCTGGGCTTCATGTTCCAGGATCGCGGCCAGCTCTTCTCGCTGATGGACGGTCACCCGAACATCTATGCGCCAGGCAAACGCCCGTTCCAGACGATCATCCCCGGCTTCGCGACGCGCGGCAGCGTGCCGTGGCTCGCGTTCGGAGTGATGGGCGGCGACATGCAGCCGCAGGGACAGACCCAGATCATCCTCAACCGGCAGGATTACGGTCTCGACGCGCAGGCGGCGGGCGATTCGCCGCGCTGGCACCACGAGGGCTCTTCGCAGTCGATGGGCGAGGACTCGCCCGGGCTGCCCGCCAACGGCCTGCTGCGGCTGGAGAGCGGTGTGCCGGATGTCACCAAAGCCGCGCTCGCGAACATGGGCTGGACGATCGGGAAACCGGACGGCGGCTTTGGCCGCTACGAGTGCGTCGAGTACCGGCCCGACGGCGGGCAATTGGTGTACGCCGCAGCCTCGGAGATGCGGGCGGACGGGTGTGCGCTGGCGTACTGAGCTCTTTGCTCGTCCAGCCTTATACGTCACTTCAGCGAAGGCTGGGGTCTCAGGTGGCGGGCGCTGCGCCTCACCATCATGAGATCCCAGCCTTCGTTAGGATGAAGGTGAGACCCTAATCCTCCCGCTTCGCTCCATCCAGCAACGCGTCGCGGCGCGTCTGCTCGCCCGCCTCCGCGACGCGCTCGGCTTTCGTCCGCCCGTACTTCACCCGGTTGGTCTCCGCCGCCCTTGCCGCATCGACTTTCGCCCTCGCCTTGCGCGCCTGATTGAGGTTGACGATCTGCGCCATCAGCGGTGCGGCAGCTGCGCGGTCAGCCAGTCCGCCGCGGCCTGCGGGCTCAGCTTATTGTCGTCCCGATCGACCATGTAATTGGCTTTGCGCATCGTCTCCACCGGAATGGCGTTGACCAGCGGCTCCAGCGCGGAGCGGAAGCGGGCGTCGTGCGCATGAGCCGGCGAGACCATCAGGATCGCATCATAGCCCGGCAGCGCATGTGCCGGATCGCCTAACACGACCAGATTGTCCGCCGCGATCCGCCCGTCGCTGGAGAAGGCAGAGATCACGTCGACCTGGCTGCTCTCCAGCGCGCGATACATGAAACTCGGCGAATAGGCCCGCTGGGCGCCGAAATGAAGCCCGTAGGCGGATTGCACGGCACGCCATTCCGGCCGTGACAGGAACTCGAGATCGCCGCCCAGCCGCAGCGACGGCGCTTGTGGGGCGAGACCGCGCAGATCGGTGATCCCGCGCCCCTCCTTCATCGCCAGCGCATAGGCGTTCTCGAAGCCGAGCAGGCCGAGCAGCGCGGCAGGTTGCAGGAAGCTAGCAATGCCAGCGAGCGTCTGGTCGCGCGGCAGCGGCTTGTCGCGGTGCATCGAATCCGCCCAGATCGTTCCTGAATAATCGACATAGACGTCGATGTCGCCCGATCGAAGCGCCGTCAGCCCGACCGCGGATCCCAGACCTTCGCGGTAACTGACCGCATAGCCCGCCTTCTCCAGACGCGCACCGATCACGCGAGCGAGGATGAATTGCTCGGAGAAGTTCTTGGCGCCGATCACTACCGTCTTCTGCCCGCCACCGCCGACCAGCGGTACGCACGCCGCGAGCAGCCCGATCGTGACGCCAGACATACCCAGGATCAGCGACCAACGCTCGCGCTTCGCCAGCCCGCGTTCGACTAGCGCGAGCAGCCCGTCGGCCGTCAGCGCCAACGCAGCGGACGCGAGGCAGCCTTGCAGTATTTGGCTCCAGTCCTCGGTCTGGAGCCCCGCAAAGATCAGGTTGCCGAGGCTCGAGGCGCCTACCGTTGTGGCGAGCGTCGCGGCGCCGATCGTCCAGACCGCCGCGGTGCGAATGCCGGCCATTACCACCGGCGCGGCAAGCGGCGCCTCGACCAGCCGCAGCCGCTGCATCGCGGTCATGCCGATGCCGTCCGCCGCTTCGATCACGCCCGAGTCAAGCCCGCGCAGCCCCGCCACGACGTTGCGCAGGATCGGCAGCAGCGCGTAGAGCGACAGCGCCAGCCACGCCGGCAGGAAGCCGAGCGACGGCAGGCCATGCCCGATCCACAGCAGCAGCGGGTAGAACAGTGCGAGCAGCGCCAGCCCCGGGATCGTCTGGATCACGCCCGCAACGCCGAGCGACGCCGTCGCCAAACGGGGCCGTCGCGCCGCGAACAGACCGAGCGGAACGGCGATCAGCAGCGCCAGCCCCAGCGCCGCGGCCGAGAGAAGGATGTGCGACGCGGCTAGGCTGAGGATCTCGGTCAACCTTCCCTCCCTGCAAGGGAGGGGCTGGAGGTGGGTCGAGGCCTGGCGATACGTCTCCCGCCGGACCGGTGGCGCACGTATTGCGTGCCTCCACCCACCCCCGACCCCTCCCTTTCAGGGCGGGTGACGTCAATAGAAAATGAGCGGCGATCCGGGCTCATCCCCGCAGCGCCGCAATCGCTTCGGCCTGGCGCGCGGGCACGGCGACCAGCGCATCCGCTTCGGCACCCGCCTTGCCGGCGAGCATCTCCGCCGGCGCGGCGTCGCCGACGATCCGTCCGTGCGCCATCACGATCACGCGATCGGCGAGTAGCAGCGCTTCGGCCATGTCGTGCGTCACCATGATGGTGGTGAGGCCGAGGCGCGCGTGCAGCTCGCGGTAGCGCTGGCCGAGCGCATCGCGCGTAACCGGATCGAGGGCGCCGAAGCATTCGTCGAGTAACATCAATTTCGCGCCGGTTGCCAATGCGCGTGCGACGCCGATCCGCTGGCGCTGGCCGCCCGACAGGGCATCCGGCCGGCGCCTGGCGAAGTCGGCAGGTAGATCGACCATGTCAAGCAGGCTTGTCACGTCAGGCTTAGGACCGCCCGCGATGCGCGGCACGAGCGCGATGTTCTCGGCGACAGACATGTGCGGCATCAGCCCGATCGACTGGAAAACGTAGCCGATCCTGCGCCTGAGCAGCGGCGCCGGGCCATCAGCGACGTCGCGCCCGCCGATCAGCACGCGCCCGGTGTCGGGCTCGACCAGACGGTTGACCATGCGCAGCAGCGTCGACTTGCCGGCACCCGATCCACCAACCAGCGCCACGAAGCTGCCGGCTGCGATGGTGCAGGAGACGTTGTCGACCGCGCGCGCGCCGTAGCTCTTCGCCACGCCTTCGAACCGCACCTCCGGGCCGCGCTCGTCCATCCCGCCTCCGCTGGCGCCGAACCGCCGCCTCTTCTAGTGTCGCGCCGATGCGCCTTCGTCAAACCTTCCGGACCATCGGTGCGCCGGCCGCCGCGGCATGATTGTCGACGTGCGCGGCGTCGCCTGCGTGCGCGGCGGCCGCTTGCTGTTCGATGCACTGTCCTTCACGCTCGCAGTTGGCGAGGCGCTGATCGTCACCGGGCCGAACGGGGTCGGCAAGTCGAGCCTGCTGCGCATTGCCGCCGGGCTGTTCCGCCCCGCGGCCGGTGATGTAAAGCGGAGCGGGGCGGTGGCCTGGCTCGGCGAGAGCACAGCGCTCGATGGCGACCGCACGCTGATCGAGGCGCTGCGGTTCTGGACGGGGCTCGACGGCACCACGCCGGAGCTTGCCATGGCGGCGATGGACCTCGCCCATCTTGCACCGGTGCCGGTCCGCTGTCTCTCGACCGGGCAGCGTCGCCGCGCGGCGATCGCGCGGATCATCGCGTCCGCCGCGCCGCTGTGGGTGCTGGACGAACCGGCCAATGGCCTAGATGCCGATAGCGTGGCGCGGCTGGGGGAAGCGATCCGGGCGCATCGGCAGGGCGGCGGTGCGGTACTAGCGGCCACGCACCTGCCGCTGCCGATCGAAGCGATGACGGAGCTTACCCTGACCTTACAACGGCACAGGGAAGCAGGAGCATGATCGGCCGCCTTATCCTGCGAGACACCGCGCGAGGCTTGCGCGCTGCAGGGTTGCCGGTCGCCTTCTTCCTGATCGCCGCGACGCTGTTCCCTTTTGCAGTCGGTCCGGACGCGCGCCTGCTGGCGCGTGCTGGCGGCGGGATGCTGTGGCTCGCGGCGCTGCTCGCGGCGTTGCTGCCGATCGAGCGGCTGATCGCCCCCGACGCAGAGAGCGGCATCCTCGATCAATTCGCCGTACGCGGCCTCGCCGATGAAGTGGTGGCCGCCGCCAAGATCGCCGCGCACTGGCTGAGTTTCGGGCCGCCGCTGATGATCGCGGCGCTGCCCGGTGCGGCGCTGCTCGGCCTCAACGCGGCTGCGCTCGGCAGGCTTGAAGCAGGGCTGGCACTAGGCACGCCCGCACTCGCGGCACTCGGCGTAACTGTCGCGGCGCTGACCGCGGGCTTGCGCGGTGCCGGTGCGCTGGCCGGCCTCGTCCTCCTGCCGCTCGCCGTGCCGCTGCTGATCTTCGGCGCGGGCGCGCTGGGGCCGGGCAACGGTCAGGCGCTGAAGCTGCTCGCCGCCGTCGCCCTGCTGCTCACCGCCGGTGCACCCTTCGCCGCGGGTGCGGCGTTGAGAGGTCTTCGAGACTGATCCGGAGCCCAAGATGAAGCGTATCGCCCTGTCCGTCGCCGCCCTGCTGCTGGTGACTACGCCGCTGGCGCCTGCCGCGATCGCCGCCACTCGCGCCCGCGTTGCCGCGCGCATCGAGACCGTGACTGTTGTGATGCATGATCGGAAATTTGATCCGCAGGTCATCCGCTTGCGGCGCGACCAGCCGACCCGCATCGTGCTCGTCAACCGCGATCTGAGCGGACATAATTTCTCGGCAAAGGGCTTCTTCAGCCACGCCGACATCCGCGATACCGGAATGGGCGAACAGGCGATCCACGAAGGCATCGTCAGCATACCCTCGGCGTCGACCCGCGCCTTTGTCGTCACCCCGCGCGTCCGCGGTCCGTTCGATCTTACATCCTCGGTGGCGCTCGATGTCGCATCAGGAATGCAGGGGCAGATCCTGGTCTACTGAGCCGACCACCGCGCGAAGATCGCGGTCGGCAGCAGCAGTCCTCGCGCCTCCTCGCGCACCGCCATCTCACCGGCCTCGACTTTGCCACCGAGGTGCGCAGTCGCCTGGGCGAGCAACTCAGCGATGGCGAGTGCCGACATCCGCACCGCGTAGACCGTGAGGACGAGGAACCTGGACTCCGCATCGAGCAGCTTCACGCAGTCGGCGATCAGCCCAGGCAGCCCCTCTTCTAGCCGCCACACCTCGCCGGTCGGGCCGCGGCCGAACTTGGGCGGATCGAGCATGATACCGGCGTAGCGCCGCCCGCGCCGCACCTCGCGCGCGGTGAACTTGGTCGCGTCGTCGATCATCCAGCGGATCGGTTTCTCCGCCATGCCCGACAACGAGGCGTTGGCCTTGCCTTGCTCGACCGACTTCTTCGATGCATCGACATGGGTGACCTTGGCGCCTTTCGCGGCAAGCGCGAGGCTGCCGACGCCGGTATAGCCGAACAGGTTCATCACCTCGTCGCCGTCCGCCACCTTATCACGCATCCAGGCCCATTGCGGCGCCATGTCGGGGAAAAACTGGAGGTGGCGGAAGGGGGTGTTGGCGGCGTGGAAGCGCACGTCCTGCCAGGCGAGCGGCCAATCGGCGGGCACGGCACGATCGAGGTTCCAGCGCCCGCCGCCTTCTTCGTCCGATGCGCCGACGAACTCGCCGTCGTGAGTCCAGTCGGTGGCGGCCGGCGCCCACATCGCCTGCGGCTCGGGCCGAACGAATCGAAAGCGGCCGTATCGCTCGAGCTTGCGCCCATGGCCCGAGTCGAGCAGCGCGTAGTCGGCCCAAGGTTCGGTGACGAGGGTCTGAAGCGTCACCTTTCTCTAACCTTATCTACTCCGTTCGTGTCGAGCGAAGTCGAGACACCTGTCCCAACCTCACGTCCCTCGACTGCGCTCGGGACGAACGGGACCCAAGCCGAGCGGGAGGCCTCAGGCGGCACGGGCCAATTTGCCGCCGACGCTCGCCGTCGCGATCCCGCCGCCGATCGCATCTGCCCCGACGCGCCGCGCCTGCGCGACATCGACGCTTTCGATCTCCGCCACGGTCTCCGCGACGGGCACCACGCGGCCATGCACCTGGATCTGGCGCGCGAGATGGTCGCAGCGCGCCTGCACCGATTCGAGCCCCATCAACAGCCCTGCCCGCGCCTGTGCCTTGGCACGCGTCAGTTCAGCTTCGCTCAAGCCTTCGGCGGTGCGCGCCAGCACTTCATGGGAGAGCGCAAAGGCACGCGGTGCATCGGCCTTGGCGGCGGCGCAATAGACGCCGAGCTGGCCGGTATCGGCCGCGGCGCTGCTCCAGGCGTAGATCGAATATGCGAGCCCGCGTTCCTCGCGCACCTCCTGGAACAGCCGCGACGACATGCCCCCGCCGGCGGCACTGGCGAACAGGTTCAGCGCATAGGCGTCCGGATGGCGCTGATCGAGGCCAGGGTGCGCGAAGGCGACATGCACCTGATCGAACCGGCGGGCGTCGGTGACCACGCCTGAGGCGAAACGCGCCGGCTCGTATTCGGGCGGCGCGCCGGGTGCGAGATCGCCGAAGCGTGCCTCGACGAGCTTCAGCAGCGCGTCCTCGTCGATCTTGCCGGCTGCGGCGAGCACCAGCCCCGCCGGGCGGTATTGCTCGTCCAGCCAGCGGCGAAGCGCTGCGACATCAAGTGCGGCGATGGTCTGCTCATCGCCCAGCACCGGACGGCCATAGGTCTGGGCGGGATAGGAGGCTGCGGCGAGATAATCGAAGACGATGTCGTCAGGCGTGTCGCGGGCTTCGCCAAGCTCAGCGAGCACCACCTGCTTTTCGCGCTCAAGCTCCTCGGCCGCAAAATGCGGGGCGCGGATCAGGTCGGCGATAAGTTCGACGCCGAGCGCCAGATCGTCAGGCAGCAGGCGCGCATGGAAGACGGTCGTGTCGCGCGAGGTCCAGGCGTTGAGCTGGCCGCCGACATCCTCGGCGGCTTCGGCGATCGCGCGTGCCCCGCGTGTTCCCGCGCCCTTGAACACCATGTGCTCGACCATGTGGGCGAGCCCGGTGAGGTGCGCGGCTTCCGATCGGCTGCCGACATCGGCGTACAGGCCGACCGCCAGCGTCTCGACGCCCGGCATCGGATCGATCGCGACGGTCAATCCGTTGGCGAGGCGGTGGAGGCGCGCGCTCATGCGGGCTGGCCGACGCGGGCGGTGGCGCGCTCTGCGATGTAAGCGGTTACCGCTTCGAAGGTCGCGGGGAGAACGGCGTAGCGCTCCTCCTTATCCATCAGCCCGGCGATCCGCGCGGGCAGCGGCGCGCGAACGCCGATCGCGGCCTCCACCGCATCGCCGAACTTGGCGGGGTGCGCGGTGGCGAGCGTCACCACCGGTACGTCGGCGGGAAGATCGCTCGCGCGCGCCGCTGCCAGCCCGATCGCGGTGTGCGGATCGATCACTTCGCCCGAAGCATGCGCCCAGCGCATCGCGTCGACCATCGCATCGTGATCGACGCGCGCGCTGGTCATGTGCGCGGCGGCAAGCTCGCGCATCGTCGCCCCGAGGCTCATCGTGCGATCGGTTTCGAAGCCGTGCATCGCCGCCGACAGCGTCCCGCCGTCGCGTCCATGCAGATCGAACAGCAGGCGTTCGAAGTTGGAGCTGACCTGGATGTCCATCGAGGGCGTGTGCGTCGGCGTCACCGTGCCGGTTGAGTAGTCGCCTGTCGACAGCGCGCGATGGAGGATGTCGTTGACGTTGGTGGCGACGATCAGCCGCCCGATGGGAAGTCCCATCCGCTTGGCGACATAGCCTGCGAAGACATCGCCGAAATTGCCGGTGGGCACCGAGAAGGCGATACGCCGCTGCGGCGCACCGAGGCGAACGGCGGCATAGAAATAATAGACGATCTGCGCCGCCAACCTCGCCCAGTTGATCGAGTTGACCGCCGACAGCTGGAAGCGGCGTGAGAAATCCGGATCGCCGAACATCCGCTTCACCAGCGCTTGGCATTCGTCGAAATCGCCTTCGATCGCGATGTTGTGGACGTTGGGGGCGAGCACCGTCGTCATCTGGCGGCGCTGCACTTCCGACACGCGACCCTGCGGATGGAGCATGAAGATGTCGATGTGCGCGCGGTTCGCGACCGCCTCGATCGCCGCCGATCCGGTATCGCCCGAGGTCGCGCCGACGATGGTGAGGTGCTGCTCGCCGCCGGACAGGAACCGCTCGAACAGCAGACCGAGCAGCTGGAGGGCGACGTCCTTGAACGCGAGCGTCGGGCCGTGGAACAGCTCGAGCAGCCAGTGCCGATGATCGAGCTGCACCAGCGGGGTCACCGCGGCATGGCTGAAGCGGCCATAGGCGGCCTCGCACAACGCGCGCAGCTCGGTCTGGTCGATCGCACCGGCGACGAACGGCGCGAGGATGCGCACTGCGGTCTCGGCATAGCTGAGCCCGACCAGCGCCTCGATCTCGGCGGGGTCAAGCGTCGGCCAGGCTTCGGGCACATAGAGCCCGCCGTCGGACGCGAGCCCGGCTAGCGTGGCGGCCTCGAAGCCGAGCGGGGCGGCCCGCCCCCTGGTGCTCACATAGCGCATACGCCGCGCGACTTAGACGGCGGGGGGTGCAGGGGCAAGCCGGACGGGGAAGCCCATCCAAGCGGCCTTACACGTTGTTGGGCGGACTCTCAGGCGTCTTCGCGCGCCGCCACAGCGCGATGGCGTAGATGCCCGCCGCGAGCGCCGCGAAGATGAACCATTGGACTGCATAGGCAAGGTGGTTGTTGGGGATGTCGTCCATGCTCGGCGGCGCACTCGGCCAGAGCCCGGGTGCGGCGGCATCCGAGACGAGCAAGATCTGGCGGTTGTGATCGGGGCCGATCACGCCGCGCACCTCGCCGCCCCGCCAGTTCGGATTGGTCGATTGCTTGGACCAGCCCATGTCGACCGCGATCCCCGGCCCCTCGGCGCCGGTGCGGCAATCCGCGACATGGCGCCAGCCGGGCTCGCCGGCGACGTTGCGCCCCGATGTCGCACGCCAGCCGACCGGTTGCAGGCAAAAGGCTTCGGAGCGGCGGAACAGCAGCGACTCGTCGGTGAGGTCCTGCGGGAAGGCGATCGGCGGCTTGTGCGCGGCGGCGGCATATTCGGCGAGCAGCCCCTCCTTCCACTTCAGCCGATGCAGCTGCCAGATGCCGAGCCCAATCATCACCGCCACGGCAAGCGCCACGAGGATGGTCGGCACCACGGGCATGCGCAGCCTCACGGGCGCGGCTCGTCGCGGCGGACCCGGCCCTCGGCGGCGTGGTTGCGGTATTCGGATGCGATCAGCATGCCCTTGGCCACCCTGAGCGAGCCGATCACCAGCGCGAAGGTAATCGGCACCCACAGCACGACGTGCAGCCACCAAGGCGGGTGCACGGTCAGTTCGAAGGTGATCGCGGCGACGCAGATCAGCGTGCCGATGATAAGGGTGAGGAAGGCCGCCGGCCCGTCACCCACATTGAAGCCATCGATATCCAGCCCGCAGGCCCGGCACTGGGCGGCGAACTTGATCACCCCGTCGAACAGCGTCTTCGCGCCGCACCGCGGGCAGAGCCCCTGCAGCCCGACCGCTACGATGGTGGGCGGGTTACTGGGCGCGGGTTCGGTCAAACTCCCTCTCCCGCTTGCGGGACCTCAGGCCGCGTAAGTCGCGCCCCAGCCGCCCCACACGTAGATGGTCAGGAACAGGAACAGCCACACCACGTCGACGAAGTGCCAGTACCAGGCGGCCGCTTCGAAGCCGAAATGCTGGCGCGGCGTGAAGTCGCCCTTGTAGGCGCGATACTGACAGACCGCGAGGAAGATGGTGCCGACAAGCACGTGGAAGCCGTGGAAGCCGGTCGCCATGAAGAAGGTCGCGCCGAAGATGTTGCCCTTGAAGGCGAATGGCGCGTGCGCATACTCATAGAACTGGATGGTGCTGAACAGCATGCCGAGCGCGATCGTGCACCACAGGCCGGTCTTCAGCCCCTTGCGATCACCGTGGATCAGCGCGTGGTGCGCCCAGGTGACAGTGGTGCCAGAACACAGCAGGATCATCGTGTTGACCAGCGGGAAAGCGAACGGGTTGATCGGCGTCAGCCCCTTGGGCGGCCACACGCCGCCGACCACGTCGACCGCCTTGGGGAACA
>CAXTBZ010000020.1:0-30618 GCA_964242855.1 uncultured Sphingomonadaceae bacterium
TGATGAGCCCGCGCACGGTGATCTCGTGGGCGCAGAACGCGCTGATCTTCGGCGACGTCGGCACCGCCTTCCGGATGAGCTTCCTCAACAAGTGCGATGAGGCCGAGCGTTCGCTGGTGGCGGAATACTACCAGCGCGTCTTCGGCAAGGACCTGCCCGAGAGCGCGGTGAAGAAGGGCTGAGTGGCCGAGACCAATCCTCTCGAAGCCTTCCGTCTCGCGCTTGCCGGTGCCACGCGGGCGATTTCGCACGAGCCCGAGGTCGAGCTCGGCTATTCGGCGGACGCCGCGGTTCAGAGCGGCAAGACGGTCAAGGTGCCGATGCCGGGGCGCACGCTGCCGGCAGAGCAGGTCGCCGAGGCACGCGGTGCGGCGGACGCCTTTGCGCTGCGGCTGCGGCTCCACGATGCCACGCTGCACAACCGCAACGCGCCGGCCGAGCCCGTCGCACGCGCGGTGTTCGATGCGGTCGAGCAGGCGCGGATCGAGGCGCTGGGTTCCAGAGGGATGGAGGGGATCACCGCCAACCTCACCACCGCGCTGGAAGCCCGCATGCGCTCCGATCCGATCGCCCGCGCGCGCAACCGCGACGAGGTACCGCTCTCGACCGCTGTCGGCCTGATGGTGCGTGAGCGGCTGACCGGGCAGACGGTGCCGGCCCGTGCCAAGGCGGGGCTCGAGATGGTCAGCGATTGGGTCGAGGAGAAGGCCGGGAGCGACCTGGATGGTCTCGGCCTGGCACTCGACGATCAAGCCGTCTTCGCCAAGCTCGCGACGAAGCTCCTCCAGGACCTGCAGCTGGTCGCTGCCGATCTGCCCCCTGAGTCGGAACCCGAGGAGGGCGAAGCGCCCGACGAAGGCGACGACCAGAACGAGGGCGAGAGCGACGACGAGCGCGAGGGCGACGGCTCCGGCCCGCAGGACAGCATGGAGGTCCGCGCCGAAGCGCAGACCGGTGAGTCGGACGAGCAGGAGGAGGGCGAGGCCGATCAGGATACGATGTCGGACGAGGAAGGCGGCCTCGGCGACGATGCCGAGGAGGGCGCGGCGCCGGCGCGGCCGAACCGCCCGTTCTCCGATCTCTCGCCACAGTTTGACTATCGGGCGTATTCCACCCGTTTCGACGAGGTGGTCAGCGCGGCCGATCTTTGCGACGAGGAGGAGCTGACCCGCCTGCGCGCGTATCTCGATCAACAGCTCACCCATCTGCAGGGCGCGGTGACCAAGCTCGCCAACCGGCTGCAGCGCCGGCTGATGGCGCAGCAGTCGCGATCGTGGGATTTCGACCAGGACGAGGGGATGCTCGACGCGGCGCGGCTAGCCCGCGTGATCGTCAACCCCACGCTGTCGCTCAGCTACAAGATCGAGCGCGACATCGAGTTTCGCGACACGGTGGTGACCCTGCTGATCGACAACTCGGGATCGATGCGCGGTCGGCCGATCTCGATCGCGGCGATCAGCGCCGACATCATGGCACGCACGCTCGAGCGTTGCGGGGTAAAGACCGAGATCCTGGGCTTCACCACGCGCGCCTGGAAGGGCGGGCAGAGCCGTGAATCGTGGCTGGGCGCAGGGCGGCCGCCGATGCCCGGTCGGCTGAACGACCTGCGCCACATCGTCTACAAGCAGGCCGACGACCCATGGCGCCGTGCGCGCAAGAACCTCGGGCTGATGATGCGAGAGGGCTTGCTCAAGGAGAATATCGACGGCGAGGCCCTGCTGTGGGCGCACGGCCGGCTGATCGCGCGGCCCGAGGAACGGCGCATCCTGATGGTGATCTCGGATGGCGCGCCGGTCGATGATTCGACACTCTCGGTGAACAGCGGCTCCTATCTCGAGAAGCACCTGCGCCAGGTGATCCACTGGATCGAGAACCGATCGCCGGTGCAGCTCGTGGCGATCGGCATCGGCCACGACGTGACGCGCTACTATCAGCGTGCGGTGACGATCATGGACGCTGAGCAGCTCGGCGGCACGATGGTCGGCCAGCTCGCCGATCTATTCGAAGAGGCTGCCTGACGGGTTTGAGGCCGGGATTGATCATCCCGGCCCCCGACCTCGATACGCCACACGAGGCTGCCCCGATACGCCACTTGGGGGTGTGACAGCGCTGTACGCCCGCTAAAATGAACCTCGCACGAACGAGAGGTGCGCAGTGCGCTGCCATCGCTGCTTCCTTGTAGGCGGCGCCTCGCTAAGGAGAGGCGATGCATCGTCCAGCCCTTCTTGCCGCACTTGTCGCGATCGCGCCGCTGCCGCTCGCCGTTCGCTCGGCGCCGCAGTCGGTCACCGCCACGCCGGTGCCGTTGAACCCCGCCGATCCCGGTCAGACTATGTTAGGCCCCCTGCGTTATCTCGGCGGCTGGGTGCTGAAGGGAAGCGACCGGCGCTTCGGCGGCATATCGTCGATGACGATCCAGGACGGCCATTTCGTCATGCTGAGCGACGGCGGCGTGGTCACGCGGCTGCGGTTCATCGGTAGCGGCACGGAGCCCGATGTCGCGATGAGCGAACTACCCGATGGCCCCGGTGACTCATCTAACAAGGCGGATCGTGACAGCGAATCCTCCACCTTTGATCCTGCATCCGGCCATGTCTGGGCGGGCTTCGAGACGAGCAACCAGATCTGGCGATACACGCGCGGTTACGCGGCTGCCGACGGGCATGTCGCCCCGGCCGCGATGCACGACTGGCCGGTCAACGAAGGCGCCGAGGCGATGGTGCGGCTGCACGACGGCCGCTTCCTCGTCTTCGCGGAGACCAAGAAATGCCAGGATGGCAGCCACCGGGCGTTGCTGTTCGCGGGCGATCCAATCGACCATCCCGATGCCCAAAGCTTCTGCTACCGCGGCCCACCTGGCTTCGCGCCTACCGACGCAGCCGAGCTGCCCGACGGTCGCGTGATCGTCCTGCACCGGCGGTTCAGCCCGACTGCGGGCTTTGCCGCCGCGCTGACGGTCATCGATCCACGCGCGATCGAGCCTGATGGCGCCCCAGTCGTCGGGCGGCTGCTGGCGAAGCTCGCCCCGCCGTTTACGGTCGACAACATGGAGGCGCTCGCGATCCAACCGACCGCATCGGGGCCGGTGCTGTGGATCGCGTCGGACGACAATTACTTCTTCCTGGAGCGCACGCTGCTCATGGCGTTCGCGCTGCCCCCAAATTTCTGATGCTCTTCTGACATGCGAAAGGGCCCGCCGGATGTCCAGCGAGCCCTTGCAAAGTCTCGGCAGCCGCGGCTGCCGACCAGTTCAGGCGGCGACGGCCGCCTTCTTCTTGACGATGTCGCGCTTCAGGCGACGCGCGCGCAGGCTGAGATCGGTGTCCGACGTCTTGACCAGCCAGTTGTCGAGGCCGCCATTATGCTCGACCGAGCGCAGCCCATGGGTCGAGACACGCAGCTTCACGGACGTGCCGAGCGCGTCGGAGATCAGCGTCACGTTCTGCAGGTTCGGCAAAAAGGTGCGCTTGGTCTTGTTGTTGGCGTGGGACACGTTGTGACCCACCTGGCGGCCCTTGCCGGTCAGCTCGCAGATGCGCGACATGATCTAGTTCCTGAAAAGAATCTGTTGCTCGGAAAGTGGGCGTGCCTAGTGGACATACGTCGCGCGGTCAACCCGCGGTGCCGTGTTTTGGGGCTGCCCACTGCCTTTGCCGCCACCGGTGGACGCGCGATGCAACCGGTACGGCTGCGAATCGTTTGGCAGCCACGAACAACAAGAGGGAGTCGGTCGATGCGCGCCATACTCGTGCTGCTGATCATCGTGGTGCTGGTCGCGATCGCGGCCATCGCAACCGGATATGTCCACGTGTCGCAGACCAAGACGGCGTCGCTGCCGAGCATCTCGATGCAGGGCGGTTCGGCGCCTGCCTTCAACGTGCAGACCGCGAATGTCAGCGTCGGTACCGAGAACCACATGGTCTCGACCCCGACAGTGGATGTGAAGAAGCCATGATCACGAACGATTATCGCCCGAGCGTGCTCGCCATCATCCTGGCGGTGTTGCTGCCCCCGCTGGGCGTGCTGATCGCTGACGGAGTAGGCATGGTGTTGCTGGTCTCGCTGATCCTGACGTGCCTCGGTTATCTGCCGGGCGTGATCTTCTCGCTGATCGCGGTGCTCAAGCCCGAGATGATGTCGGGGCTGCGCGGGCGGCGCCTCTGATCTCCTGACGCAGCGCCTACTATCGACTAACGGGCGACATGGCTTTTCCGCTCCCCGCGCCGATGCGTCTCGCCCTTGATGCCGCGGCGGCAGCGGCCGGGCGCGGTGAAGTCCCCGTAGGCGCGGTAATCACGCGAGGTGGCATCGTCGTCGCTACCGCATCGAATCGGATGCGGGTGCTCGGCGATCCAACCGCTCATGCCGAGATGGAAGCAATCCGAGCGGCACTCGTCGCGCTCGGCACCGGCCGCCTCGATGGATGCGAGCTGTGGGTGACTTTGGAGCCCTGCGCAATGTGCGCCGGCGCCATCGCCCATGCCAGAGTCGATCGTCTCTATTACGGCGCCCCGGACGAAAAAGGCGGAGCAGTCGCGCACGGGCCGCGCTTCTTCACCCAGCCGACCTGCCATCATCGCCCGGAGATCTATCCCGATATCGGCGAGGCCGAGGCTTCGGCACAATTAAAGGACTTCTTCGCCACACGGCGCTGAAACGATTGTCGAGTCGCGCGTTCTTCGGCAAGGGAGAGCGGCGATCATGCCGCAACTTGCCCCCTTCCCCTGGATCGATGTCGTCATCATCCTCGCGCTGGTCGTCGTCAACGGCCTGTTCGCGATGAGTGAGCTGGCGATCGTCTCGTCGCGCGCCGCGCGGTTGGAGGCGATGGCGCGGACGGGGCGGCACGGCGCGCGCGTTGCGATCACGCTGCGTGAAGACCCGGGCAAATTCCTCTCCACCGTCCAGATCGGTATCACGCTGATCGCGATCCTGTCGGGCGCGTTCTCGGGCGAGGCGCTAGGCGGCCCCGTCTCCGAGCGGCTAGAGCTCCTTGGGCTAAGCCATGCCCGCGCCGGGCATCTCGGTTTCGCGCTGGTGATCATCGTCACGACCTACGTGTCGCTGATCGTCGGCGAACTCGTTCCCAAGCAGTTCGCGCTCCGCGCACCCGAGCCGATCGCGGTGATCGCGGCACGGCCGATGGCATGGCTCGCGATGGCGACGGCACCGGTGGTCTGGCTGCTCGACACCACCAGCCTCACCATCTTCCGCATTCTTGGCATGAAGCGCGAGCGTGAGGATCACGTCACTGCCGAGGAGCTGCACCTCGTCGTCGCTGAGGCATCATCGGCGGGCGTAATCGAGGAGAATGAGCGCGCGATCATCTCGGGCGTGGTCCGCTTGGCCGACAGGCCCGTGCGCGAGGTGATGAGCCCACGTACCGAGATCGACTGGATCGATGCCGACGCGACGCTCGAGGAACTTCGCGAGGTCATCGCGGAGACGCCGCACAGCCGCCTGCCCGTCGCCGAAGGTTCGGTCGACAGCATCGTCGGCGTGGTGCGGCTGCGCGACCTGCTGGCGGCGGCGCTGGACGGTCGCACGATCGATCTGCGCGCGATGGCACGCCCGGTCGGATCGGTGCCGGACCGGATGGACGCGATGGATGCGCTTGGCATATTGCGCGATGCCGAGGTGCCGCTCGCGCTGGTCCATGACGAATATGGCCACTTGGACGGACTGGTGACGCCTGGCGGGCTGCTGGCGGCGATCGCCGGCGTCTTCGCATCGGACCAGGAGGACGGCCATGACCCCGCGCTGGTCGTGCGCGAGGACGGCAGCCTGCTGATCTCGGGCGCGCTGTCTGCCGATGCGATGGCCGAGCGGCTGTGCATCGATCTGCCCGAGGATCGTGACTACGCCACCGCAGCGGGCTTCGTGCTCTCGGTGCTGCGCCACATTCCCGAAACCGGCGCGCATTTCGACTTCGGCGCCTGGCGCTTCGAGGTGGTCGACATGGACGGCCGCCGGGTGGACAAGCTGCTGGCGAGCCAGCGGGCGAGCTGACGGACGATCCTCCCCCTGGCGGGGGAGGATCCTGCGTTATCCCAGCTTCCCGAACGCCGCCTCGAAGCCCGAGACATCACGTGCCGCCAGGTACCGCGCCTGCTCGACCCAGCGATCGCGCACGATGCGCCCCTGGAACGCACCCATCTGTGCATCGACGCGCGCGACGTCCTCTTCGGTCCAGCCAGCGATCTGGGCGTATTGGACGACGCCGAGGCCGTTCAGCATCGCTTCCGCCTTGGGGCCGAGCCCCTTCATCCGGGTGAGCGGATCGGGCGACCCCTCCGCCACCATGATCGCGGGAGGCGCGACGAGATCGGAGACCGGGATGCCGGCAGCGGTGGCAGGCTCGGGCATCGGATCGGCGGCGGGCGAGAGTTCGGTCGCCGGGCGCACCATCGCGATCCCGTCGGCGTCCGCGGGACCTTCCGGCCGCTTGAGCCCGGTCCGCGCCAGCACGAGCAGCAGGATCGCGAACAGGATGATTGCGGCGGCGATGATGACGATCGTGCTGGTGGACATGCGCTTCCCGCGAGCTTGGATAGGGGCGGACCTTGCCGCGGGCGTTGCAGCGAGGCAAGATGGCCGTGAACGGGAGGACAAGGAAATGAAGAAGCTCGCGATCCTCGCAACACTCGGCGCCATATCGGGCGTCTGCTCAGGGGCGGCGCTCGCCGCGCAACCGACAGGTCACGTGACCGGCGTCGGCGGCATCTTCGTCACCAGCAAGAACCCCAAGGCGCTCGCTGCTTGGTATCGCGATGTGCTCGGCATCCCGCTCGAACCATGGGGCGGCGCGATCCTGCGCTATGATGCGCCGGGTCATCCTCCGATGGCGCTCTGGAACGCGATGCCGGAGAACAGCGACGAGATCGCCCCGTCGCGCCGCGATTTCATGGTGAACTTCGCGGTCGACGATCTCGACGCCTTCGTCGCGCGGCTCAAGAGCAAGGGCGTTCCGATCCTCAAGCAGGAGGGCGATCAGACTGGCAAGTTCGCCTGGATCCTCGATCCCGACGGAACCAAGATCGAGCTCTGGCAACCCGCCACGAAGTAAGCGCCGCTGCCTTCAAACGGACCGCGCAACTTGGCGCCAGCCGATGTCGCGCCGGCAGAAGCCGCTCGGGAAGTCGATCGCGTTGACCGCGCGATACGCCGACGCTTGGGCTTCCGCTACTGTCGGTGCGCTTGCCGTCACCGCCAGCACGCGACCACCCGCCGAGACCAGCCCGTCCGTGTCGTTGCGCGTGCCGGCGTGGAAGACACGCGCGCCGGTCGCCTCTGCCGCTTCGATGCCGCGGATTGCGCCTCCGGTGCGCGGCGCGTCGGGATAGCCCTCCGCCGCCATTACGACGGTGAGCGCAGCTTCGTCCTTCCAGCGGATCGTACGGTCCTCCAGCGTGCCAGTGGCGGCGGCGTGCAGGATCGGCAGCAGATCCTCGTCCAGCCGCATCATCAGCACCTGGCATTCCGGGTCGCCGAAGCGGACATTGTATTCGATCAGCTGCGGTCCAATATCGGTCAGCATCAGCCCGGCGAACAGCACGCCAGTGAAGGGCGTGCCGGCCGTCGCCATACCCATGATCGAAGGGCGGACGATCTCCGCCATCACGCGCGCCTCGAGTTCCGGCGTCAGCACGCGCGCGGGCGAGTAGGCGCCCATGCCGCCGGTGTTGGGTCCGGTGTCGCCATCGCCGACCCGCTTGTGATCCTGCGCCGAACCGAACGGGATGACCGTCGTCCCGTCTGCCAGCGCGAAGAAGCTCACCTCCTCGCCTTCGAGGAACTCTTCCATGACCAGGCTCGCGCCCGCCGACCCGAAACGGCCGCCGAGCATGTCGTCGATCGCGGCTTCCGCCTCGGCGGTGATGGTGGCGATGATCACGCCCTTGCCCGCGGCGAGCCCATCGGCCTTGATCACCACCGGCAGGCCGAAGCGCGGCAGCGCTGCCCTGGCCGCGGCGGCATCGGTGAAGGCGGCGTAGGCGGCGGTCGGTACGCCGGCGCGATCGCACAGGGCCTTGGTGAACTCCTTGGAGCCTTCCAGCTGCGCCGCCGCCGCCGACGGGCCGAACACCGCCACACCGGCGGCGCGCAAGGCATCGGCAAGCCCGTCGACCAGCGGCTGCTCGGGGCCGATCACCACCAGATCGATCGCGGCCTCCTGCGCGAACGAGACGATCGCCGCCTGATCGGTCATTGCCAGCGGCACCAGCGCGGCATGGTGGCCGATGCCGGGATTGCCGGGCGCGGCATAGAGCTTGGTCAGCGTCGGCGATTGCGCGAGCTTCCAGGCGAGCGCATGTTCACGGCCGCCCGAACCGAGCAACAGGACATTCATGGCCGACCCTTTCGCACCCTATGCCACTCAAGACGATGGCGCCGCGCTCGTAGCCGAGGAGACGGCGGGCGACAATGCACCTGCCCAGTCGGTGTCGGAGCTGTCGGGCGCGCTCAAGCGGACGGTGGAGGATCGCTTCGGCCATGTCCGCGTGCGCGGCGAGATTTCGGGGTGGAAGCGCCACGTCTCGGGCCATTGCTACCTCACGCTCAAGGACGACAAGGCCTGCATCGACGGCGTGGTGTGGAAGGGGCAGGCCTCGGCGATGCGCTTCCGCCCCGAGGACGGGATCGAGGTGATCGCCACCGGCAAGCTGACGACCTATCCCGGGCGGTCGAAATACCAGATCGTGATCGAGAAGATGGAGCTGGCGGGGCAGGGCGCGCTCATGGCGCTGCTCGACAAGCGCCGCCGTGCGCTTGCCGCCGAGGGATTGTTCGACGAGGACCGCAAACAGCTGCTGCCCTTCCTGCCGCGCACGATCGGCGTCGTCACCTCGCCGACGGGCGCGGTGATCCGCGACATCCTCCACCGCCTCGCCGATCGCTTCCCCAGCCGCGTGCTCGTGTGGGGCGTCCCCGTGCAGGGCGAGGGCGCGGCGGAGAAGGTGGCGGCGGCGGTGCGCGGCTTCGACGCGCTCCCCGTCGGCGGTGCGGTCCCGCGCCCCGATCTGGTCATCGTCGCGCGCGGCGGCGGCTCGATCGAGGATCTGTGGGCGTTCAACGAGGAGGTGGTGGTGCGCGCCGTCGCCGGCTGCACCATCCCCATCATCTCGGCAGTGGGCCACGAAACCGATACCACGCTCTGCGACTTCGCCGCCGATCGCCGCGCCCCGACGCCGACCGCCGCCGCCGAGATGGCGGTGCCGGTGCGAGCGGAGCTGCTCGCCACGCTCGATGGACTGGGTGGACGCATGGGGACCTGCACGCGTCGTACCCGTGAGCGCGCGGCCGAGCGCCTGACCGCCACCGCGCGCCGTCTGCCGAAGCCCGACACGCTGCTCGGCCCGCAGCGCCAGAAGCTCGACGATTTCGCCGAGCGCCTGCCGCGCGCACTCTCCCGCCGCTTGGCGGTCGCCGGCGGCGAACTGGCGCGGGCATCGGGCGCGCTCCGGCCGCGGTTGCTTGCCGCGCGCGTCGATCGCGATCGGGCCTTGCTGGCGCGGGTAGGGCTAAGACCCTCGCTGATCACGACCCGGATCGGCGATGAACAGGCGCGGCTCGAAGCGCTGTGGCGCGTCGCGCGCAGCCTCAATCCCGATCTCGTCCTCCAGCGCGGCTATGCGCGCGTCGAGGCTGAGGGCCATGTCGTCGCCAGCGTCGCCAAAGCGCGCGAAGTCGGCGCGATGCGACTGGTCTTCGCCGATGGCGGGATCGATGTCGCCGCCACCGATGCACTAACCGCGCCGGCACGCTCGAAGCCGAAGCCAGCGCCTGCTTCCCTTCAGCCACGCCTGCTGTAGAGGAAGGCAGGAAGGAGCAAGCTTATGCTGATGTCGCAGAGCGGTCGCGAGGCGCGGTTACGCTATTTGGCCAACAGCTTCCGCGTGCTGGTCCCGGGCGATTACGTCACCTGCGCCGGGTCGGGCGAGAAGATCCCCCTCGATCGGCTGCGCTACTGGAGCGTTGAGCGGCAGGAGCCCTACGCATCGGCCGAACTCTCCACCAGGGCGGAACTCGCCGCGCGATGATCCGCATCGGGCGGCGGGAGCTTGGCGCCGGACTGCTGCTGGCGCTGACCGGTTGCATCGGGCTTGCCGCGGAAGCGTCTGCACAAGGCGGTCCGCCGCCTGCCGTCCTGATGCCCCCGGTCGTCCGGCCTAGCGGGCAGGCGCTGTCGCAATCGATGGGTTTCCACTTTCGTGGCGCGATGAGCCAGGGCGGGATGCTTATCGGCGTCGCACCGCGTGGCACCGTGTCGCTGACGCTCGACGGGGCCGATGTGCCGCTCGCGAGCGACGGGCGCTTCCTGATCGCCTTCGGGCGTGATCACGGCCCGACGGCAACGCTCTCCGCTAGGCGCGACGACAGCAGCACGATCGCCGACACGCTCGCCATCGCGCCGGGCACCTACCAGATCGAGGCACTGCCGATCCCGAAATATCAGCAGCCCGAAGCCGAGTTCCTCAAGATCCGCGCCGGCGAGCTCGACCAGATCGACGCCGCGCGCAAACAGGCTGCGATCGTGCAGAGCGACGGCTGGCAGCAGGTTTTCATCTGGCCGGTGATCGGCCGCATCTCCGGCGCGTTCGGAGCGCAGCGCGTCTATAATGGCGAGAAGGGCAGCTTCCATTCGGGCGAGGACATCGCCGTGCCGACCGGCACTCCGGTGCGCGCGCCCGCTGACGGCGTCGTGATCCTCGCCGCCACCGGCGAGCCCTTCACGCTCGAAGGCCACCTGCTGATGGTCGCGCACGGCATGGGATTGGACAGCGCCTTCCTGCACCTGAGCCACATCGACGTGAAGGTCGGCGATGTCGTGAAGCAGGGCCAGGTAATCGGCGAGAGCGGCATGACCGGCCGCGCGACCGGCCCCCACCTCCACTGGGCGCTCACCTGGCGCGGCGAACGGATCGATCCCAAGCTCGTCGCCCCGGCAATGCCGACGGGGTGAGCGCAGGCGTGGCGCCGGCCGGTGATCTCCAGACGCTTGCGCGCACGGCGTCGGCGCTGTTCCGCAGCGGTCCGCTCGATCAGGCGATCGAGGCCTATCGGCGTCTGCTGAGCGCGTATCCCGATCTACCCGATAGCTGGTACAATCTCGGGCTGTTACGCTACCGCGCCAGGGACTTTTCGGGTGCGATCGGCGCGTGCGAACAGGCGCTGGCGCTCGGCATCTTAGGGCCGGAGGAGGTTCACCTCCAGATCGGCGTGATCCTTTCCGACGGGCTGGGTGACAGCAATGGCGCCTTCGCGCAGCTGAAGACGGCCTTGTCGCTCAACCCGGACTATGGGCCTGCCTGGCTCAACCTCGGCAATCTGCACGAGGATCGCGGCGAGGCGACCGAGGCGGAGCATGCCTATCGCCGTGCGCTGGAGATCGAGCCCGGTCTGCCGCTTGCCCTGGCGCGCCTTGCCGGCTTGAAGAGGGCCGTCGCGGCGGACGATCCCCTCATCACCGATCTTCGTGCCGCGCTGGTCCGGCCGCAGCTGGACTTGCTCGATCGTGCCGATCTTGGCTTCGCGCTCGGCCGGCTGCTCGACCTCTCCGGCGATTATGCCGATGCGTTCGAAGTCTACAGCGCCGCCAATCGTGCCAGCGCATCCTTGGGCGGCGAACAAGGCCACCGCTACGATCGCGCCGCGCAGGATCAGCTGGTAGACCGCATCATCGCTGCCTGGCCGGTGCCGTCGATGCACGCAGCGCCTGCGGTGGCCCGATCGCCGATCTTCATCTGCGGCATGTTCCGATCCGGCTCGACTCTCGTCGAGCGCATCCTCTCGTCGCACAGCGATATCGTTGCTGGCGGCGAGCTGAGCACCGTGGCGGCGCTCGTGCAGACGCGGCTGCCGAGATTCCCGGAGGACGCCGCGACGCTGCCGCCGGGCGATTTCGCTCAATTGCGAGACTTATACCTCGCCGAGACCGCGCATCGCCGGAGCGGCGGCCGGCGAATGATCGACAAGCAACCGACCAACCTCCTTTATGTCGGAATGCTCAAGGGCATGTTCCCCGATGCGCGCTTCATCTTCACGCGTCGTGCCATGCTCGACAATTGCTTGTCGGTGTTCTTCCTCCACGCCGACCCGGCGCTCGCCTACGCGACCGACCTCGCCGACACCGCGCACCAGTATTATCTCTGCGAGCGGCTTATGGCGCATTGGCAGCGGCTTTATCCGGGCGAAATCGCGATCGCCGACTATGATCGGCTGACGGCGGCACCGCGCGAGGAGATGGAGCGGCTGGTGCGCTTCTGCGATTTGGAATGGCAGGATGAGATCCTCGGCTTCGCCGATCATGCCGGCGCGGTCCGCACTGCGAGCAACTGGCAGGTCCGGCAGCCGATCCACACGCGTTCGAGCGGTCGCTGGCGACACTATGAGGCGCAGCTGGCGCGCGCCGGCCTGATCGATGGCTCGAGAATGCTTGCGCATGACGATGTGTCGGATAGGAGGCTGACATGACGCCTGCCGCCTTCCTCCACCAGCATGGCTGAACAGAGCGGCGAGGCGGCCCGCGTGCTCGGCCTGGCGCGCTCCGGCGATCTGGCGGGTGCGATCACCGCGGGAGAGGCGCTGCTGGTCCGCGGGCCGCCCGATCCCGCATTGTCGCTGTTCATCGGCGTGTTGTGCGCGCGAACCGGCGATCTGGCGCGTGGTTTGCCGCACGTCCGCCGCTCGGTCGCGCTGGCGCCGGGAAACTTGGTTGGCCGGATCGAGCTCGCCCGCATGTCGCTGTCCGCGAAGCTATATGACGAGGCGCTGACGCTCGCCGCACCCGATGCATCCGACACAACCCCGCCGGGCCGCGAGATGCTGCGGATCAAGGCACACGCGCTTCGACATCTAGATCGCGCCGACGAGGCGCGGCTGGCTTATGAGAGCCTCACCCGAGCCGATCCTGCCGACTTCGAGAGCTGGGATGGTTTGGGGCTGGCCTGCCTAGCGCTCGGGCAAGCCGTGCCCGCGGTGGCGGCGCTGCAGAATGCAGCGCGCCTTCAGCCGGCCTCCGCCAATTATCGCACGCATCTGGCGAGCGCATACTTCAGCGCCGATCGCTTTGCCGAGGCGGTGCAGATCGCGCGCGAGGCGGGGATGCACGACGCGCGCAACGCAGGTGCGCATTTCGAGCTTGGCCGAGCGCTCGGCAGGCTCGAGCAGTCCAACGAGGCGCTGGCGAGCCTTGCCACCGCGCACGATCTCGCCGCCGGCGACGTCGATCTTCTGCTTAAGATCGGATCGGCGCAGGCCGATCTCCGTGCGTTTGCAAGCGCGGAGGCGATCTATCGGGCATTGCTCGCCAGCGATCGCGGCTTGACCAAAGCCTGGGTTGCGCTCGGCGGGCTGCTCGAGCGTACCAACCGGATGGCCGATCTCGGTGTGTTGCTGCAGGAAGCCGACACCGCCGGCATCGATCCTGCAGCGCTTGCATTGGTGCGGGCGCGCTGGCTGCGATCCGAAGATCGGTTGGACGAAGCGCTCTCAGCGGCGCAAGGCGCATCGGAAGACGACGATCCGGTCGGGCGTTCGCAGCTGATCGGGCAGATCGCGGATCGGCTCGGCGATACCGCTCTCGCATTCTCCGCCTTTTCCGATGCGAGCGCGGCGCTGGCGCTGCGCGAAGCCGAAGGCCAGGACAAGGCCGAGACCTACCTGCAGCAGCTCCACGCGGTGGCGACCATGCTGACGCCGCAATGGTACGCCGGCTGGACGCCGCCCGAGCCGACGGACGCGCGTCGATCGCCGTTGTTCATCTTCGGCTTCCCGCGGTCGGGAACGACGCTCATCGACACGATGCTGATCGGCCACCCGGAGACCGCGGTGCTCGAAGAGGAGCCGTTCCTGTTCCGCCTCGCCGAGCGGTTGGGGCCTGTGGAACGCCTGCCGAGGCTGCCGCGCGCCGAAGCGGATCGGCTGCGCACCCAGTATCTCACCGACATCGACAAGGCCGTGCCCGACCTCGGCGATCGCCTGATCGTCGACAAGAACCCGCTCGGCATCGGCAACACCCTGCTGATGCACCGCCTGTTTCCGGATGCGCGCTACATCTTCGTCGAGCGCCACCCGTATGATGTCGTGCTGAGCTGCTTCATCACCAGCGCGCGGCTCAACAACAATGTCGCGACGTTCTCGAGCTTCGAAGGCATTGCGCGCCTCTACGACGCGGTGCTGAAGGTGTGGACGCGCTGCGTCGAGGTGCTGCCGATCGCGGTGCATCGCGCACGCTACGAGCGGCTCATCCAGGATCCCGAAGGCGAACTCCGCCCGCTCGCCGCGTTCGCCGGGCTGGAGTGGGATGACCGGCTGCTGTCGCATGAGAGCAACGCGGCGGCGCGCGAGTATATCGGCTCGCCGAGCTACGCGCAGGTCACCCAGCCGCTCTACACGCGTGCGGCGGGGCGGTGGCGGCGTTATCGCGACTATTTCGGTCCGGCCGCCGATATTCTGAAGCCTTGGGTCGAACGCATGGGATATGAGCCCGACTGATCAGAGTGGTGCGCCGTGCTGCTCCTCCTCGGCTTCCATGGCGCGCGTGACGGCAGCACGCTCCGCTGGCGAAAGATCCGGGTGCCAGACATCGATGATCATCACGATGCGCATCTCGTCGCTGTCGTTGACCGCCTCGTGCTCGATCGTGTCGTCGAACACCAGCGCCTGGCCGACCTGCCACTCCCGCCGCTCCGCACCGACCCGAAACCAGCATTTCTCGGGCACGATCAGCGGCAGATGGCAGACCAGGCGCGTGTTGGCGACGCCGGTATGTGGCGGGATGGCGGTGTGCGGCTTCAGCAGCGAGAACATCGCGTTTGGCGAGCGCCCGGCGACCTGCGGCTGCGGGATCGATTGCAGCACCGAAATGGTGATCGGACAGTGCCGCGCATTCTCCTCTACCGGCGCGCCGCCGCGCAGGAGGTGGAAGGCCGTCCAATCCAGCGAGTGGTTGAGCGCGCTCCACTGCCGCACCGGTGCATCGGCAGCATATTGGATATACGGTTCGGCGCGGCTGGTGCGTAGCGCGTGGAGTGCCTCGAACTCGGCGCGGATCGCGTCGGTCGCCGCTTCCAGCGTGGCCAGCCACGGAAAGCTTTCGGCGTCATGGAACTCGCGCTCGCGCAGGCCGGGATAATGGTAGTGGGTGGGCTCCGAGTGGAAGACCGTGGTCTCGCGCAACGCATTGGTCTTGAAGCGCTGCAGGCGCTGGCGTTCGGTTGTCGAGAGTGCCGGGTCAGCATCGATCGCGCCATCCCACGTCTTGTGGAGCAGGCTGTGGTAGTGATCGCTTCGCGTGCGCGCGTGATCGAGGAGGTTCCGTAGCGGCGGAGGCACCGGCTCGTCTGCTGGCGGCCCTTGCGCCAGAGCACGGACATAGGCGCGATCGGCCTCCTTGCGATCGCCCGCAGCTTCGAGCAGGCGCGCCCGGCTCATCAGCGCCATGAAGTGAAGTGGATCGACTCCCAGGGCTCCGGATACAGCGGCCAGCGCAGCATCAATGTCGCCGCCCGCACGGCGGAGCGCGGCGAGCTTGAGCCAGCTGTCCAGCCGCGACGGATCGTCGGCGACGACGCCCTCCAGGATTGCTCGCGCACCGGCGATGTTGCCGGACGCTGCCGCTCGATCGGCCGCCGCTTCTCGCGCATTGGAGCTGGCAGAGGAGGAAGGCTGCGCCACCAGCTAGGCTATATCACGGGCGACCCAAAAGAAAACGGCGGGCCTTTCGGCCCGCCGTCGAAGTTGGATCGATGATCGTGTCGACTTAGAGGTCGAGCGTCGCACCGAAGAAGATGTAGCGACCGAGCACGTCATAGACGTTCGAGAAGCTGTTGCCGTTCTCGACCGCGAGGCCGAGGCCGTTGATAGGCGGCTGCTTGTCGAGGAGGTTGTTGACGCCCGCACGAAGGGTGATCTTGTCCTGCACGGGGATCATGGTCGAAAGATCGAAGTAGCTGTAGGCCTTTATCTTGGCATCCGTCGGGTTTGGCCTGCCGACACCGGTCGCCGGATCAAACTCGCCGGTATCCAAGTTGAACGCATCGTTCTTGACGTGCCCATAGTAGCGCCAGCCAAGCTCGATACCCGGGCCGGCAGCCGACGTGAATGTCAGCTTCGCGTTGTGACGCCACTTCGGGCTTGGCGAACCGCAATCACGACCGAAGTAACCCGCACAATCATAGCCCTGGCCAAAATTCAACGTGTGCACCCAAGTGCCAACGACACTCGCACCAAGCGTGCCGAAGTCACCGAGCGGCATGCTGTAGGCAAGGTTCACGTCAATGCCGCTGGTACGCGTCTTGCCGCCGACATTCTGAAGCGTGTTGATGATGTATCCCTGGGGAGTGCGGAAGAGGCTGCCGTTGGGATCGCGATGGATAAGGCCGCAATATGCTGCATCACCCGTCTGGACGCACTGGTTGATGATGTTGTCCGCGCCAAGGGTGCCGATCGAGTTGCTGATCTTGATGTGGAAGAAGTCAACCGTTGCGGTGAAGCCCTTTAGGAAGGTGGGAGTGAACACCACACCAGCCGTGATCGAATCAGCCTTCTCCGGCTGCAACGCAGCATTGCCACCTTCAAACGCGTTGTACTGCGAAGCTGGGTTGGCACGAACCGAACCGAACTGAGTCGCCGTCAAGCCGGTCCGCTCGCACTGCTCAAGCGTATGCCCGTTCACCGTCGAGCCATTGAAAACCTCGCCAACCGGGAGCGCGCACGGATCGGCCGAACCATCCAGAACGACCAGATTGGGGGAGAACAGCTCACTGACGTTCGGTGCACGTACAGCACGGTTGAAGGTACCGCGCAGCTTGATATCGCGCACCGGCGACCACTGCAGTTCGCCCTTGAAGGTATTCGTGTCGAACGTGTTGCCGGTGCCGCGAATCGAATAATGCGACCGACGGTAGCCGCCGTTCAGGGTCAGATCCTGGAAGAAGGGACGATCCTGGATCAGCGGTAGCGAGGCTTCGACGAAAGCTTCCTTGACGTCGAAGGCACCCGAGATGTCCTGCGGCGCCGAACCGAAACCTGCGAGGTCACCACTGCTGGCGGCCGCATCATAGTGGTACTGGCTGGTCTCCTTACGGTACTCGACGCCGACGTTCATCGAGAAGCCGGAGTGCGCCAGCGGGCTGGTCAGACCGTACTCGCTCCCAAGGAAGGTGATCGATGCGTCAGCAACCTGCTCGGTGTTCGCGCCCGACGAGAAGGACGGCACCGACAGATAATTGAGCGCAGCCTGCGTAACGCCGCCATCTTCAAAGATGTCATAAGGGACGCACGCGCCGCCCGAACGACAGACCGGCAGACCGGTCGTAGGATCGGTGACGACGTCGAGCGCATTGGCCAGCTTCGAGATCGAGAAGTAGCCTGACTGACGCTCCTGCTGGGTCGTGCGGCCGTACTGATAGTAGGCGTCGTAGCTCAGGCCCTTGGCGAGATCGCCCTTGGCACCGATCACGCCGCGATACTGGGTGTGCTCGATCGCGTCGATGCGGCCACCACCCTCGACGTTGCGGCGGCCGATGTAGACGGCGCCGCGCGTGACACCGTCGGTACCGGTCGTGACGTTGCCGGCGTTGCAGATGATGCCCAGTTCCTGAGCGGACAGCAGCGGATTGTCGCAGTTGATCGTGCTCGTCGAGAAGAAGTCACCCGACGCCGCGATCTGCGTGTTCGTCGTGTCGTCCATGAACATGAATTCCATGTACGGCTTGAAGGCATCGCTCACGTCGTAATGCGCGAAGAAGCCGGCGGTGTACCGCTCGTCGTTACGCTGGAAGTAGTTGGTTGGCGCGTAGTTGTAGATGGAGGCGCCAGGCACGAGGTTGTGACCCGAAACGTGATAGTAGGTGTACGGGTTGATCGTCAGGAAGTTGGCCGGGAACGCCGTCGTCGAACCACCGCAGGTGAAGGGCGCGCCGGTCGCATGCGAGGCAAGCGTACAGGCCGAGTAATCGCGCGAGTCCTGCGTGATCGGCTTGATCTTGCGATAGCCGAGATAGGCAGTGACGTGGCCGCGGTTGTCATCGAAGCCTGCGCCCACGATGGCCGTCGCGTCGACAGTGCCGCCGTCGACCGAGTTACCCGAGGGGAAGCCGAAGTTCTGAGCATTTAGCGCGTCGGTGATGGCGCCCCCGGCGCGGTTGTCATGCTGGTAGAAGCTGTACTGACCATCCAGCTTGAAGCCGGTGAAATCGGTATCCATCACGAAGTTGACGACGCCGGCAACGGCGTCAGCGCCGTACACCGACGAGGCACCGCCGGTCAGAATGTCGACGCGCTTGATCAGCGACGCCGGGATCATGTTGATGTCGGCAGCCGAATCGGCCGAGGCGGGATCGCCCGGAGTTAGACGACGGCCGTTGACGAGCGTCAGCGTGCGGCTGGTGCCGAGGCCGCGAAGATCGATCTCGGCCGTGCCGGTGCCGCCATTGTTGATCGTGCTCGACTGGTCGGCGAACACCTGCGGAAGCTGGTTGAGAAGATCCTCGACGCGGGTCGTGCCGAACTGCTTGATCTGCTGCTGGCCGACGATGGTGACCGGGCTCGCCGACTCAAGATCGGGGTGCGGGATGCGTGAGCCGGTGACGATGATCTCGCTGCCGGTCGAGCCGTCGCTCGACGCGGTGTTGGTGCCGTTGGCGACCGACTTGGAGCAGGCCGGATCGGCGCTGCCGGGAGCGCAGGCGGGGTTGCTCGCCGCCGGGCCCATCGGCGCGGCCTGGCCGGTGGTGGTGTTGGCCGCACCCGAATTCTGGCCGTTCGCGTCCTGCGCATAGGCCGGCATCGCGATCACGGCGCCTGCAAAGATGGTCGAAGCGAGCAGGCGCTGCTTCATCGAGTTACCACTCATGAGTATGTCCCCTTAGAATCTCGGCTTCGCCATTATTGTTCGGCGCGGCCCTGTCCGATTGCTACAGGATGAAGAAACCGCGGATCAACTGGCGCTGAGCAGTTGCAACACGAATGCAAGCAATTGTGCTAAAACGGCAACAGGTGGCGCGATTGCCTGAAACATGGGTGTGCAATAGGGTGGCGGCTGCTCATGGGGAGATGACAGCCTTGATCGACGCCAGGATCCTTCGCACCGCGCCGCTGCTTGCCGCGCTGGTCTGCGCGTCCACCGGCTCGGCGAGCAAGCCCGCGCCGGCCGCGGCGCCGCCTGCTGTGCTACAGAGTGTCATCGGGTGTCGCACGATCGCCGATTCGACCGCGCGGCTGCAATGTTTCGACAGCGCGACGGCCAAGCTCGAGACGGCGAGCAGCCAGGGTGACATCGCGGTGTTCGATCGCGCTCAGGTGGAGAAGACCCGGCGCTCGCTGTTCGGCTTCAACCTGCCGAGCCTCGATATTTTCGGCCACCACAGCGGTGATCCCCAACGCGACGCGCAGGACAATGAGCTGAAGGAAGTCGACGGCACCATCGCCAGCGTTGGCCACGGCTTCAACGGGTGGGTCCTGACGCTGCAGGACGGCGCGCGGTGGGAGCAGACCGACGACACCGTGCTTGGCCTCGCGCCCAAGCCGGGCAAGCCCGTCGTCATCCGCCGCGGCGTGATGGGTAGCTACAAGATGACGATCAACAACGGCGTGGCGATCAAGGTCCGTCGCGTCGAGTAAGGCCGTCCCGCGCTAATGGGTGCGAGACGGCCTTTGTTTCAGGCCGCAACCAGCTTCAACGCGCCATCTCCCTCGTCGACGTTGACCAGCGCGCCGTCTGCCACCTCGCCTTGCAGGATCATCTCGGCGAGCGGATCCTGAAGGTATCGCTGGACGGCGCGCTTCAGCGGGCGCGCGCCGTAAACCGGATCGTAGCCGACCCGGCCGAGCCAGGCGCGTGCCGCATCGGTGAGGCTAAGCGCGATCTTGCGATCTGCGAGCAGCTTCTGCACGCGCGCCACCTGGATATCGACGATCGGCGCCATGTGCCCGGCGCCGAGCCGGTGGAACAGGATGATCTCGTCCAACCGATTGAGGAACTCGGGCCGGAAATGACTGCGCACCACCTCCATCACCTGCGGCTCGACATCGCTGACCGGCTGATCTTCGCCCAGTGAGGTCAGGAACTGCGAGCCGAGATTCGAAGTCAGGATGATCAGCGTGTTGGTGAAGTCCACCGTACGACCCTGGCCGTCGGTCAGCCGCCCGTCGTCGAGCACCTGGAGCAGGACGTTGAAGACGTCGGGGTGCGCCTTCTCGACCTCGTCGAACAGCACCACCTGATAGGGCCGCCGCCGAACGGCCTCGGTCAGCGCGCCGCCTTCGTCATAGCCGACATAGCCTGGCGGCGCGCCGATCAGCCGCGAGACCGAGTGCTTCTCCATATATTCGGACATGTCGAGGCGGACCATCGCGTTGTCGTCATCGAACAGGAAGCCGGCGAGCGCGCGGGTGAGCTCGGTCTTGCCGACGCCGGTCGGCCCGAGGAACAGGAACGAGCCGAGCGGGCGGTTGGGGTCCTGCAGGCCGGCGCGCGCGCGGCGGACGGCGCGGGAGACGGCGGCCACCGCCTCGGCCTGACCGATCACGCGTTTGCCGATCGTCTCCTCCATCTTGAGCAGCTTGTCGCGCTCGCCCTGCAGCATGCGATCGACCGGGATACCCGTCCAGCGCGAGACGACCGAGGCGATGTCCTCCGACGTCACCTCTTCGCGCAGCATCGCGCCCTCCGATGCCTGCGCGGCATCGGCGAGTTGCTTCTCGAGCCCCGGGATCACGCCGTAGGATAGCTCGCCTGCCTTGCCGAGATCGCCGGAACGCTGTGCCTGCTCGAGCTGGAGCTTCGCCGCGTCGAGCTGTTCCTTGATCCGCGCCTGGCCGCTGATCTTTTCCTTCTCTGCCTGCCACCGCGTGGTGAGCGCGGCGGACTCCTCCTCCAGCCGCGCCAGATCATATTCGAGGCTGCCAAGCCGGTCCGCGCTCGCCTTGTCGGTCTCGCGCTTCAGCGCCTCGCGCTCGATCTTGAGGCGGATGATGCGGCGATCGAGGCTCTCGATCTCCTCGGGCTTGGACTCCACCTCCATGCGCAGCCGCGAGGCGGCCTCATCCATCAGGTCGATGGCTTTGTCGGGCAGGAAGCGGTCGGTGATGTAGCGGTTGGAGAGCGTTGCCGCCGAAACCAGCGCGCCATCGGTGATGCGCACGCCATGGTGCAGCTCGTATTTGTCCTTCAAGCCCCGCAGGATCGAGATCGTGTCCTCGACCGTCGGCTCGCCGACGAAGACCGGCTGGAAGCGACGCTGCAACGCCGGATCCTTTTCGACATACTTGCGATATTCGTCGAGCGTGGTCGCGCCGATGCAGTGCAGCTCGCCGCGCGCCAAGGCTGGCTTAAGCAAGTTGCCGGCGTCCATCGCGCCTTCGCCCTTGCCCGCGCCGATCAGCGTGTGCATCTCGTCGATGAACAGCACAACGTGGCCATCGGCGGCCTTCACCTCGTCGAGCACGCCCTTCAGCCGCTCCTCGAACTCGCCGCGATATTTGGCGCCGGCGATGAGGCTGCCCATGTCGAGCGCCATCAGCTGGCGGTCCTTCAGCGTATCGGGCACGTCGCCATTGGCGATGCGCAGGGCGAGCCCTTCCGCGATCGCGGTCTTGCCGACACCGGGATCGCCGATCAGCACGGGATTGTTCTTGGTGCGGCGTGCGAGGATCTGGATGGTGCGGCGGATCTCCTCGTCGCGACCGATCACCGGATCAAGCTTGCCGGCGCGCGCCGCCTCGGTGAGGTCGCGCGCAAACTTCTTCAAAGCATCGTAGCGATCCTCGGCCGACGCGGTGTCGGCAGAGCGGCCGCCGCGCAGATCGTTGATCGCGGTGTTGAGCGCGTCCGCCTTCACGCCCGCCGCCGACAGCGCCTTGCCTGCCGCGGTCGTGCCGGCGAGCACGCAGGCGAGCAGCATGCGCTCGACGGTGACGTAGCTGTCGCCGGCCGTCTTGGCGATCTGCTCGGCGGAATCGAGCAGGCGCACGGTGTCGTTGTCGAGTTGGGGGGTCGATTGCGCGCCGCTGCCCGATACCCCCGGAATCTTCGCCAGCGCCGCATCGGTGTCGCGCAGCGCGACCTGCGCCGATCCGCCGGCCTTGGCGATCAAACCGGAGGCCATGCCCTGCTCGTCTTCCAGCAGTGCCTTCAGGATATGCTCTGGCGCGATGCGCTGGTGGTTCATGCGGATCGCGACGGTCTGCGCGGACTGCAGGAAGCCCTTCGCGCGATCGGTAAACAGTTCGAGATTCATGGATCTCCCCTCGTGAAATTAGTCTGCAGCGATATGGTGTGGTAATAATACAACACAAGCCTCATCGTGCGATTTCGCCACGCTCCAGCCGATCGAGCAGCGCGTCCATCTTCTCGTGGAGGCGCATGATCTCGATCTCGGCGCGCAGATTGACCTCGTAATCGTGGCTCGCGGCGACGCGGTCGCGGTCGCCCTGGCGGTTCTGGCTCATCATGATCACCGGCGCCTGGATCGCCGCCAGCATCGACAGCATCAGGTTGAGGAAGATGTACGGATAGGGATCGAAGGCGCGGTTCCAGTGGCTGAGGATGTCGCTGTTGAGCAGCATCCAGCCGAACAGCACGACGCCAAAAGCGATGATGAAGCCCCACGATCCACCGACTGCCGCTACGCGATCCGCCAGCCGGTCGCCGAAGCTCGCCTGCGCCTCCTCGATGTCGGCCGAATCCTGGCTGATCGGCCGCCGATCCTTGAAGCTTTCGAGGACCTTGCGCTCCTCGGCATCGAGGCTGTGGGGCTCCTTGGCGAGATAGCGGCGCGCGAGTTCGGGCAGGGAGAGATGAGGGCGGATGGCCATGCTGCGCTCCTGATCGTGGCTTGGGCCAGGACTGCCCTACCTCGCTCCCGACGCCAAGCCGTTGCGGTGCGGGGGCGAAGCCCTATGCTGCAGGCCATTCTCCCCGAGGTACCGATCCCGATGCGCCTTGCGATATCCGCGCTTTTGCTCGCTTCTGCCCCAATCCCGCTGTCCGCCGCACCCCTCGCCAGGCCCGCGCCGCTCGCCACGCTGGCAGCACAATTGTCGCTCCCTTACGAACAATTCACGTTGGCGAATGGTCTGCGCGTGATCGTGTCGACCGATCGCAAGGCGCCGGTGGTGGCGGTGTCGGTCTGGTATCATGCCGGTTCAAAGGACGAGCCCGCCGGCAAGACCGGCTTCGCGCACCTGTTCGAGCATCTGATGTTCAACGGATCGGAAAACGCGCCGGGCGACTATTTCAAGCCGCTCGAAAGCGTCGGCGCGACCGACTATAACGGCACGACGAGCTTCGATCGAACCAATTTCTTCGAGACGGTGCCGAAGCCGGCGCTGCCGCTCGCCTTGTTCCTCGAAAGCGATCGCATGGGCCATCTGCTCGGCGCGGTCGGGCAGGAGACGCTCGATCGTCAGCGCGGCGTCGTCCAGAACGAGAAGCGGCAGGACGACAATCAGCCTTATGGTTTGGTCCAATATGCCGAGCAGCAGGCGCTGTTCCCCGACGGCCATCCCTACCAGCACACCACGATCGGATCGATGGCCGACCTCGATCATGCCAGCCTCGCCGACGTGCGCGAGTGGTTCCGTGGTCACTACGGCCCCAACAATGCGGTGCTGGTCCTCGCCGGCGACATCGACGTGGCGACCGCGAAGCCGCTGGTGGAAAAATACTTCGGCGACATCGCGCGGGGGCCGCAGCCTACAGTGACGGTGGCGCCGGTGCCGACGCTGCCGGCACGCAAGGACGAGACGCTGCACGATCAGGTGGCGACGACCAGGCTCTACCGCGCGTGGGGGGTGCCGGGGCTCGCCGATCCGGCGACGGTGCCGCTCGATATCGCGGCTTCGGTGCTGGGCGGCCTCGCCAGTTCGCGGCTGGACAACATGCTGGTGCGCAGGGACGGCGTCGCGGTATCGGTCAGCGCCGATGTCGAGCCGCTCGAGCGGGTGAGCGAGTTCGAGGTGCAGGTCGACGTGAAGCCGGGAGTCGATCCGGAGCTGGTCGGCCAGAAACTCGATGCGATCATCGCCGATCTCGTCGCCAACGGGCCGACCGCGGACGAGATGCAGCGCGCGGTGACCCAGGAGGTCGCCGGGCGCATCTTCGGCATGGAAAAGGTCGGCGGCTTCGGTGGACGCGCAACGGTGCTGGCGCAGGGCGCGGTCTTCACCGGCGATCCCGGCTTCTACCAGAAGCAGATCGCGCAATATCCCAGGGAGATCCCCGCCACCGTAAAGGCGGCGCTGCAGAAGTGGCTGACCCGCCCGGTCTACGCGCTGACCGTGGCACCAGGCGCGCGCGCGCCGTACGAGGAGGCCAAGGCGAGGCAGGCGGACACTGCGCCGATCGCCGGCCCGAAGGAGGTCGCCGAAAGCGGCGCCGCCCCTGTCACCGGCCCCAAGCGCGCCGCGCCGCCGGTCGGCGACATCTCCAGCCTGACCTATCCGGCGATCACCCGCACCACCCTCTCCAACGGAGTGAAGCTGGTCTATGCACAACGCGCCGGGCTGCCGCTGACCCGTCTCGCGATCACCTTCGACGGCGGCTTCGCGGCCGATCCCAAGGGCGCGCTCGGCACCGGATCGCTGATGCTGAGCCTGCTCGACGAGGGCACGACGACGCGATCGTCCGCCGAGATCGCGTCCGAGCAGGAGCATCTCGGCTCGCGTATCGCGGCGGGCGGATCGATGGACCGCGGCGAGATCGATCTGGCGGTGGTCACCGCCAATTTGGCACCAGGGCTGGACCTGCTCGCTGACGTGACGCTCAACCCGACCTTCGCCGACCTCCAGCGCGTGAAGGGCGAACAGCTTGCCGGCATCCAGTCCGAACTGTCCGATCCCGAAGGGCTCGCCGGGCGCACTCTGCCGGGGCTGATCTACGGGCCGGCGCACCCTTACGCGGTGCCGGGCAGCGGGCTCGGCGATCCGGCGGGGGTGGCGAAGCTCACCAAGGCCGATCTGGTCGCCTACAAGGATCGCTGGGTGCGGCCGCAGGATACCAGCATCTTCATCGTCTCCGATCTACCGCTCGCCACACTCCAGCCGATGATCGAGGCACGGTTCGCGCGGTGGACGGCAACAGGCGCGGCCGGCACCAAGCCGCTCGACGAGGCGATCCCCACGCCTCGCCCGCGCATCGTGCTGCTCGATCGGCCGGGCTCGCCGCAATCGGTGATCCAGGCCGGCGAGGTGCTCGGCGCGCACGGCACCGACGAACTGCTGCCGCTCGTCGTCGCCAACGACGCGCTCGGCGGCACCTTCCTGTCGCGGCTCAACATGGACATCCGCGAGACGAAGGCCTGGTCCTACGGAGTCGAGGCCGGGATCACGCGCTATGCCGGGCGTGTCCCCTACCTGGTCACCGCGCCGGTACAGACCGACAAGACCGGCCCGACGATCCAGGCGATGCTGGCCGACATGACGGCGTTCCTGACCACCAAACCGCTCACCGACGACGAGCGCGAGCGCATCGTCGAACGCAGCATTCGCCAGCTACCGGGCAGTTTCGAGACCGGCAGCGAGCTGCTCGATGCCATGCAGCGCAACGATCTGCTCCAGCGCCCCGACGACTATTACACCCACATCGCCGACAAATACCGCGCGCTCACCACCGATCAGCTTAACGCCGCGGCCCGCGCCGAGATCAGGCCAGGCACGCTCGTTTGGGTTGTCGTCGGCGATGCCGCCAAGGAAAAACCGCAGCTCGATGCGCTCGGCCTGCCGGTGGAGGTGGTCAAGGCGCCCCCGGCGTCGTAATGGGTGGCGTTGACGTATACGGAAGGACAAGCTTTATGGCGGGTATCGATGGTCAGTGGGACAGTGTGGCGCAGTCGCCGATGGGTGAGCAGAAGTCGGTGCTGACCCTCACCAGCAAGCCGGATGGCAGCTTTGTCGGCACCAATTCAGGCGCGATGGGCTCGATCGACGTGTCCGAAGGCCAGGTGGTCGGCGATCAGGTGACCTTCAAGATGGACATCAAGGTGCCCTTCCCGATGACGCTGACCGTCGATGGAAGGCTCGACGGCGACACCATGGAAGGCACGATCGACACCGGCGCGTTCGGCAAGTTCCCGGTCAAAGCGGTGCGCAAGGCTTAATTCCTTCTCCCGCAAGGCGGGAGAAGGAGGGGACCCGTCGCAGACGGGGAGGATGAAGGCCTTCTTATTCTTCGACGCAAAAAGAAGAATGCCCTCACCCAACCCTCTCCCGCAGGCAGAGAGGGCTTTAGCTAGCGCCTCACTCGGGTGACGTGGCCCATCTTGCGGCCAGGGCGGATGCTTTTGCCGTAGAGATGGAGATGGGCGTCGCGGTTGGCGAGGATCTCCGGCCACCGCGTCGCGTCCTCGCCGATCAGGTTCTCCATCTCTACGCGGGCGCCAGTAACTGCGGTTGATCCGAGCGGCAGGCCGCAGATCGCGCGGATGTGGTTCTCGAACTGCGATGTCGTGGCGCCCTCAATCGTCCAGTGGCCGCTGTTATGGACGCGGGGCGCCATCTCGTTGAAGATCGGGCCTTTCGCGCCCGCGAACCATTCCACCGCCAGCACGCCGACATAGCCGAGCGCGTCGGCCAGCCGACGGGTGAGCGTCACCGCGTCGACCACCTGGTCTGCCACCTGGCCCCGTGGGGGCACCGTGGAGTGCGCGAGGATGCCGTCGCGGTGGACGTTGGTAACGACATCCCATGCGACGCTCTCGCCGTCCTCTCCTCGCGCAAGTAGCACCGAATATTCGACGTCGAAGTCGATGAAGCCTTCCAGCACCGCCGGCTGGCCGCCGATCGCCTCCCACGCCGCCACCGCGTCGCCCGGTGCCGCGAGCCGCGCCTGACCCTTGCCGTCATAGCCAAAGCGCCGCGTCTTCAGGATCGCGGGGCAGCCGATGTCGGCGATCGCCGCGTGGAGATCCTCCAGCGATGCCACCGCCGCCCAGCGCGCGGTGGGCAGGCCGTGGCGATTGGCGAAGCTTTTCTCCAGCACCCGATCCTGCGCGATCCGCAGCGCCTCGGCCGACGGACGCAAAGGTTCGATCGACGCGAGCACCTCGCCCGGCAGATTCTCGAACTCGTAGGTCACGACGTCGCAGCCTTGCGCGAAGCGGCTCAGCGCTTGCGTGTCGTCATAGTCGCCCTGGGTCCACCAGGCCGCGACTTCGCCGGCCGGTCCGGTTGCCTCGGGCGCATAGATGTGGCTGCGGTAGCCCAGTTGTGCCGCCGCGACCGACAGCATCCGGCCAAGCTGGCCGCCGCCGATGATACCGATGATCGATCCCGGCGCGACGATCATTCGGGCGCTTCGTCCACCGCCTGCGTCTGCTGCGCGCGCCATTCATCCAGACGCGCGCCCAGCGCCTCGTCCCCGATCGCCAGGATCGCGGCGGCGAGCAGCGCGGCGTTGATCGCGCCCGCCTTGCCGATCGCGAGCGTGCCGACGGGAACGCCGGCCGGCATCTGGACGATCGAGAGCAGGCTATCTATCCCCGACAGCGCCTTGGACTCGATCGGCACGCCGAGCACCGGCAGCGCCGTCATCGATGCGCACATGCCGGGCAGATGCGCCGCGCCACCAGCGCCTGCGATCACCACCTTGAGGCCGCGTCCGTGCGCCGTTTTCGCGTAGTCGTAGAGCCGCTCCGGCGTGCGGTGCGCGGAGACGACCTTCGCCTCGTACGCCACGCCGAGCGTGCCGAGCGTCACGGCGGCATGATGCATTGTCTCCCAATCGGAGCGGCTGCCCATGATGATGCCGACGAGGGGTTCGCTCACTGCTTTGCCTTTGCGAGGAGGGCGGGATGCTTAGCATGCGGCGAGGAGATCGCTACCCCCAAGCCGTTCGGGCTCAACGATGTCGAGAGGTTTAGCGCTCGCTCAGATAATAGCGATCGATCGGCACCAGCGCATCATCGAGCTCATAGACGATCGGCTGTCCGGTCGGGATCTCTAGGGCAACGATCTCGTCGTCGGGGATGTTCGACAGATGCTTGACCAGCGCGCGGAGCGAATTGCCGTGCGCCGAGATCACCACCCGCTCGCCCGCGCGCAGCGCCGGCGCAATCCGCTGCTCCCAATAGGGCAGCACGCGCGCGATCGTGTCCTTCAGGCTCTCGGCCTGGGGGATGGCGACGCCGGCGTAGCGGCGATCCTGCGACAGATCGAACGCCGATCCGGCTTCGAGCGGCGGCGGTGGCGTATCGAAGCTGCGCCGCCAGATCTTGACCTGATCCTCGCCATGTTTTGCCGCGGTCTCGGCCTTGTCGAGCCCGGTCAGCCCGCCATAGTGGCGCTCGTTCAGGTGCCAGTCCTTCTCGACCGGCAACCACAGCCGCCCCATCTCCTCGAGCGCCAGGTTGAGCGTCTTGATCGCGCGGGTCTGCAGGCTGGTGAAGCAGCGATCGAAATCGAAGCCTTTCTCCGCCAGCAATCGCCCCGCCGCCTTGGCCTCTTCGATGCCCTTGTCGGTCAGGTTGACGTCCCACCAGCCGGTGAAGCGGTTCTCGAGGTTCCAGGCGGACTGGCCGTGACGGATCAGGACGAGGCGGGGCATGCGGTCTCCGTGGACGTTTGCATCAAGGGCGGCGTTCAGAGGCGATCGAGGACGTCGTGCAGCGCGGCGAGGCAGGCCTCGCCCAACTTCATGCTGCGCGCGGGCGACCAGCCGAACTCCGTATCGGGCAGATCGTCATTGTCCTTGAACGGCATTTCGAGCGTGCAGGCGACACAGCCGAACCGCTCGGCGAGCTGGTTGGTCGACATCGCCAGGTTTGCCTTGCCAGCACCCGTGACGCCGTAGCCCCTGCTCTTCTGGAAGTCGGGCGTTCGCGCCACCAGCGCATCCTGGAACGCGTGATAGCCGGCAACCTGGCCATCCTTGAGCGACGGCACGCCCTCAAAGCCTGCGAGGAAGACGTAGGGGATCGCCTCGTCGCCATGCACGTCCATCGCGAAGTCGACGCCGGTGCGGTCCATCTGGTCACGCACGCACAGCACTTCGGGCGAGCGCTCAGGCGTCGGCTCGTGCCATTCGCGGTTGAGGTTCACGCCGGCCGCGTTGGTGCGCAGATGGCCGCGGAAGCTGCCGTCCGGGTTCATGTTGGGGACGATGTGGAAAGTCGCCCGCTGGCGCAGCGATCGCGCGATCGGGTCGGCCGGATCGGTCAGCGCGTCGAGCGCGCCCTCCATCCACCATTCCGCCATCGACTCGCCCGGATGCTGGCGGGCGTAGAACCACACCTGTTTAGGACCTCCGCCAAGCGTCAGGCAGTCGATCTCGCGCCCGTCCAGCGTCTGTCCGAGCGACGCGAGCGTCACGCCGGGACGGGCGCCGATGCGCGCGACGAGATCAGCATGCCGCTCCATCGAGTAGGGCGCGAAATAGGCGAACCAGACCGCGTCACCGGCAGCTGCATGGGTGAAGCGCAGCACTCCGCCGGCATAGCTGGTGTCGGCCGCCTGACGCCACGTCACCCGATCCTCGGACCAGCGGACGTGGTAACCGGGCCAGCCACCCGGATAGGCCGACTTGCCGGCATTGGTGATTGCGTAGGTCACCGGCCGCCCACACACCCCGATCGCGCGGAAGTGGAACCACTGGAGGAAGTCCGAGCCTTCATCCGCCACGATCTCCAGCGACACGGTGTCGCCTTCGATCGCGCCGGGCCGGATGTTGCCGCTATCGAACGCGGCCGAGATGAGGATGGTCATTTCACGTTGATAGTGGTTCCCGATGTGCCCGGAAAGCCCGTGAACAGCGCGTGCGCGAGCTTGGTGACCGCTGCTTGCGGTGACGCATCTGGCGATTGGCCCTTCGCCTCGGTCATCGCGCGGCCTTCCCAGATCGCGGTGCCGTCCGAGCGGCGCTTGATCTGAACCTGCATCCGCGTGCCGACGATGAAGCGCTGATCGTGGCTGAGCGGCACGGTGGTGCCGACGCCGCCGCCCACAGCCGACCGGCGCCCGAAGCTCCCGCCGCCGATGCCGAAGCTGATCGACGAGCCACCGCTGTTGGGATCGGGCCGGGTACCGCGATCGACCATGACGCTGACCGTCAGTTCGGAGGTGCCAGCACCCTGAGCGCGGGTGAAGCCGAGGTGGGTCAGTTCGCCCGCGACGATGTCGCTATAGGTGTTGAGCTCGATGCTGTCGGGCGCCATCGGCGAACCCGGCCCCATCATCGGCGTCGATTCGATCGAGAAGCTGCCCGGCGCGATCGGCTGGGCGAGGTGGAAGCGCGTCACCTGGGTCGATCCGCCGCCGGTGGTTGAGCAGCCGGCGATCGCAAGCGCGCCGCCGAGCATGAGGGCGATGCGGAAGGGGGTGCGCGTATGGGACATGACAGGCCTCTCAAGCGGGACGATTCGGAGATGTAACGTCCCGCGCCGGCTTTGGCTTCATCCGCCGCCGATTTCGCGCCGCTGAACCAAGCAGCAGGCAGGTTGCGGCCTTGACTTGGGCCACGCGCTCTCATAGGCGGGCGCCTCGATTTTCACGGGCCCCGCGCCCAATCCAGAAAGCAGCAGGGCCAGTCCCATGAAGATTCGTAACTCATTGAAGTCGCTCAAGGGGCGTCACCGCGACAACCGCGTGATCCGTCGCCGTGGCCGCACCTATGTGATCAAC
>CAXTBZ010000021.1:0-30485 GCA_964242855.1 uncultured Sphingomonadaceae bacterium
CGTGGCCGTAGAGGATGTACTGCCAGTTGGGCGGCAGGAAGCTCTCGTGATCGACCACGAAATCGAATCGCGAGGGCAGGCGACGGCGCCATTGCGCGAGCTTGTCGGTCAGCCCGTCTGGCCAGGATGCCGGATCGGTGTTGTCGCGCCAATACGCGGTGTCGCGCCGGTGGCTGATCGCATAATGGAGCTTCAGGAACTCGACAATCGCGGCGTAGCGCGCTGGCATCAGCCGGTTGTAGCTGCGCGCAGCGGCGGCGAGCGAACCCGGATCGGTGTTAACCGCGAACTCGGCGAGCATACGCGCTGCGACCTCGATCAGCATGATCCCGGTCGACTCCAGCGGCTCGAAGAAGCCTGCGGAAAGTCCGATGGCAACGCAATTGCCGATCCACTGCGTCTCGCGATAGCCGGTGCGGAACTTGAGCTGGCGGGGGTGCAGGGCCGCGGCGCCCGGCCCGACATAGTCGCGCAGCGTGCGCTCGGCCTCGTCGTCAGAGACGTGGCGGCTCGAATAAACGCAGCCAATCCCGCGCCGCGCGGACAAGCCGATGTCCCAGATCCAGCCGCCGCCATGCGCGGTTGCGTGGGTATAGCTCTCGATCGGCGCGTCGGGGCGATCATAGGGCATCTGCAGGGCGAGCGCGCGATCGTTGAACAGGATGTCTTCGACAGGCGTGAAGCGTGATCCCAGCGTCTCGCCGATCAGCCGCGAGGCAAAGCCGGTGCAATCGACGAACAGATCGCCGGTGATCGCATCGCCGCCGTCGTTCGGCACGACCGCAGCGATGCCGCCGTCCTCCGAGCGGACGACCTCGCCGATCGTCGCAGCGATGCGGGTCACACCGTTGGCCACTGCTGTGTCGCGCAGAAAGGTGGCGAGCTTGCCCGCGTCGAAATGATAGGCGTAGTTGAACGGCGCTTCGAAATCATGGTCGCCGGGGCGCTTCGGGGCAAGCGCGGCGCGCATCACGCGTTCCTGCGCGCTCACCGAATCGGCATAGGCTGGCCGGTTGGCGCCGGCGGTCGCCAGCCAAGCGGGTAAGAGCCCGGGGCTGTCCCCGCCATATGGCAGATCGAAGACGTGCATGTAATCGTCGTCGTTGTGCCCGGGCGTCGGCCGTCCCGCCCAGCCGGTGAAGCGCACGCCCTGCTTGAAGGTCGCGTCCGCGCCGACGCAGAAGTCGCGCTCGCTTACTCCTAGCGTCGCCAGCGTCGATCGCAACGTCGGGAAACTGCCCTCGCCGACACCGATGATGCCAATGTCCGGCGATTCGACGAGCGTGATGCGGACGCCCGATGCCGCATCGGCCGCGAGTGAGCGGGAGAGGTAGGCTGCGGTCAGCCAACCGGCCGTGCCGCCGCCGACGATGACGATGTGCGTGTCGGTCATATCAGTTTCGATCCTGAAAACGGAGCCACCGTCGCATCATACGCGACGATGGCTCCAGTGTCCGGCGGGGAGACGTGCCGGAAGATCGATCAGGCCCGGACTAGAAGTTCAGGCGGAAACGCCCGCCGATCGTCCGCGGCGGCGCATAGTTCGACAGGAACACCGGATTGGCCGGTGCACCATAGGAACCCGCACTGAGCCGGATCTTGTGATCGGTGATATTCTGCCCGAACAGCTCGACCAGATAGCGGCCGCTCGGTGCCGTGTAGGTCAGGCCGAGATCGAGCTTGGTGTAGCCCTTCTGCCGATCGAACGCGGTGCCATAGGTGCCCTTGCCGGTCGGATCGGCATAGCGCGAGGCGACATCGCCGTTGAAGTAGGTGAGCCAGCTCTTCGTCTCGTAGTGCACCGTCGCCCGCGGGCTGAGCGTGCCCCCGTTGCCGAGCAGCACGTCGTGGACGTATGTGCCAGTGATCGAGAAGCGCGGCGCATGCGGAAGCTCGTTGCCCTTCAGATCCTCGCTGTTCGACGTGATGTCGGTGAGCGAGCTCGAGCTGTACAGGCGGCCGTCGATCGTCAGCAGCTGCTTCAACCGCGTCTTCTGGAAGCTTGACGCGACGTTGAAGTGATCGATCGGCGTCACGTTAGCGTTAAGTTCGGCCTCGATGCCCTTCGCCGTCGCGCCCTTGGAGTTGGTGGTGATGATCTGGCTGGCGGTGATCTGCCCGGCAGCGTTGCGTGTCGAGATCGCCTGGTTGACCTGATAGCCCTTGAAGTCGCTGTAATAGGCCGCGAGATTCAAGGTCGCGCGACCACCGAGGAAGCGCTGCTTGAGGCCGACTTCGTAGTTGGTCAGCGTCTCGGGATTGGCGGTGAGGCCGCCATCCTCGATGTTGCCCGATTTGAAGCCGGTCGACACGCTGCCATAGGCGAAGGTCGTATCGGTCAGATCGGCGTCAACGCGGCCGAGCCACGTGATCTTGTCCCAATTGCCATGCGCGTCGTTGTTGCTGACCACAAAATTCGGCCCGAGCAGCTGGCCGAGCTCCGCGCCCGTCGCGTGCGGATCGATCCCGAACAAGCCGCCGCAGGTGCCGTCGGCCGCCGTATCGCTCGCCGCGCAGGTCGGCAGGAACGAGGTGACGTTCCGGCCGCCCCGGTCGCGCTTGTCGTCGTCGGTATAGCGGATGCCGCCGGTCAGCCGGATGTGATCGGTCGCGTGCCACACCGCCTGGCCGAAGCCCGCCTTCGATTCGATCGTGCGATCGACCTGGATGAAGGCGCCGGCATAGTTGAAGGTGCCGTTGCGATAGCCGTTGCGGATGTCCACGTCGAAGCGGATCTGGTTCTTCTCGTGGCTGAAATAGCCGCCGACGATCCAGTCGATCGGGTGCGTGCCGATCGATTTGATCTGCACCTCGTGGCTGTAGAAATCATAGCGCGAGTTGACCGTGCGGTTCTCCTCGAACGCGCCGTTGGGCAGCGTCTGTGCGGCACCTTCGATCGGCGGCTCGGTGCCGGCATCGGCGTCGTCCTGGGTGCTGCCGCCGACACGCTGCCAACCGGCGAGATACTGGATCTGGATGCCGTCGGTCACGTCATAGGACATGTCCGAGTGGATGCCGATCGAATAGCGGTTCTGATCGGGCGCGGTGTCGATCAGCGCGGACCAGAACTTCTCGCCGGGGCGGGTGTTCTGCATCAGGCCGAGGATCGGGGTGCCGGTGTCCTTGAAATACTCGGTGTTCAGATCCCAGCGGAAGCGATCGCTCGGCCGCCATTCGACGCTGAGGCGACCGGACTTCTGATCGCCGGCGTAGTATTTCTTGCCGCTGGTGACATAGGTCGAACGATCGACGCCAGGCGTGCCCGGCGGCTGCTGGTAGTTGATATAGCCGTCGTGGCGATCGGTGATGAAGGCGGCGCGCACGGCCAGCGTGCTGCTGATCGGGATGTTGATCATCCCCTGCGTGCCGAAGCGGTTGTACGAGCCGCCGAGCACTTCGGCATAGCCCTTCACGCTGTCGAACGTCGGCTTCGCGGTGATGAAGCTGACCGCGCCGACCGTCGCATTGCGGCCGAACAGAGTGCCCTGGGGGCCGCGCAGCACTTCGATCCGCTCGAGATCGTAAGCGAGCAGCGATGCGCCTTGGGCGCGGGGAGAATAGATGCCGTCGACGTAGATCGCGACCTCGGGGTCGGCGACCTCGGTATAGGCCGAATCATTGCCGATACCGCGGAGCGTGAGCAGCACGGCGCTTTGATCGCCCTGCTGGTTGAAGGCGAGGCTGGGCACGAACTGAGCGAGCGTCCGCACATCCTTGACCTGATACTGATCGAGCTGCTTCTGGTTGAAGGTCGAGATCGCGATCGGGGTCTTTTCCAGGCTCGTCTCGCGCTTGGTGGCGGTGACGACGATGTCGGGCACTTCGCCGCTGTTCGGCTGCGTCGGATCGGCGACGGCGGTGGCACCGGCCTGCGGAGCGACCGAGCTGTCCTGCGACTGCGCCTCAACGGCGGACGAGAAGAAAAGCGTGGCCGCAAGCGCTGTGCTCGCGGCAAGAAGATGCCGGGTCATGAATCCCTCCCTGTAAGTCACCCGATTCCACAGGCTTGCAGCGGCACTACTCCCGCTCTGACAAGGATGTCAAAAGTTTTTGACATCGTTGTCTGCTAGCGGCTCGATTGTAGCAAATCGGTCACATCCACGGACAGTGTGACTGCGAAAGCCCCTGCTGCAAGTGGCATGCAACTACGCTAGGATCATCGGAAGCCTCTTCTCAGACAAGGATACCGCCATGGCTGATCTTCCCGCGCAGCACGGCGGTGGTGCGCTGTTCGCGCTGGGCGAGTTGCGCCCGCGACTTGCGCACGGCGTGTTCGTCGCACCGGGTAGCGTCCTCGTCGGTGATGTCGAGATCGCCGAGGGATCGAGCGTCTGGTTCAACTGCACGATGCGTGCCGATATCGAGGCGATCCGCATCGGCCGGCGCAGCAACCTGCAGGACGGCACGATCGTCCACGCCGATCCCGGTTCACCGACAATCATCGGCGACGACGTGCTCGTCGGCCACATGGTGATGCTCCACGGCTGCACGATCGCCGATCGCGGCTTCGTCGGCATGGGGGCGACGCTGCTGAACGGGGCAAGAGTGGAGAGCGACGGCATGCTCGGCGCGGGCGCGCTGCTCACCGGCGGCAAGGTTGTCAGGGCAGGCGAGCTGTGGGCCGGCCGCCCGGCAAAGTTCGTGCGGGCGCTGACTGAGGCGGAGATCGCCGAAATGCGGCAAGGCGCTGTCCGCTACGCCGAGAACGCGCAACGCTATCTGCGCGAGTTGAGGCCGCTCTGACAACCAGCGCATACCGGCGGTGCCGAAGCCAGGCAAAGGGTCTTGGCGCCCTCTTCGACATGAGTTACTGTGATCACAGAGAGCAGGTAAGCGGGGGCATCGGTGCGCGCTCTGGAAAAATATGCCGACATGAAGGCAGTGACGACTAGGTGCACTTGCAGCTTCACGGGGCAGCCATGAGCGGGTTCGCGGCCGACCCGCAGGAAGGGCGTGACTTCCTCGCCGCGCACCCGGGTACCGAGTATTTCGAGATGTTCTTCACCTCGCTGGCCGGGGTGCCGCGCGGCAAGCGGCTGCGGCGATCCGAGGTGATGAAGCTCTATGAGGGTTCGGCCTTCCTGCCGGGATCGATCGTCGCGGTCGACATTCTCGGCGCCGATTGCGAGGACACCGGCATGGTGTGGGAGACCGGCGACGCCGACCGTATCGCGCGCGCTGTGCCTGGCGGCATCGTCCCCGCGCCGTGGCTGGGCGAGGATGTCGGCCAAGTGATGTGCTCGCTTCACGATCTCGATGGAGAGGTGACGCCGTTCGATCCGCGCGCCGTCCTCCAGCGCGTGCTCGATCGCTTCGCCGCCGACGGACTGACTCCGGTGGTGGCGTGCGAGTTGGAATTCTACCTGGTCGAGAGCCGGCGAGGCCGGGTATCGCTGCGAAGCTCGCCCTTCACCCGGCGCAGGCCTACCGCCAACGAAGCGCATGGGCTGCACGAGACCGAGGACGCGGCGGACTTCCTCCGCGGACTGTGGCAGGCGGCGGATGCGCAGGGCGTGCCGGTCGAGGGGGCGAGTTCCGAAGCCTCGCCAGGCCAGCTTGAACTGACACTTCACCATCAGGTGAACGCGCTGAAGGCGGGCGATCACGCCATCCTGTTCAAGCGTATCGCCAAAGGCGTGGCGCGCCCGCTCGGCTGCGAGGCGACCTTCATGGCCAAGCCCTTCGCCGAGATCGCCGGATCGGGCATGCACATCCACATGTCGATGCTGAATGCGGACGGCGCCAACATCTTTGCGAGCGAGGCGGCGGAGGGTACGTCCGCTCTCACCCACGCGATCGGTGGGATGGCGCAGACGATGGCGGATGCGATGGCGGTGCTGGCCCCTAACGCCAACAGTTTCCGCCGTTATGTCGCGAGGAGCTACGCGCCGGTCGCGCCGACCTGGGGTATCAACAACCGCACGGTGGCGCTTCGCATTCCGGCAGGATCGGCGGCGTCGCGCCGGGTGGAGCACCGCGTCGCCGGAGCGGACGCCAACCCGTATCTCGCGCTGGCAGTGGTGCTGGTCGGCGCGCATCACGGGCTGACTCACAAGATCGGTCCGGGCGCGATGACACAGGGCGACGGCTACACCGCGCCGATCGCAGCGGGTGATCCGCTACCGACCGACTGGCTCCGCGCGATCGACCGCTTCGCCGCCTCGCCGATCATGCGGGAGTATCTAGGCGACGCCTTCGTCGATCTCTACGCGACGGTGAAGCGTACCGAGAAGGCCCGGTTCAACGCGGTGGTGACCGCGTTGGATCATGACTGGTATCTGCAGAATGCGTAAGCTTCCTGCCTCCCGTTCGTCCCGAGCGAAGGCTCTCCTGAGCGAAGTCGAAGGATCGAGGGACCTGACACAGGCCCCGTGGCACCGTGTCTCGACCTCGCTCGACACGAACGGGGTAGAAGGCAGTTCGAAGGCATGAGCATCGAACAGCCCTGGTCCCGCGCCAAAGGCCCGTTCGCAGCGGTGTTCACCGCGCCGGCCTTGTGGCTGTTCGTCTTCTTCCTCGTGCCGCTGGCGGTGATCTGGGCATACAGCTTCGGCCGCACCTCGGGCCTGACCGACATCGCGATCGACGGCACCTTCTCCAACTACGCGCGCATCGCGGACCCGGTCTATGTCGAGGTGTTCGTCAAGTCGCTGGCCTATGCTGCGCTGACGACCTTCCTGTGCCTGATCGTCGGCTTTCCGGTAGCGCTGGCGATCACCTTTGCGGGGCCGAAAGCCAAGGTCTGGCTGCTGCTGCTGATCATGCTGCCGTTCTGGACCAACCTGCTGGTCCGCACCTACGCGCTGATGGCGGTGCTGCGGACCGAAGGCTTCATCAACGAGATCATCGGCTGGGTGGGCCTGGGGCCATGGCCGATGCTGCACAACAATTTTGCGGTGGTGGTGGGGCTGGTGTACGTCAACCTGCCGTTCCTGGTGCTGCCGCTCTATTCGGCGCTGGACCGGCTCGATCGTTCGCTGCTCGAGGCCAGCCTCGATCTCGGCGCCGGGCATATCCGCACGATCTTCGAGGTGGTGGTGCCGCTCGCGCTGCCCGGCATCCTCTCGGGCATCCTGATCACCTTCATCCCGGCGATGGGATCGTATTTGACGCCCGATCTGCTTGGCGGGCCGGACAGCCAGATGATTGCCAACGTCATCGAGCGCCAGTTCAAGCGCGCCAACGACTGGCCGTTCGGATCGGCGCTGTCCTTCGTACTGATGTACCTGACCTTCGCGGCGATCGCGGTACAGGCGGTGGTGTCGCGCCGGCGGCGGGGGATGGTAGAGTGATTGCCCTCCTTTGCCCGTTCGTCCCGAGCGAAGTCGAGGGACGTGAGGCGGGCGCCGCGTCACGGTGTCTCGACTTCGCTCGACACGAACGGAGAGGCTGGGCCTTGTGACCAAATCCCCCGCCGCTCCGCTCGATTACCTCGCCCGCTGGCCGCTGCGCCTGTGGATCGGGCTGGTCGCAATCTGCCTCTACGCGCCGCTCGCCGCGCTGATCGCGTTCAGCTTCAACGATAGCCGCCGCAACATCGTGTGGCAGGGCTTCACGCTCGATTGGTACGGCGCGGTGTTCAACGACAGCGACCTGCTGACCGCGTTCGGCAATTCGCTCACCATCGCGGCGATCTCGACACTCGTCAGCCTGGTCCTGGGTGCTCTTGTCGCGGTCGCCTGCTGGCGCTTCCGCTTCCCGATTAAACCCGCGTTCGAGGGCGCGCTGGCTCTGCCGATTGTGGTGCCGGAGATCTGCATGGGCGTCGCCATGCTGGTGTTCTTCTCGCGCATCATGCCCTGGCCTGACGATCTGCCGTGGCCGCTGAGCCTCGGCGCGATCATCATCGCGCACATCTCGTTCAGCTTCCCGTTCGTTGCCGTGATCGTCCGCGCGCGGCTCGCCTCATTCAATCGAGAGCTGGAGGAGGCGGCAAAGGATCTCGGCGCATCCGAATGGCGCGCGTTCATCGACGTGCTGGTGCCGCACATGAAGCCCGCCCTGATCGCCGGCGCGCTGCTCGCCTTCACGCTCAGCCTCGACGATTTCGTCATTACCTTCTTCACCGCCGGACCGGACACGGTGACCTTTCCGGTCAAGGTGTATTCGATGGTGCGCTTCTCGGTGACGCCCGAGGTGAATGCCGCCTCGACGCTGCTGATCGTCGTCACGCTGCTGCTGACCGCGATCGGCCTCAAGATACAGGGCCGTGACATCGCGCGACTGGAAGGGGGGCAGTGACGTGGCCGAACCGCTGATCCGGATCGAGGGCGTTTCCAAGCACTTCGGCAATTTCGCCGCGGTGGATAGCGTCGATCTTGCCATCGAGGAGGGCGAGTTCTTCGCGCTGTTGGGACCTTCAGGCTGCGGCAAGACGACGCTGTTGCGCATGCTCGCTGGGCTGGAAGTGCCGAGCGAAGGCCGCATCCTGATCGACGGGCGGGACATGGCGGGCGTCGGGCCGAACAAGCGACCGGTCAACATGGTGTTCCAGTCCTACGCGGTATTCCCGCACATGACGGTCGAGCAGAATGTCGGCTACGGCTTGCGCATCGACGGTGTCGCCAAGGCCGAACGCGCGGAGCGGGTGCGCGACGCGTTGGCGCTGGTGAAGCTCGACGGGTACGAGGCACGTAAGCCCGATCAACTCTCCGGCGGCCAGCGCCAGCGCGTCGCGCTCGCCCGCGCGCTGGTCAAGCGACCGCGCGTGCTGCTGCTCGACGAACCCTTGTCCGCGCTCGACGCCAAGCTTCGCGAGGCGATGCGCTCCGAACTCGCGATCATCCAGGACAAGGTGGGCGTCACCTTCGTGATGGTCACACATGATCAGGACGAGGCGCTGGCGATGGCGAGCCGCTGCGGGGTGATGCACAAGGGCGCGCTCCAGCAGGTGGCGAGCCCCAGCGACCTCTACGAATATCCGGCCAACCGCTTCGTGGCCGATTTCATCGGCAGCGTGAACCTGTTCGAGGGGCGGCTGGTCGAGGACGAGCCCGGCCATGCACTGATCGCGGCGGATGGCGCCAGCATCTGGGTCGATCATGGCGTGACCGGCGCTACCGACGGCATTGTCTGGGCGGCGCTAAGGCCGGAGAAGATCGAGCTGTTCCACCGTATTCCCGACGCGCCACCGCCGGCGGCCGCTGCGCCGGGCACACCGGCCGGCGCCAACCTCCTGGCGGGTACGGTGAAGCATTTCTCCTACCTGGGCAGCGAGACGGTCTATGAGGTCGAGGTGACGGGCGGCCGCATGATAAAGGTGCTGCGCTCCAACGTGCGGCGCTACGAGGAACGCGGCTTCGACTACGACCAGCCGGTGTGGCTGACCTGGTCGCCAAGGTCGCCCGCAGTGCTGCTGTCGTGAGGCGAGCGGCCCAAATCCTCCCCGGAACGGGGAGGTGGCATCGCAAAGCGATGACGGAGGGGGCTCTCCACGGGCGACCCCTCCAGCCGCCAACCCCCTCCACCACTCGCTTCGCGAGCGGTCCCCCTCCCCGCGAAGCGGGGAGGATCGCACGATGACCCGCCCGCTCATCGGCATATCCGCCGACACCCGCCGGCACGGCGAGGAGACCGCGCAGCTCGTCATCGAACGCTATATGGAGGCGGTGATCCGCCATGCCGATGTCGATGCAGTGCTGATCCCGGCGCGACCTGACCTGATCGACGCGAAAGCGGTGGCAGCGCGGCTCGACGGGTTGCTGCTCACCGGCAGCCCGTCGAACGTCGCGCCGGCGCGCTACGGCGATGCGGGTGAGGGCAGCGGCCCATTCGATCCCGGCCGCGACGAGATGACGGCGCGGCTGATCGACGCGATGATAGATCGCTCAAGGCCGGTGCTCGGCATCTGCCGGGGCTTCCAGGAGTTAAACGTCGCATTCGGCGGCACGCTCGCGCGCGATCTCGGCGCGGAAGGCCGGCCGCTTTCGCACCATGCGCCCGACGGCGTTTCGCTGCCCACGATGTTCGGCCACGCGCATGACGTGATCCTCACCCCGGGCGGAGTGCTCGCCGAAGCGTTCGGGCGCGAGCGGCTGGAGGTGAACTCGGTTCATTTCCAGGGTGTCGATCGGCTGGGCGAAGGGCTGCAAATCGAGGCGTCGGCACCCGATGGCGTAGTCGAGGCGATCTCGGCTAAGCCCAATGGTGCGCCAATCCTTGCAGTGCAGTGGCATCCCGAATGGCAGACCGACAAGGATGCCGCCTCGCAGGGCGTGTTCCAGATTTTCGCGCGGGCGTTGCGGGGCGAGACGACCAACACTGCCGTTCGTGTCGAGCGGAGTCGAGACACGTCGCGCCTCGTCTCCACGTTCCTCGATCCTTCGACTTCGCTCAGGAGAGCCTTCGCTCGAGACGAACGGGACACTTTGAAATGACCATCCGCAATCACGACATCGCCGAACTGCGCCGCCTCGACGTCGCGCACCACCTGCCGGCGCAATCCTCCTACAAGCTGCAGCGCGACATCGGCGGCAGCCGGATCATCGTCCGCGCTGAAGGTTGCAACATCTACGATGGCGACGGCAACGCAATCCTCGATGGCATGGCGGGCCTGTGGTGCGTCGACATCGGCTATGGTCGCGCCGAATTGGCCGATGTGGCGCGCGAGCAGATGCTTGAACTGCCCTTCTACAACACGTTCTTCCGCACCGCGACACCGCCGCCGATCGAGCTCGCCGCCAAGCTCGCCGGGTTGCTCGGTGGCGATCTCCAGCACATCTTCTTCAACAACAGCGGATCGGAATCGAACGACACCGTGTTCCGGCTGGTCCGCACCTACTGGGACATCAAGGGCGAGCCCAAGCGCAAGACCTTCATCAGCCGCCGCAACGCCTATCACGGCTCGACCGTGGCGTCGGCCAGCCTCGGCGGAATGAGCTACATGCACGTGCAGGGCAACCTGCCGATTCCCGGCGTCGAGCATGTCATGCAGCCCTATCTGTTCGGCGATGGCTTCGGCGAGGACGAGCAGGAGTTCGGCGCACGCGCGGCGCAGGAGATCGAGGATTGCATTCTGCGCGTCGGCCCAGAGAACGTCGCGGCGTTCATTGGTGAGCCGGTGCAGGGCGCCGGCGGCGTGATCATCCCGCCCGAAGGCTACTGGAAGCGGGTCGAAGCGATCTGCCGCAAATACGGAATCCTGCTGGTCTCCGACGAGGTGATCTGCGGCTTCGGGCGGCTCGGCGAATGGTTCGGCTTCCAGAAATTCGGGGTGACGCCTGATCTGGTCAGCATGGCGAAGGGGCTGTCGTCGGGCTACCTGCCGATCTCCGCCACCGCGGTGTCGAGCGCCATCGTCGAGACGCTACGTTCGGTCGACGATGATTTCGTCCATGGCTACACCTATTCGGGCCACCCCGTGGCTGCCGCGGTGGCGCTGCGCAACATCGAGATCATCGAGCGCGAGGCTTTGGTGACACGGGTGCGCGACGATATCGGGCCGTACTTCGCCCATGCCCTGGAGCGGCTCGACGACCATCCGCTCGTCGGCGAAACCCGCGCGATCGGGCTGATCGGCGCGATCGAGATCGTGGCGACGCGCGGCACCAACCGCCGCTTCGGCGGCCGCGAAGGGATTGCCGGGCCGATGGTGCGCGACGCGTGCATCGCGGGCGGGCTGATGGTGCGCGCGGTCCGCGACAGCATCGTCATGTGCCCGCCCTTCATCATCACCCACGAGGAGATCGACCGCATGATCGCGATCATCGCCGGAGCGCTCGACAGCGTGTCGGCCACGCTCCGCGCCATCGACATGCCTGTCCTCGAAGGCGCAGGAGAAGGGCTGTGACCTCTCTGCCGTCCCGTTCGTCCCGAGCGAAGTCGAGGGATGTGACGATCACATGGACCTTGGGGCACGTACCTCGACTTCGCTCGGCACGAACGGAGTGGACGGTATGACGCCGGATATAGAAACCAATTTCGCCGACTGGATCCGCGAAAAGGGGATCAGCGAGGTCGAGTGCCTCGTGCCCGACATGAACGGAGTGATCCGCGGCAAGGTGTGGCCGGCCAACAAGTTCGTCGATTCGGTCAAGAACGATTCATTGCGCCTGCCGTCCAGCGTGTTCGCCATCACCGTGACCGGCCAATATGCCGACGAGCCGGGCGACGAGGAGGCGTTCAGCGATCGCGACGTATCGCTCCGTCCCGATGCCGATACCCTGTGCGTGGCGCCGGGCTTCAAGACGCCGACCGCGTTCGTCTTCGCCGATGCTTATTACAAGGGCGGCGGCCCCTACGAGATCAGCCCGCGCCATGTGCTGCGCAAGGTGCTCTCGCTGTACGACGAGATGGACTGGAAGATCTTCGTAGCGCCCGAACTTGAATTCTACCTCACCCAAGTCAACACCGATCCTGATCTGCCGCTGCTCCCGCCCGCCGGCCGATCGGGCCGCGCCGAGACCTCGCCGCAGCCTTATGGCCTGGAGGCGGTCACCGAGTATGAGGATCTGATCGAGGACATCTACGACTTTGCCGAGACGGCGTCGCTGCATCTCGACACGATGATCCACGAGGCGGGGACCGCTCAGCTCGAGATCAATTTTAACCACGGCGATCCCATCCACTTGTGCGATCAGGTGACCCTGTTCAAGCGCATCGTCCGCCAGGTGGCGCTGAAGCACGGCGTCTACGCGACCTTCATGGCCAAGCCGCACGAGAACCAGCCGGGTTCGGCGATGCATCAGCATATCTCCGCTGTGGATGCCAAGACGGGGCGCAACCTGTTCGGCGAAGGCAAGGGCAAGGAGGGACTGACCAAGACCTTCCGGCACTTCGTCGGCGGGCTTCAGACGCTGCTGCCCGAGGTGGCGCCGCTGTTCGCGCCCAACGTCAACAGCTTCCGACGGATGCGGCCTGATCATTCGGCGCCGATCAACCTGCAATGGGGCTACGACAACCGATCGTGCGGCCTGCGCGTGCCGATTACCGATCTGCCTAACACCCGCGTCGAGAACCGGGTGCCGGGCGCCGACGCCAATGCCTATCTGGCGGTCGCTGCCTCGCTGGTCTGCGGCTACATCGGCGTGCGCGACGGCATCAAGCCCGAGTCCATGGTGGAAGGCAGCGCCTATCGCCACGCCCGCACGCTGCCCCGCAACCTCGACGAGGCCTTGTACCGGATGACCGAGTGTAAGGAGGTGATCGACATCTTGGGTGAGGATTTCGTCCGCGCCTTCCACCGCATCAAGACCGACGAACTGGATGCGTATGAGGGCGTGATCAGCTCCTGGGAGCGGGACCATTTGTTGCTAAAGGTGTGATGCTGCACTCGCTTTGCCTACTCCGTTCGTCCCGAGCGAAGTCGAGGGATGCGCAGCAAGCGACGCACTTGTGTCACGTACCTCGACTTCGCTCGGCACGAACGGAGTTCTCCACGGTTAAAGTGAGCAGACGATGACAGTTCCCAACGACCTCTCCGCCTTCTGGATGCCGTTCACCGATAATCGCGGCTACAAGGCGGAGCCGCGCATGTTCGCGCGCGCCAAGGACATGCACTATTGGACGCCGGACGGCCGCGAGGTGATCGACGGCACCGCCGGGCTGTGGTGCGTCAACGCCGGGCATTGTCGCGAGCCGATCACCCAGGCGATCGCGCAGGCCGCTGGCGAGCTCGATTTCGCGCCGACCTTCCAGCTGGCGCACCCATCGGTGTTCCGCTTGGCGACCAAGGTCGCGCAGATCACGCCCGACGGGCTCGATCGCATCTTTTTCACCAATTCGGGATCGGAGGCGGTGGATACCGCGCTCAAGATCGCGCTCGCCTACCAGAAAGCGATCGGGCAGGGGACGCGCACCCGGCTGATCGGCCGCCAGCGCGGTTATCACGGCGTGAATTTCGGCGGCATCTCGGTCGGCGGGATCGTCGGTAATCGGCGGCAGTTCCTGTCACTGCCCGGCGTCGATCACCTCACCCACACCTACAGCCACGAGCATCAGGCGTTCGCGCGCGGGCGGCCGGCATGGGGCGCGCACCTTGCCGATGAGCTGGAGGCGCTCGTCAACCTTCACGGCGCCGAGACGATCGCGGCGGTGATCGTCGAGCCGATGGCGGGATCGACTGGGGTGCTGGCACCGCCGGTCGGCTACCTTGAGAAGCTGCGCGCGATCACGCAGAAGCACGGCATCCTGCTGATCTTCGACGAGGTGATCACCGGCTTCGGCCGGCTCGGCAAACCGTTCGCGGCGCAGGAGTTTGGCGTAACGCCGGACATGATCGCCATGGCCAAGGGGCTGACCAACGGCGCGGTGCCGATGGGCGCGGTCGCAGCGGCCGAGTTCGTCCACGACGGCATCGTCGACCATGCCGCACCGGGTATCGAGCTCTTCCACGGCTACACCTATTCGGGCCACCCGCTCGCCGCCGCGGCTGGTCTGGCGACGCTCGACATCTATGCCGACGAGGGGCTGTTCGAGCGTAGCGCGGCGCTTACCGATGTGTGGGCAGACGCGATCCATGCGTTGCGCGATCTCGACGTGGTGCACGACATCCGCACGGTCGGCTTCGTGGCGGGCGTGGAGATGAAGCCCCGTGCCGAAGCCGTCGGCGCGCGCGGCAAGGCGATCTTCCACCGCGCCTTCGATGACGGCCTGCTGGTACGCGCCACGGGTGACACCATCGCCCTATCCCCGCCGCTGATCGCCAGCGAGGCCGACGTAGGGGAGATTGCCGACAAGCTCAGGAAAGCGATCGTGGCGGCAGCGTGATCCTCTCATAAGTGAAAGGATCTGTTCTTCAAGCGTCGATCTCCTCCTCGTCGACTCGCGCGGCGTTTTCCTGGATGAAGGCGAAGCGGTGGGCGGCTTCCTTGCCCATCAGCCGATCGACCAGGTCGCGGACGGCGGCGCGTTCCTCATACTCCTGGGGTAGAGTGACCCGGATCATCCCGCGAGTCTTGGGGTCCATCGTCGTTTCGCGCAGCTGCTGAGGGTTCATCTCGCCGAGCCCCTTGAAGCGCGCGACTTCCACCTTCTTGCCCTTGAACGCCGTGGCCTCGATCCGCGCGCGATCGGCGTCGTCGCGGGCGTAGAGCGATTTCGCGCCCGCGGTCAGCCGGTAGAGCGGCGGCTGGGCGAGGTAGAGATGCCCCTTGCGCACCACGTCGGGCATTTCCTGGAAGAAGAAGGTCATCAGCAGGGTCGCGATGTGAGCACCGTCGACATCGGCGTCGGTCATGATGACGATGCGTTCGTAGCGGAGCTGGGCGGCATCGCAGCGTTCACGCGTGCCGCAGCCGAGCGCCTGGATCAGATCGGCGATTTCCTGATTCGCCAGTATCTTAGCGGTATTGGCTGAGGCGACGTTGAGGATCTTGCCGCGGATCGGCAGTACCGCCTGTGTCTTGCGATCGCGCGCCTGCTTGGCCGATCCGCCAGCGCTGTCACCCTCGACGATGAACATCTCGGTGCCCTCAGGCGAGTCCGAAGCGCAGTCGGTCAGCTTGCCGGGTAGCCTGAGCTTCCGTCCGGAAGTCGCTGTTTTCCTTTTGACATCGCGCTCGGCCTTGCGGCGCAGCCGCTCGTCCATCCTGTCGAGCACATAGCTCAGCAGCGCCTTGCCGCGATCCATGTTGTGGCTGAGGAAATGATCGAAATGATCGCGCACCGCATTCTCGACCAGCCGTGCGGCATCGGGCGAGGTCAGGCGATCCTTGGTCTGCGACTGGAACTGCGGGTCACGGATGAACACCGACAGCATCAGTTCCGATCCGACCATCACGTCCTCGGGCGCGATGTCCTTGGCCTTCTTTTGCCCGACGAGATCGGCGAACGCGCGCACCCCCTTCACCAGCGCCGCACGTAGCCCCGCTTCGTGGGTGCCGCCGTCGGGGGTCGGGATGGTGTTGCAGTAATAGCTGTACGATCCGTCCGAATAGAGCGGCCACGCTACCGCCCATTCGGCCGAACCTTGGCCGTCCGGGAAGTCCTGCCGCCCGGCGAAGAAGTCGGCGGTGGCGCACTCGCGGCCGCCGATCTGCTCCTTGAGATGATCGGAGAGGCCGCCTGGGAACTGGAACACCGCCTCGTGCGGGGTATCGTCGGTCGCGATCGCGGGATCGCAGCGCCAGCGGATCTCGACGCCGGCGAAGAGGTACGCCTTGGAGCGGGCCAAACGGTAGAGGCGCTGCGGCTTGAAGCGCAGTTCGCCGAAGATCTCGGTATCGGGCGTGAACGCCACCGACGTGCCGCGCCGGTTGGGTGCCGCGCCGACCTTCTCGAGCCCGCCCACGGGCAGCCCTTTCGAGAAGCGCTGCTGATAGAGCGCCTTGTTGCGTGCCACCTCGATCAGCGTGTCGGTGGAGAGCGCATTGACCACCGAGATGCCGACGCCGTGGAGGCCGCCACTGGTCTGGTAGGCCTTGTCCGAGAATTTGCCTCCGGAATGGAGCGTCGTCATGATCACTTCGAGCGCCGATTTGCCGGGGTAGCGCGGATGCTCGTCGATCGGGATGCCACGTCCGTTGTCGGTGATGGTCAGCCGGTTGTCGGTGCTGAGCGTCACCTCGATGCGGTTGGCGAAGCCTGCGACGGCCTCGTCCATCGCGTTGTCGAGCACCTCGGCCGCAAGGTGGTGGAGCGCGCGTTCGTCGGTGCCGCCGATGTACATGCCCGGCCGGCGGCGGACCGGCTCCAGCCCTTCCAGCACCTCGATCGAGGAGGCGTCATAGCCTTCGTTGGTGGGGCGGGGGGCGGCTGCAAAGAGATCGTCGTCAGGATTGGCCATCGTCGGGCGAGCATAGCCGGATCGCGCCGGCCTCGCCAAGCGGGCACGTGCTCGCTCCGTTCCGGATGCGTCTCTCGGAGCAGTTTACACCACGCGCTTACTCAACCGGGCGCATCGCGTGGCCCCAGAGGAGGATATGCGATGTGGGCGGAGGACGAGGAGCCGATCGGGTGGGCAGGTGTGATCGCGGCGGTAGGCGCGGCGGGGCTGGTGCTGGCCGGATCGCTGCGGCTTGCAGCGCGCGCGCCGGGGTGGCCGCTCGTCGCCGGGCTGTGGCTGGCGGCAGGCGCGATGGTCCTGCTGCTATGCCGGGTGACGATGCCGGCGAAGCTGCGCGGCGGCCTGGTGCTGGCGATGCTCGCGACCATGCTGTTCGGTGCGGCGCGGGCCGATCTGTTCGGCGTGCATGGCGCGACCGACACGATGGCCAAGGGTGTGGACGAGGCGACGACCAATCGCGAGGCATTTGCCGATAATGCAGGTGGCGCGCCGTCTGCTCCCGCAGGCGGCGGCGGCGCCGAGGTTCAGCTTCAGGCCGGTCGCGGCGGCGGCGAGGACTGGGCGCGCGATATCAACGCAGCGCTCGGTAAGCGCATCGGCGGCGGCGCGGCGCGCGGGCTCCGGATCACCGGCTCGATCGACGAGGATGAGCTGCGCGACGGGCTCTCGTGGGTCGCGATCGACTGGGCGATCAGCCGCGACCTGGAAAGCGCCCGCTGCGGTCGCACAAGCGCCTCCGGGCTTGACCGCGCCACGATCGTGGACGCGATCGGCGAACCGATGGCACAGGCGGTGGCTCGTTCGATCAGCCTCGGGAAGGTGAGCTGCCCGTGAGCTTCTGAACCCTCTTCCACCTGCGGAAGAGGGCCGGAGCTTACCGTACCCGCGGGCCGCCGTAAGGCATAGGCGGCGGCGGGCGGCGATCGCGGCGGGGCATCTGTGCCTGGTACGCCTGGCCGCAATGCTGCACGCAATAGGGGAAGCCGGGGTTCACAACCACGCCGCAGAAATGGAAATCGGGCTCCCCCGGATGGCCGAGCGGCCACTTGCAGATGCGATCGTTCAGCTCGAGCAGCGAGGTCTTGTCGGCGATCTCGGCCGCCGGCTTAGCGGGCACGAGCCGGCGCGGCGGCGCTGGCGGGATCGGCGACTGCTGCTCGCCCGGCTGCTGGCGCTGGAAACCGCCCGGGCCGATCGATCGGAACACCTGTGTCGGCGCGGCGGGAACCGGCGCTGCATCTGAGGCGGCCTGCGCCTCGTCGACCTCGGGCTCCGGGCGGGGCATCGGCGCAGCGCGCGGAGCTTCGGCGACGGTCGGACGCGGCTTCGGCGCCTCGATCTTTGGCGCAGGCGCGGACACGGCGGCCTCCTTTGGCGTCACGTCGGCGGCGGCCGCCTCGGGTTCGTTGCCCTTCACTGGCGACGGTCGGCTCTCGAGTCCCAAGCGATGCGCCTTGCCAATCACCGCGTTGCGGCTGACCCCGCCGAGCTCGTCGGCGATCTGGCTGGCGGTGTGGCCCTGACCCCACAGGCTCTTGAGCTTGTCGATCCGCTCGTCCGTCCACGACATGGTGATTTGTTCTCCATACCCTTGCAGGCGCAGCACCCAGAGCTTAGGTCCGCGCTCATGCTCGACCAGCCCAGCGGCGCCATGCGGCCCGATACTATGTCCCCCCCGGGCGTGCCCGTGATCAAACAGGTCAACTGGGGAGGCTTGCGCACGCTCTATGTGAAGGAGGTGAAGCGCTTCTTCAAGGTGCAGCTGCAAACGGTGTGGGCGCCGGCGGTGACGACCTTGTTGTATCTGGTGATCTTCACGGTCGCGTTGGGCGCCCGCGCCGCGGTCCCGGTCGGCGGTACGACACGGCCGTTCGCCGACTTCATCGCGCCCGGCCTGATTGTCATGGGGATGATGACCAACGCGTTCGCCAATTCCAGCTTCTCGCTGCTGGTCGGCAAGATGCAGGGCACGATCGTCGACTATCTGATGCCGCCGCTGTCGACCGCCGAGCTGCTCGCCGGGCTGGTGGGCGCCGCGGTGACGCGCGCGTTCCTGGTCGGCGCGGCGCTGTGGGTGGCGATGCTGCTGTGGCCGGGCGTGCATGTCGGCATGGCGAACCCGCTGGTCGTGCTGTGGTTCGGGCTGATGGGCGCGCTGCTGCTCTCGTTTCTGGGCGTGCTGACATCGATCTGGGCGGACAAGTTCGATCATGCCGCGGCGGTTACCAACTTCGTGGTGCAGCCCCTGGCGTTGCTGTCGGGTACGTTCTACTCGGTCGACAAGCTGGCGCCGAGCTTCCGCCTCGTCAGCCACCTCAATCCCGTCTTCTACGTGATCTCGGGCTTCCGCTCGGGCTTCCTCGGCGTCGCGGATTCGCCGGTCGCGTTGGGGGCGGGGCTATTGCTCGCAATCAACGTGGCGATGGGCGTGGTGTGCTACCTGCTGCTGAGGAGCGGCTGGAAGATCAAGAACTAGCGGCGGCGCCCAAACACAGTAACGAGGCGGGCCGTCACTTTTCGCCCTTGTCTGTGGGCTTGAGTTTGCCGGCCATGGCATCGAATTTCGGCTCATCGGTTAGCGTGAGATGCGGGTGTCCCGCCGCGAAGCCCATGCCAATCGTGCATTGTACGAAGGAGCGCTGGCCGGCCTGTACGTCGAGATCGAGCGTGTTCTTCGCTTCGCTCTGCACCGAATACGCGTGCTTGCCTGGCTCAGCCGCGATGATCGCATAATGTCCAGGATGCAGGCTCGTCAGCTTCTCGCCATTCTCGTGGACTGCACAGGAAATTGCCCCGCCGACCAGCGTTCCGGATCGGAATAAAACCACCTGCCCCTTACCGGAATCGATTGCCGGCAGATCGGCGGCTGCAAGCATCATCATCAAAGCAATCATCTGGCCCTCCCCTGTTTGGAACCTGCTAACCCGTTGCCGCTGCAGCATCAATACTGCGCCCCGCGGTCGATGCCAATTGCGAGCGGCGGGGTTGCGTGCTGCATTCGCGGGGGCTAAATGCGCATACCAACGACAAGGCGGCCAGCGACGGCCGCCTTTTTGCGTTTGCCGCGCAGTTCGCCGAGGAGCCATGCCATGACGATCACCGCCCTCATGCCGGTCTATCCGCGCTGCGGCGTGCGTCCGGTGCGTGGCGAGGGGTGCTACCTGATCGGCGAGAACGGCGATCGCTATCTCGATTTTGCCAGCGGCATCGCGGTCAATCTGCTCGGCCATGGCCACCCGCATCTGATCGACGCGATCCAGCAGCAGGCGGCGACGCTGATGCACGTCTCCAACCTATACGGCAGCCCTCAGGGCGAGGCGCTGGCGCAGCGCCTGATCGACAACAGCTTCGCCGACACGGTGTTCTTCACCAACTCCGGCGCCGAGGCGGTGGAGTGCGCGATCAAGACCGCGCGGCGCTACCATTTCGCGCAAGGCAATCCGCACAAGAACACGCTGATCTGCTTCAACAACGCCTTTCACGGGCGCACGCTCGGCACGATCTCGGCGACCAACCAGGAGAAGATGCGCGACGGCTTCGAGCCGCTGCTGCCGGGCTTCAAATATGCGCCGTTCGACGATCTCGCCGCTGTCGAGGCGCTGATCGATGACAACACGGCGGGTTTCCTGGTCGAGCCGGTGCAGGGCGAGGGCGGCATCCGGCCGGCATCGCCCGAGTTCCTCCAAGGCCTGCGCAAGCTCGCCGACGAGCATGATCTGATGCTTATCCTGGACGAGGTCCAGTGCGGCGTCGCGCGCACCGGCACGCTCTACGCGCACGAGCAGTACGGCATCGTGCCGGACATCCTCGCCAGCGCGAAGGGCATCGGCGGCGGCTTTCCGATGGGCGCCTGCCTTGCCACCGAGAAGGCGGCCAAGGGCATGGTGATCGGCACCCACGGATCGACGTATGGTGGCAACCCGCTGGCGATGGCCGCAGGCAATGCGGTGCTCGACGTGATCCTGGCGCCGGGCTTCCTCGATCAGGTCAAGGCGACCGGCGAGCGGCTGCGCGCGGCGATGGAGCAGATGATCCCGAACCATGATCACCTGTTCGATCATGTGCGGGGGCTGGGGCTGATGCTCGGCGTCAAGATGAAGACCGACAGCCGCCGCTTCGTCGCCCACGCGCGCGACAACCATTATCTGCTGCTGGTCGCGGCGGGCGACAACGTCGCGCGCGTGCTGCCCCCGCTGGTGATCGAGCAGGCGCATATCGACGAGTTCGTGAGCAAGCTGTCCGAAGCGGCGCGAACCTATGTACCGCCTTCAGACGATTAACCACACTCCGTTCGTCCCGAGCGAAGTCGAGGGACATGAGGCGGTCGCAGCGCGTGCGGCACGTACCTCGACTTCGCTCGGCACGATCGGAAATCAAGCAGGATCGGCCAGATGACCATCCGCCACTTCCTCGATCTCTCCGATGCCGGGACTGCCGCGATCGCGGCGATGCTGGCGGATGCGGCCGCGCGGAAGCAGGCGCGCGTGGGCTGGCCCAAGGGGCGCCCCGATCCCGATCGCCCGCTCGACGGCCGCACCTTGGCGATGATCTTCGAGAAGAACTCGACCCGGACGCGTGTCTCGTTCGACATGGCGATGCGCCAGCTCGGCGGCACCACGCTGGTGATGGATGCGGGATCGATGCAGCTCGGTCGTGGCGAGAGCGTGGCCGATACCGCGCGGGTGCTCAGCCGGATGGCCGATGCGGTCATGATCCGCACCGACGATCACGCCAAGATCGTCGAGATGGCGCACCATGCCAGCGTACCGATCATCAATGGCCTCACCGATCTCAGCCATCCGTGCCAGATCATGGCGGACATGCAGACCGTCATCGAACGCCGCGGCAGCCTCGCGGGCAGTAAGTGGGCCTGGCTAGGCGACGGCAACAACGTGCTCCATTCCATCATCGAGGCGGGCAGCATGATGGGCTTCGAGGTCGTCGCGGCTTGCCCCGAGGGCTATGATCCCGATCTGGATGTCGTTGGGACCGCGACCATTCGCGGCGCGAAGGTGCGGATCACCCGCGACGCTGTCGATGCAGTAAACGACGCTGATATCGTCGTCACCGACACCTGGATCTCGATGGGTCAGGCCCAGGCCGAGGTCAAGCTCGCCGCGATGATGCCGTACCAGGTCACGGGCGCACTGATGGCGCAGGCGAAACCTAGCGCCACCTTCCTCCACTGCTTGCCCGCCCACCGCGGCGAGGAGGTGGTCGACGCGGTGATCGACGGCCCGCAGTCGGCGATCTGGGACGAGGCGGAGAACCGGCTGCACGCGCAGAAGTCGGTCCTGCTGTGGTGCTTCGGGCTGCTGTGAGGGTGGAAATCGCGGATGGCTGATCCGATATTGCGTGCTTACCCGATCTCCGTTCGTCCCGAGCGTAGTCGAGGGATGCGGGGCGGGCGTGGCGCCTGAGGCACGTACCTCGACTGCGCTCGGCACGAACGGGGTAGCATCAGGAAAACGTACTTGACCATCGAAACCGCCACCCTCGATACCGCGCTCGGCTTCACCATCGCCGCCCGCCACGCGCGCGGGCGCGTCGTGCGGTTGGGGCCTGCGCTCGACACCATCCTTGCGGCGCACGATTACCCGCCGGTGCTGGCGCGTGTGCTGGCCGAGGCGCTGGTGCTCGCCGCGCTGCTCGGCTCGACACTGAAGCATGAGGAGGGGCAACTTACCCTCCAGGCGCAGACGCAGGGCGGCGTGGTCGATCTGCTCGTCGCCGATTATCGCGGCGGCGAGATGCGTGGCTATCTGCGATTCGATGCCGACAAGCTGGCGCACGCGCCGGTCGAGCCATCGCTGTTCGGCTTGTTCGGCAAGGGCTACCTCGCGATCACCTTCGATCAGGCGCCGCTGCCGGGGCACAGCTCGGGCGAGCGCTACCAGGGCATCGTGCCGCTCGAAGGCGCATCGCTGTCGGAAGCTGCTCAGCAGTATTTCGCCCAGTCCGAGCAGATCCCTAGCCTGGTGCGAGCGTCGGTCAGGACGCTCTCTGACGGACGCCACATCGCCGGTGGGCTTCTCGTCCAGCATCTGCCCGAGGGCGAGGAGGGGCGTGAGCGGCTGCATACCCGCCTCGATCATCCCGAATGGCAGCATGTCGAGCTGCTCTCGCAGACGATCAGCCCGGCCGAGCTCACCGACCACCGGCTGCCGCTAGACGAACTGCTCTGGCGCCTGTTCAACGAGGAGGAGGAGGTGCGGATTCTGCCGATCGGCGCGCTCAGCCGCGGCTGCCGCTGCTCGCCCGATCACATCCAAAGCGTGATCGCGCGCTTTCCGGTGGAGGAACGTGCCGCCATGGCGGACGAAGACGGCTTGGTCCACGTCGACTGCGAATTCTGCGCGCGCAGCTTCCCGGTGGCACTGCCGGAAGCCTGACTCCCCTCCCTTTCAGGGAGAGGCTTTCTGGAGTAGCGACGCCCCATGACAGACATCCGCCATCCCTCCGATCGCAAGGCCGTAGTCCTGCTTTCGGGCGGGCTCGATTCGATGGTGACGGCGGCGTTGGCCAAGGAAACGGGCTACCGGTTGCTCGCGCTCACCGTGAACTACAATCAGCGCCATCTGGTCGAGCTGGCGTCGGCGCGGCGGATCGCGGCGACGCTCGAGGTCGACCGCCATGTCGTGCTGCCGATCGATCTGCGCGCGTTCGGCGGTTCCTCGCTCACCGACGAGATCGACGTGCCCAAGGAAGGCGTGCAGCCCGGTATTCCGAGCACCTACGTGCCGGCGCGCAATACCATCTTCCTCAGCCTCGCGCTTGGCTGGGCGGAGGCGTGCGACGCGCGCGATCTGTTCCTCGGCATCAACGCGCTCGATTACTCGGGCTATCCCGATTGCCGCCCGGAGTTCGTCGAGGCGTTCGAGAAGCTGGCGGCGATGGCGACCAAAGCCGGCGTCGAGGGCGATCGGTTCAAGGTCCACGCCCCGCTCCAGCACATGACCAAGGCCGACATCGTACGTGAGGCGGATCGGCTCGGCCTGGACGCGGGCATGAGCTGGTCCTGCTATGATCCGCAGGGCGGCCAGCACTGCGGGCTGTGCGACAGCTGCCGCCTGCGTCACAAGGGCTTCGAGGAGGCGGGGCTGCCGGACCCGACCTCCTACGCCGAAGTTTCCTCCGCTTCTGGCCGATGAGCCCGCGATGAGCTTCGCGGTCAAGGAACTGTTCCTGACGCTTCAGGGCGAGGGGATCAACGCGGGGCGCCGCGCGGTCTTCCTGCGCTTTGCCGGTTGCAACCTGTGGTCCGGCCGCGAAGCCGATCGCGCGACGGCAATGTGCACCTTCTGCGACACCGATTTCGTCGGGATGGATGGCGATGGCGGCGGCCGCTTCGCCGATGCCGATGCGCTGGCTGCGGCAGTCGTCGCGAAGTGGGGCGCTGTCGCGGGGCGCAGGTTGGTCGTCGTCACCGGCGGCGAGCCGATGCTCCAGGTCACCGACGCGCTGATCGACGCCCTGCACGCCGCCGGCTTCGAGATCGCGATCGAGACCAACGGCACGCTACCTGTGCCGCGCAGTATCGACTGGATCACGGTCAGCCCGAAGGCGGGAACCGACGTCGTCCAGCGATCGGGCGACGAGCTGAAGCTGGTCTGGCCGCAGCCGGGTATCGATCCGGACGCGCTGGAGGCGTGGGACTTCCGCCACTTCCTGATCCAGCCGCTCGACAGCCCCGAGCGCGATGCAGCGCGCGCGGTGGCGATCCGACATGTCGTCGATCACCCAGCCTGGCGGCTTTCGGTGCAAACCCACAAGCTGCTGGGGATACGCTAGCAGCTTTGACTGCTCCCCTCCATGAAAGGGAGGGGGCAGGGAGGTATTACCCCCGCGTCATGCACTTCTTCCTGAGTTCGCCGTTGCGATCGAAGCAGTTCGGCGGGAAGGCGGGCACCTGCGGATCGACGAGCGACTGGATCGGCGGCGCCATCTGGGTCTCGAGATCGCCCGCCGGCTTCAGGCTGTTGCGCAGCTCGCCCAGCCGATCGTGCGCGAGGAGCTTCAACGAGCCCTTGGGCTGCAACAGCGCCGCCGAACCGATGTTGGAGGCATCCTGGCAGAAGCCGCGCTGGGCATAGACCGAGGAGAAGCTGCTGTAGGTGCGCGTGTTGAAGCTGTCGAACGCGGCGTTGATCGCGTTCTGACTGGATCCCTTGCCCGCGCTACGGATGAAATAGCTCTGCAGGATCTTGTAATCGGCGGCGAGCTCCTTGCTGTGATGCACAAGCAGCTGGTTGTAATTGTTCACCGTCATCAGCGACGGCGCGAACTGGCATTGCAGCGCCGCGAAATTGAGGCCGGCGCGCATTGTCCACACCACCTCGGCGTTGAGCTCGGCCTGGGTCGCGCCGGGCAGCGGGATCAGGATGCCGGGCTCGATCCCGGTGACGGGAGCGGAACGGAAATCGGGCGACTTGAAATAGAGCTGGGCCGAGGCGGGCGCGGACAGGAGCCCTGCGATACACATCAGCGCCACCGAGACACGGCGCGAACGAACCCTCATCATCAATCTCTCCGAAAGGCCCCGCGGGGACGCTACGTCGCCGCCATCTTGGGTGCGCCGCCTGCACGGAGCCTTAACCATTTCCGATGCCGCCGCAAGGCACCGCCAGCGCGCGCCGCCGCAAGCCGCTGCAAAGCGGCGCATAATCGATTCGCCCTGACGCAAAGAAGCCGCCCGGTCGCCCGAACGGCCTCTTGTCTAAACGTGCACGTAAAGCCTGGTGGCTTACATCGCGTTGCTGGCGTTGCCGCCGGCCATGCTGGCATTGTCGGTCGCCATGCCACCGTTCATGTCACCCATCGAGCTGGCGTCGTTGGCGGTGGAGTCCATCGCGCTGGCGTCGTTGGACATGCCGGTGGAGCTATCCATCGTGTCCATGTTGGTCATGTTGGTGTCGGCGGTGGCGGTGTTGTCGCTATGACCGCAAGCGGCGACGAGCAGCGCGCCGCCGATGACGAGCGAGGCGGACGAAATGGTCTTGATGATCGAGCGCATGGTAAATCTCCCGTAAGTTCTGAACCTTCACGCCTTCGAAAGCGCGGACAGGAAGGTGCCAAACCCGGTTTGCAGCTTTTCGTCAAACTGTTTCAAGCTAGTAACCTTGCCCAGCGCGGCGAGGCTGGTGACCGGATACTCCGCCAGGCCGCACGGCACGATGCCGTCGAAGTGGGAAAGATCGGGCGCCACGTTCACCGAAAAACCGTGCAGCGTGACCCAGCGGCGCACCCGCACGCCGATCGCGCCGATCTTGGCCTCGCGCCCGTCCGCCAGCGTCCAGACGCCGACGCGGCCGTCCGCGATCCATGCCTCGACGCCGAGTTGGCCGAGCGCGCCGATCAGCCATGTTTCCAGACTGTGTACGAAGTGGCGCACGTCGCGGCCGCGCTTGTCGAGATCCAGCACCAGATAGCCGACCCGCTGGCCTGGACCATGATAGGTGTGCTTGCCGCCGCGCCCCACGGCATGGACCGGGAAGCGATTGGGGGAGATCAGGTCGGCGGCGTTCGCGCTGGTGCCGGCAGTGTAGAGCGGCGGATGCTCGAGCAGCCAGACCAGCTCTTGCGCTTCGCCCGCACGCACCGCGGCCGCGTGCGCCTCCATCTCGGCGAGTGTTTCGGCGTAGGGGAGGAGGCCCGGGCTTACCCGCCACTCGATATCGTCGCCCAGCATCCCACCGAAATGGCGTAGCGCGGCGCTGCGATCAAGCGCTTGGCGGGGCGCAGCGCTCTGCTAGAGGGTGACGATGATCGAACGAAGCAAGGTTTCGCTGGGCGCGGTGGGGGAAGAGGCGTTCGCCTTCTGCAAGGCGGAGGCCGCGCTGATCGCGCCGCTGGCGCTATTGGGCTTCGGGTTACCGATGGTGACGTTGCTGCTGGCCATTCCGATCGACGAAGGACAAACCACGACGCCTGCTCCCGGACCGTGGATGTTCTGGATGCTGCCATGCGGTCTCCTGAGCATCCTGGGCTTCATCGCCGTGTCCGCACTCACGCTGACGCCTGGGATCAGCGTGCGCGAGAGCATCTTGGTCGCGATCCAGCGCGTGCCGGCGGCACTTGGTCTGCTGCTGCTCTATATCGGCGTGCAGGTGGTTTTGAGCCTCCCGCTGATGGCTGCGGGCCTTCTCGAGGGTCGCCCTGGGCCGATCTCGACCCTCGTTTACTTCATCGACATCGCTGTTGTGCTTTGGCTGCTGGTGCGGGTCACGCCGATATGGGCGGTCGTCGCGCAGCGCCCGGTGCTGCCATGGGCGGCTGCGATCAGGGCCTTTCGGCTTACCGGCAGCCACTTTGGCAAGCTGCTCCTGCTCGGCGTCACCGCCGGCTTCGCGATGGCGTTGATCACGGCCGTCTTGCTGATCCCGATCGCCGCAATCACAGGCTTGATCGGGTTGGTGGCCGGCAGCCCAAACGTCGGCCTCGTCGTCGCCAAGATCGCGTTCGGCATGATCGTGTCGGCAATCGCTGGCGTATGGACGGTGTACGTCGCCGTCCTCTACCGCCGGCTGGATGGCGCCAGCAGCGGGATCTGAGGCGCCGCGTCGAGCGGGAGCACCCCGATGACGCGTGGATCGGTGAAGGTCTCGACCGCTCGGGAAAACGCGACGAAGCCCTGCGCGCGGTAGAAGCCGAGCGCACTCGGATGATCGAGCGTGCAGGTATGCACCCACACGCGCTCCACCTCCTTGCGCCACGCGAGCGCCAGCGCATGGTGCATCAGCCAGCGCCCTTCGCCCTTGCCGGTGAGTTCGGGGACGAGGCCGAGGAACGACAGTTCGGCCATGCGGGCGACGCGGAAATCGAGTTCGAGCAGGCCGATCTCCACGCCGCGCGGATCGGTGACAGCGTAGATCTCGGTCGCCGGATCGTGGGTGATCGCGGTGCGCGCCGCATCGTCCATCATCAGCCGCGAGAACCACAGCCACGGAGCGCCGACCCGCCGGAACAGCGCGCGATACCGCTCCGGCGCCGGCTCCCGCCAGCGATCGAGGCGGAGCCTGGAGGACGGCGCCGGGCGCGGCTTCGGCCGCTCCAGCATCTCGAGCGAGGTGACGATCGTGGCGATCTCGCCGGGCGAGACGGAGGTTAGGGTCATGGCTTGGCGGCCCTAGATTCTCCGTTCGTGCCGAGCGAAGTCGAGGTACGTGCTTCGATTGCCGCGCCTGCCATACGTCCGTCGACCCTTCGACTTCGCTCAGGAGGGCCATCGCTCGGGACGAACGGAGTCCTTACAGGCGCCCTCATTCCCAAACCGCGCGCGGCGGCAGGCTCATCAGGATCGCGTCGACATTGCCGCCGGTCTTGAGCCCGAAGGTGGTGCCGCGATCGTAGACCAGGTTGAACTCGGCGTAGCGCCCGCGCCAGGCGAGCATCCGCTGCTCCTCTGGCGGCGTGAACGGCAGGCCGATGCGCCGCCGCACGATTGCCGGGTAGACGTCGAGGAACGCCTCGCCGACCGCGCGGGTGAGCGCGAAGGCGGGCTCGAACGCGGCGCCTTCGGCATCGACATGGTCGTAGAAGATGCCGCCGACACCGCGCTGCACACCTCGATGGGGAATGAAGAAATACTCCTCCGCCCACTTCTGAAAGCGCGCGTGATCGCCAACCGGCACGTGCGCGTCGCAGGCGGACTTCATCGCAGCGTGGAAGGCGGCGGTATCTTCCTCGTAGGGGATCGGCGGGTTGAGATCGGCGCCGCCACCGAACCAGCGCTTGGTGGTGGCCAGGAAGCGGGTGTTCATGTGGACGGCGGGGACATGCGGGTTGGCCATGTGCGCGACGAGGCTGATCCCGGTCGCGAAGAAGCGCGGATCGTCGCCTGCGCCATGGATGCCGCGCGCGAAGTCGCCTTCGAAGGTGCCGCCGACGGTCGAAACGTTGACGCCGACCTTCTCGAAGACGCCGCCCTTCATCACTCCACGAACGCCGCCTCCGCCGTCCTCGCCCGACGGATCGATCCGCGTCCAGGGCAGGTACTCGAACCCTGCGTTCGACCCAGCTTCCCGCTCGATCGCCTCGAAGCTGGCGCAGATCCGGTCGCGCAAAGCCTCGAACCATGTGCGCGCCGCCTGTTGTTCCACATCGGGCGCGATCATGCCGGCCAGCCCCCGGTCTGGCGTAGCGCCTCTCCGGCCGCGATCGCGCACGCGGTGGCGAGATTGAGCGATCTCGCGTCGGCGGCGATCGGGATGCGCACGCGCAGCGCCGCCGCCGCGTGAACGTGGGGCGGGGCGCCAGAGCCTTCCGATCCGAACAGCAGCACGTCGTCGGCCGCAAAGCTGACTTCGGGAAGGCGCTCATCGCCGGCGGTGGTGAACAAGAGCAGCCGTTCACGCCGCGCCGCCGCGAACGCCGCCCAATCGGCATGGCGGGTCACCGCCGCGCGTTCGGCATAGTCCATGCCGGCACGCGCCAGCGCACGATCGGAAAATGCGAAGCCGCACGGCTCGATCACGTCCACGCTCACGCCGAGACACGCGGCGAGCCGCAGGATCGTGCCGACATTGCCGGCGATCTCGGGCTGGTGGAGCGGGATCCGCATGGCCCGCGCGCTAGGCCATTCGGCCCCTCTTTCGCAAGCGCGACAAAAACGTGGTTGGCAAAGCCCGGATACGGACGCTATCACGCCGGCAACGCGGGCCCGGCGACTTCGGGCATGCGCTTGCTTTGGGGTCATCCGCCGATTGGTCAGGTCTCCCAAGCAGGACGACGAATTTGACCGAGGGCTTGGTGCATGGCGACGCTTGAGACTGTAGACGATCCTAACCAGCGCCCGCCGGTCATCGGTTCCGAGCATGAGGAGGGGCAGGGCCCCCGCCGCCGGGATTTCCTCAACATCGCCGCGGTGAGTTTCGCCGGCGTCGGTGCCGCGGCCGTCGTGATCCCGCTCGTCAACCAGATGAACCCGTCTGCCGACGTGCTGGCGCTCGCCTCGATCGAGGTCGATCTGTCCAAGATCGCAGCCGGATCGGGCATCAAGGTCGCCTGGCGCAAGCAGCCGGTGTTCGTGCGCTATCTTACGCCCGCCGAGATCAAGGATGCCAAGGCCGTGCCGGTCGACTCCTTGCGCGATCCGCAGTCGCTTGACGATCGTACCAAGCCCGGCAAGGAGAATTGGCTGATCACCATGGCGGTCTGCACCCATCTCGGCTGCGTCCCGCTCGGCATCACGCCGACCGAAAACCGCGGCCAGTATGGCGGCTATTTCTGCCCGTGCCACGGTTCGCAATATGATACTGCCGGCCGCATCCGCGCCGGGCCAGCGCCCAAGAACCTTGTCGTGCCGGAATACAGCTTCAAATCCGCAACGTCCGTCCAGATCGGTTGAGGTACCAATAGATGAGCTTCCCCTGGGCCGAGCATTACGCGCCTAAGCACCCCTTGATGCGCTGGATCGACGAGAAGCTGCCGGTGCCGCGGCTCGTCTACAATGCGGTGGGTGCCGGCTATCCGGTGCCGCGCAATCTCAACTATTTCTGGAATTTCGGCGTGCTCGCCGGTGCCGCGCTGGGCATCCAGATCATCACCGGGATCATCCTGGCGATGCACTATGCCGCCAACGGCACGGTCGCGTTCGACAGCGTCGAACACATCATGCGGGACGTGAATTCGGGCTGGCTGATCCGCTATGCCCACGCCAACGGCGCCAGCATGTTCTTCATCGTGGTCTACACCCACATCTTCCGCGGCCTCTATTACGGATCGTACAAGGCGCCGCGCGAGATGGTGTGGCTGCTCGGCGTCG
>CAXTBZ010000022.1:0-30404 GCA_964242855.1 uncultured Sphingomonadaceae bacterium
GATCGGGCCCGTACCCCATGCAATTACGCGTTTTCTGGCCATATCCACTCCTGAGATCTGTTCGTGCCTGAAGGGCACATATGACGCCGATTGACGTATTTTAACTACCAACCGGCCGTTCGAAAATCTAGAAAACTGCTAATGCCGTTTGTCAATCGCCCGCTCGCGAACGGGCAGCGAATCCGCTCGTCCGGCCGGCGAGGCGCGCGATTGCTTCGCGATATTCACCTTCGATGTGGGCGACCAGTTTACCGACCGGCGGAATGTCATCGATCAGGCCGACCCCGTGCCCCGCAGCCCAGATGTCGCGCCAGGGCTTGCGCTCGGCGAACAGGGGATCGTGCGGCGTCGTCTCGGGCGAGAGTGTATCGGGATCGAAGCCGTTGGCCCGGATCGACGTCTTCAGAAAGTTGCAGGGCACGCCATGCGTGAAGACGGGCGTGTAGAGGATGTCGCTGCTCCCGGTGGTAACGAGCATATCCTTATAGGCCTGCGGTGCGCGCGACTCTTGCGTCGCGATGAAGCGTGTGCCCATGTAGCAGAGGTCCGCGCCCAGCGCCTGCGCGGCGAGGATGCCGTCGCCGGTGCTGATCGCGCCGCCGAGCACGATGATGCCATCAAAGAAGCGCCGCACCTGCGGCACCAACGCGAAAGGGCTGATCGATCCGGCGTGACCGCCGCCGCCGCTGCCGATGAGGTTGAGCCCGTCTACGCCTGCCTCCACCGCCTTTTCGGCGTGGCGGACGCTGGTCGCATCGTGGAAGACGACGCCGCCCCAACCATGCACTTCCTTGACCAGATCGGCGGGCGCCCCGCCGACGCTGATGACGACGGGGACCTTCCGCCGGCGGCAGTGATCGAGCTCCTTCTCGAAACGGGCGGCGCGCTCGCTCTGCCGCGCCGCGCCTGCGCTGAGATTAGCAGCGTAGGGCCCAGCCCGGCGCCCCGACGCGGCCTCGAACCGCGTGATCTCGGTATCGATTCGATCGAGCCATTCGCCATATTCATCGGCCGACCGCGCCGACGCCGATGCGGCGCCGGCCATGATCCCGGACTGGCAGGCAGCGATGACGACCTCCGGACCCGTGACGAGGAACATCGGCGCGGCAACCAGCGGCAGTCGCAGGCCGGCGAACGTCTGGGTCTGCAGTAGCCCCATCAGAAGCCGCCCTTGCCCAGCCGGTCCTCGAGGTCTGCATTGCGTCCCGGATTATGGTCGACCTCATAGGCCAGCGCCCGATCGAGCGGCAGATCGCGGCCGCCATCGATCATCCGCTTGTTCCAGCGGGTGACGTTGTGCGGATGGGCCGCGATCTGGGCGGCAAGCGTGTGGACCACCGCCTCAAGCTCGGCGGCGGGAACCACGCGGTTGACCAAGCCCATCCTCAGCGCTTCGTCTGCGAACACGTCCCGGCCGGAGAACATCATCTCCTTGGCCATGGCCGTGCCGATCCGGCGGGGCAGGCGCTGGGTCAGCCCCCAGCCGGCGTGCAGGCCCCATTTCTGGTGGGTATCAGCAAAACGAACATTGTCCGCGGCAATGATGATATCGGCGGTGAGCGCAAGCTCCAGTCCGCCTGTGACGCAATGGCCATGAACCGCAGCGATCAGCGGCTGGGGCAGCGCCGCCAGATAGGTCATGGTCGCGCGGTTGAATTGCGTCGGATCGGGGTGGGTCGGCTTGCGCTCCTTGAACGCCTTGAGATCGGCGCCGACCGAGAAGCATTTGCCGGCTCCCCGCAGCACCACGCAACCGATATCGTCGCCTTGCGCAGCGATAGCTTCGGCATGGCCGCGCAGCGCGCGGAAGCTCTCCGCCGAAATCGCGTTGAGCACTTCGGGGCGGTTCAGGGTCAACGTCGCCACCGCATCCCGATTCTCGCGCAGGACGAGCGTCGTCATGATCTTAGCCTTCAATAGGTTCGGGTATTGCCACCGGGATAATTGCCGCCACCGAAGGCCTCGTCGAGCGAGCGATAGTCGATCCCACCGGCCGGCCCGCGCGGAATGCGTTCGATGAACGCAACCTCGGTGGGCTTCTTGTAAGAGGCGATATGCGCTCGGCAATGCTCGATGATGTCCTCAGGCGAGGCTTCCACCTCCGGCTTCAGCGCGACGATCGCCTTGACCCGCTGGATCCACTTCGGATCGGGGACGCCGATGATGCCCACGTCGGCCACCGCGGGGTGGCGTCGGATGCACGCCTCGACTTCGGCCGGATAGATATTTTCTACGCCCGATTTGATCATCTGCGTCTTCGGGCCGACGAATGTCAGGCTGCCGTCCGCCTCGCGCTTGCCAAGATCGTTGGTGTGGTGCCAGCCGCTGCGGCGGCGATGCGCGTTGATCTCGGGACGGCGCCAGTAGCCGTTCATCACGATCGGCCCGCGGATCACGATCTCGCCCGTCTCGCCCGGTGCAACATCCTTGTCTTCGGCATCGAGAATGCGCAGCTGGCAGAGCGGCGAAGAGCGGCCGAAGATGCCGATCGCCCCATGCGAATAATAGGGCAGAGTGGCGAGGCCCATCACCTCGGTCTGGCCATACCCCGGGATGCGTGAGCCCGCCTCGACTACGGTGACCATGCAATTCCACTCTGGCGTATGGGGTACGGACTTAAGGCATGTCAGGTCGAACTGACCGTCTGCGTTGAGTCCGCAAATCTCGTCCATCGTCTTGCCGACCAGCCACGTGTGCGTGCAACGCTCGATGTGAATGGTGTGCGCGATAGTCAGGGCATCCGAGCGGCGGATGAAGACGTTGGTACCGCCCACGTGAAACACGGTGAGGCACTGCATCAGCGTGCCTAGATGGAACATCGGACCAACCGCGAGGAACACCATCGCGGCCGAAATCCCCTGGGTCGGAGCGAGAACGAGATTCTGGGTGAGGATCGTCGTCTGGCTGAGCACCGCTCCGGCAGGCCGGCCGTCAAAGGCCGCCGTATAGATTATCAGACAGCCGTCATCAGGATCGATCTGCCGTTCGCGTGGTTCCGGCGCACCGGCAGCGAGGAAGGTCTCAAAGCTGTCGGCGCCGTCACTGTCATGCTGCAGCCAGAGCGGCGTGCGATGTTTCGCCGCCTCGCGCGCGCCGCGGATGCAGTCACCAACCTCTTCCTCCTGCCAAAAGATGACTTTGGGCTCGAGATCGTCGATCAGCACGGCGAGCTCGGCGGTCGTCTGACGCCAGTTCGCCGGGCAGAACATCGCGCCCAGGCGGGCCGCGGCGATGATGCCCTCGATAATCCGGTGCGAATTCTGGCCGAGCCACAGTAGCCGGTCGCTGGGTTCGACGCCGGCATCCTCCAGAGCGTTGGCGAGCCGATCGACACGCGCGCGCACATCCTCAAAGGTCAGGCGGGTGTCCCCGCTGGCGAGCGCGATCTTGCCGGGAAAGGAGCGGACATGCTCGTCGAGAATAGCGCCGAGCGAGAGGTTACGGACGGGATCGAACACGACGGGCTCTCCTGAGCTTTTAATGGTCCCACTGAACTCGTTCGTCGTCGGACAGGCGGAAGCGGGGCAGCGTCACGCCATCCGGCAGATCCTCCCACACCAGCGCCACGCGTGATCCGATTTCGACCTGATCGATCGGGGCATCGACCACCGCCGATACGAGCCGCGCGCCGGGCGCGCCATCCAGCTCGATGATCGCCGGAACGTAGGGCAGATGCTCGGCGGCTTCGGGGAAGGGCGGGTTGGTGATGATCGTGAAGGAATAGACCGCGCCGGTCCCTGGTAGGTCGACCCATTCGAAATGCTGGGACTGGCATCCGGGGCAAAAGGGCGACGGCGGCAGCTGAAATCTCCCGCATTGGCCGCAGCGCGGGATATGCAGCTCGTGGCGCGCGGTCGCCTGCCAGAAAGGCTCGGTCCAGCGGTCCGTTGCCAGATGGAAAAAGGTGGTTGGCGGTGTCTTCGAAAGCGGTCCGGGCATAGCATCAGTTCCTCAGGATCAGGCCGCTGACCGGCAGCGACGCCGGGCCGCCGGTGACGAGCGCGACATGAGCGTCGGCGATCTGGTTGGCGGCGGTGCCGCGCATCTGCTCGACGCCCTCCCGCAAAGTGGTCGAGCCGACGAGATAGCTGTTCGAGAGCTGACCCCCGTGCGGATTGACCGGAATCGCGCCACCGCGCCGGATTGCGCCGTCAGCGACGAAGCGGCCGCCTTCGCCGATCGGGCAAAAACCGTAATCCTCGAGCTGATTGATCACGAGGAAAGTGAAATTGTCGTAGAGCAGCGCTACGTCGATATCCGAGACGACGATCCCTGCCTGATCGTACAGCCGCCCGGCAATCGAGCGGTGGCCGGATGAGGCGAAGATGTCGTCTGGCATCTGCATCGATCCGATAGCCCGACCCCACGCACCCGCACCGCCGTGCGCCGAGCCGGAGATATAGACGGGCCGCTGCGGAAGATCCTTAGCGCGCTCGGCCGAGGTGACGACGAACGCGACGGCGCCGTCATTCTCCAAGCAGAAATCGAAAAGGCACAAGGGATCGGCGATCATCCGAGAGTTGAAATAATCGTCGATCGTCATGGGCTTCTTCATCATCGAAAGCGGATGGGTCAGCGCATTCGCGCGCTGGGTCATCGCGATCTCGGCGAAATGCTCGCGCTTGGTGCCGTAAAGATGCATATGGCGGCGCGCGACCATCGAATAGAGGTGGCCCGGTCCGATAAGACCCGTCGACGAATAGAAGCTGCTATCCGGCGTGGCGGCCTGCGAAGCCATGATCTGCCCGTAGCGCTGGTTGGTCTGCTGGATCGCGCCGACACATACGACGACATCGGCCATGCCCGCCACGATCGCCGTCGCTGCCAGCCCGATATGCCCTGACGAGCCGCCGCCGCCGCCGGTCAACGTGGCGGTGTAGCGGACTTCCGGGATGCCCATCTGCTCGGCGAGTTGGTCGGTCGAGGCGTAGAAGGCGCCCATATAATAAGCGAGGCCATCGACATCCTTGATCGTCAGGCCGGCGTCAGCGAGCGCGTTCAGGATCGCCTCGCCGACCATCTCGTTCAGCGTGCGCGGCGCCGATTGTCCGCGCTTGTAATAGTCGGTTGCGCCGACGCCGACGATCGCGGTCTTGTCGCGGATGGACAATCAATTTCCCCCAGATGTGTAGAGAGATGCGCCGCCGATCAGGCTAGGCGGAGCGTGCCCGCTTCGTCGATCGAGCCTTTGACGCCCGTCGGAAAGCGGACGAGCGGATTGCCGCGCGCCTGCTTGGCGGAGATCAACAGCTCGCCTGCCGGTGCCTCCAGCAGCCATTCCTCCCGGTCGTAATAGGTTGTGCCGTCCGGTGCGACGAAGGCGAAGGCCGGTCCGAAGGCGACCATCCGCCACGGCGAGAAACCGAGTGAGGCGAGCTGATCGCCGGCCTCCGCGCGCACACAGATCAGCTTGGCAGGTTTGAACGCGGTAGCCGCATCCAGGCCCATCATCTTCATGCCGTCGACGACATTCAACCCGATGCCGAAGGCGAGATCGATGTCGAGCCGGCGCATGAACATCTCGGACCGGCCCGCATCAAATGGCGAATTGTCGGCGACGGCAACGCAGGCTCCAAGATTCTCGAGCGCCTGTTCATATGGCCAGAATTGCGCATATTCTGACGAGGCCGATACGAACAATACGGTCGATCCAGCGCCGATCCCCATCTCGCCGAACAGGCGGGTGGCGAAGCGAACGTCGGCGGCGATGTCTCTTGCGCTCATCGGATGTGGCAGCGCGAGACCCGCGATCCTGAGACAGCCGACCATCCAGGGCGGGGACGGCAGCTGTGCGACGGGGGCAGGGGTATTCAGCACGGACATCTCCCGTCAGGCCTTGACGATACGAGGGATTTTGTGGGGCGGTCCGAGCTTCAACAAGTCGTCGTTGGCGACGAGCTCGACCTCGCACGGCGTTTCCAGCATCGTGGTGACTTCAGACTCCACACGTTGGCGCAGATCGACGAGATCGGGCGATTCGGCATAGCCGACACGCAAGCGCAGCCGCTCCATCTCGCGCTGCGGCTTGATGATCTGGAACAAGGCGGCGCTTGTTTCCGGAACGGCCTCGATCGCGGGCCATACGTCGCGCGGCAAGAAGTAACGACCTTTGACGACGACCTCGTCGCCCGCGCGCCCCTGCACCTTGTAACGCACGTGCGTGCGACCGCACTGGCATGGCTCGCGCGTAAGCCAGACGAGATCCTCGCTGCGAAAGCGGACCAGCGGATCGACGCTGTTCTGAAGCGGTGTCACCACGAGCTCGCCGAAGGTGCCGTCGGCGGCGGGCTGAAGTGTCTGGGGATCGAGATGCTCGATCAGCACCTCATCCTCCCACGCATGGACGCCGGTGTGCGAGCTGCATTCCAGCGTGATGGAGCTGTCACCGACCGAGACGATCTCGTGAATGTTCATGCCCCAGCGCTCGGTCAGCTTGCGGCCGCGCGGACCCAGCGGCTCGCCGCCCCACAGGATGCTCTTCATCGGCGCGAACACCGAAGCCAGATCCATGCCCGTATCGCGCTCAAACTGTTCGAGCGTCATCAGCAAAGGGTTGGAGAGGATACTCAACAGCGTTGGACGATAGAGCCGGATAAGCTCGATCATCCGCGGAATTTCGCGCGGATCGTGATCGAGGACTATCGGGATCATCCCGAATTCGACCAGCGGGGACATCGTGCACCCACGCATCGTCGTGTTGATGACGATGCCATATTCGCCGGGGCGAAGACCATGATCCCAGAAATCTCGGCTCAGCCCCGATTCCATCAACGGCGCTTTTAGATCGCGGCGCGAAATCAACGTCGGATCGCCGGTGGTGCCTGATGTACCCTGGATGCAGCGCAGCTCCGATGGGTCGGCGCACAGGACGCCGCCGAACGGATCTCCCGTTTCCTCGCGATAAGCGCGGATCTCGTCCTTGGTGATGAAGGGCGCGAGCCGGCTGAAATCGGCGAGCGACGTGATGTCGCGCGGGTGGACGCCGGCCTCGTCCCATTTGCGCTTGATCAGCGGCGCGCGCTCATAAGCGAGCTGGATCGTTGGTAGCAGTCGCTCTAGCTGCAATTGCTCGAGTTGCTGCCGCGGCATGGTTTCGATCTGCGGATCAAAATAGGGCCGCTCGCCTTGGCCGGCGTGAAGCGTTTGAGATGACAAGAATACTCTCCGATTTATGTTCTGCCGTCTATTTCGGATCAGGCGGTGACGAGAACTTTCGGGTTTTTGAGGCCGAATGTCCGGGCCGCCGTCAGGCCGAGGATATCGGCCATCTCGTCAGCGGGGACATCGAGGCCGCTGAAATTTTCCTCTATGACCTCCTTGGTACGCGGAAACGAGCCTTCGAGGTGCGGATAATCGGTGGCATACATCAATGTCTGGTGACCGAGTACGCCGCGCAGGCGTACCGCTGAGCGGTCGTGAGAGAAGGCGGCCTTGACCTGCTGGCTGATGATCTCGCTCGGCTTGCGGCTAAGCTTGGGCCGGACGTAATGGAAATGCGCCGGATAGATTTCGTCGAGTAGCTCCGCGAGCTGGTTGAGGTATGACGCGCCCGCTTCCATCGTGGCGACAGTCAGCTTTGGAAAGCGGTCGAGGCCGCCCCCGGCGACCAGATAGGCGATGCAATCAATCGCAACGCGGCCCGAGAACATATAGTTCAGCAGCGCCGCGCCGGGGCCGCGCTCGCTGACGGTGCTGACGCCGGTGCCTGCATGGACGATTAGCGGATGGCCTGCTTCGGAAGCCACCTCCCACAACGGGTCCCATGCCTCGGTATTGTATGCGGGCGCCGCCGAGGGCAGCCCGGCTGGAATCATCGAGCTCGTATAGCCGAGCGCGATACATCGGCGCAGTTCGGCTACCGTGTCCTCAATCGACGACACAGGCAGGATCGCGGCTGGCACGAACGTATCGAGATGGTTGCGGAAATGGCCCATCAACCAGTCATTGTAGATCTCGCAGGACGCCATTTCGAGATCGCGATCGCCCAGGCGGCTCATCACGAGACCCATTGTGGGGAAGATGATCTCGGCATCGACGCCGTCGGCGGCCATGTCCTTCAGGCGCGGCTCGATCTCGTACCGGCCGATCTTCTCATTGCCCGATACGCCGTCCGCGATCTGCATTCGCATCAGGGTCTGGCCGTTCGCCTCGAGATAAAAGTACTTTTCGTCCTTCTTGGTCGCCAGGCCACGATCCTTCATCGAGGGCGGCAGCTTATCTAGCCAGAGGGTTTTTGGCTCGTTGATGTGCGAGTCGCAGCTGAACAGGAATGGCTTCATAATTTTGACCTCTCATAGACGAGGCGTTGCCGCTCATTTTCTATCAAGCGATAGGTAAACGCGAATCTTTGGACGGTCAAGCATGCAGCGGTGCGCGATCATAAATTCGCTTGCCCGTTGCTTTCGATTCGAACAAGCGATAGGTTGAAAGAAGGCCGCTATGACGAAACGCAGCGGCAGAGATTAAGGAAGAGCGATGCGTTGCGGCGTTACGGTGCAAAGTCGATGAATTTGCATCTCTCCGAGGATCAGAAGATGCTGCAGGAAAGCTTCCTGCGGATGTTCCAGAATGAATCCACCTCGACGCATATCCGCGCCGCGGAAGCGCTCGGCTTCGATCCCGCATTATGGACGCAACTCGTCGCTGCCGGCACGCCGCTCATGCGCGTTCCCGAAGACGCCGGCGGAGCCGGACTGGGGACGTTCGATGCCATCCTGATTGCCGAGGCTGCCGGTCGGCATTTGGCGTCTGCGCCAGTGATCGAATCGATCGTGACCGCGCGGGCGCTTGCCGAGGCGGGGGGCAGCCTGGCGACGGATTGGCTTGCGCAAGTCACCGCAGGGCGGATCGTCACGCTTGCGTTGCAGCCGCTGGAGAGAGAAGTCGAGCAGCTCGTGCCGGCTGGCGCGATCGCGCATGCAGTCCTGCTGCTCGACGGCGACTCGCTGGTCCTTCAGGCCTTGGAAGCCGAACGCGACCTAATCGCCAATCTGGGCGGCTTGCCACTCGCGCGCTTGAAACTCGACGATCCTGCTGCAGGCACCCGCACCATCCTGGCCAAGGGCGCTGCCGCCCGCCGCATCTGGGCGATGGCCAAGGAGGAGTGGATGCTATTGGTCGCGGCGATGTTGGCCGCGATGGGCGCCAAGGCGCTGGAGGATGCGGCGGCCTACGCCACGGAGCGCACCGCTTTCGATCGGCCGATCGGGAGCTATCAAGGGCTCGCACATCCGCTGGCCGACGCGGCGACCGATATCCATGGCGCGCGTCTGTTGACGTGGCGCGCGGCGTCGCCGGCCGCGACCGAACGCAGCGCCGCGGCGCAGATCGCTATGGCCTATTGGTGGGCGGTCCGTTCGACTCATACCGCTGTCGTCAAGGCAATGCGCGCCTTCGGTGGTTACGGCATGTCGATGGAATATGATGCCCAGATCTATTTTCGCCGCAGCCGCGCTCTATCGATGCTCGCCGGAGACCCCGAGGAGGTGCTGAACCAGCTCGGGGATCGGTTGTGGACCGGGTCCGACGATGCTGCACCTGTCGGCGATGGTTCGATCAGCTTCGCGTTCGGCGAGCAGGCCGATGCCTATGCCGCATCGGCGCGATCCTTCTTCGCTGATCGAATGACCGCCGAACTCGAGCGCTTCGCCTTCGAGACCGACGATGGCGATCATCCGTTCAACCAGAGCCTGGCCAAGGCGGGCTTTCTTTACGCTGACTGGCCCGCCGAGCATGGCGGTGAGGGTCGCGATCCTTACGAGATGGCCGCGCTGCGAACCGTCTATACCGAGTTCGGCTGGCCCAAGGTGCTTCCGACAGTGACGCATATGGTCGGCAAGATCCTGATCCATTTCGCCACCAACGAGGCAAAAGCCGAAATCCTGCCGCGGCTTGCTACGGGCGCATCCAACGTCTCGCTCGGCTATAGCGAACCGTCCTGCGGATCGGACATCTTCGCAGCGAAGACCCGCGCGATCCGCGACGGCGACGACTGGATCATCGACGGGCAAAAGATGTTCACTAGCCAGGGCCATCTGGCGGATTATTGCCTGCTCATCGCGCGCACCGACGTGAGCCTTGCCAAGCATGCCGGCCTGACGCTGTTCATAGTGCCGCTAGATATACCCGGCTACGAATGCCACGAGGTCAAGACGCTCGGCGCGGAGCGAACCAACATTACCTATTACACCGGCATGCGCGTGCCGGACCGCTACCGCGTCGGTGCGGTCGATGGCGGTGCACGGGTCATGGGCGCGGCGCTCGCGCTGGAGCAAAGCGGCGGCGATTTCTTCGTTGGCGCCTTGCACAACATGATGAAGCACGGACTGAACTGGGCGCGTACGCGCGGAGCCGATGGTTGCGTGCCGATCGAGAAACCCAGGGTACGGGCGCGGCTTGCGGCGATAGAGACGCGCATGCATGTTGCGGACCTGCTCGACCGGCGCTCCGTCTGGGCTTTTGCCGAGGGTACTACCGAGAAGTATTTCGGGCCGATGGCGAAGTTGTTCGCTTCGGAAGCGCTTGTTACCTGCTCGACAGAATTAGCCGAGCTGACCGCGCCTTGGTCGCTGCGGCAGGAAATGAGCGATCTTGGTGTGATCGAACTGGAAAGCCGCAAGGCCGTACAAGCGACGATCTACGGCGGCACCAGTGAGATCCAGCGCAGCATCATTGCCGAAAGCGCGCTCGGCATGCCGCGCACGCGCAGTTGAGGGAGAGGGCGATGAGCGATCCGCAATTACTGAAGTCCGATGCGGACGGGATCCTGGAAGTCGTCCTCAATCGGCCCGAGAAATACAACGCCATCACCAACGCGATGGCCGATGGCCTGTTCGAGGCCGTGATCGAACTGCGCGAGCGCGACGATCTGCGCGTGATGCTGATCCGCGCCGATGGGCGTTATTTCTCGGCCGGCACCGATCTCACCAACGTCGGCATGCCAGATCCGGAGGGCAGCTCGTCGCGCGCGCGCACCTGGTATCGTTCGGGACGGGGCAGTTTCCATTCGATGTTCGACGAGATGGAGGCGGTCGAAAAGCCGATCGTGGTCGCGCACCAGGGCCCCTGTCTTGGCGGCGGCTTCGAACTGTCGCTGTCGTGCGATTTCCGGCTGGCGGCGGCATCGGCGCGCTATGGGATGCCCGAGATCGACATCGGCGTCATCCCCGGCTCCGGCGGCACGAGCCGGCTGACGCGCTTGATCGGCCCGCATTGGGCGCGGTGGCTGGTACTCGCCGGCGAGCAGGTCAACGCCGAGCGCGCGCTCGCGATGGGTCTGGTTCACGATGTCTACGCCGATGACGTGTTCGAGGAGCGCGTCCGCGCCTTCTGCCGCAAGCTCGCGGGCTTGCCGCGCGAGGCGGTGGCGATCGCTAAGCTGACGATCGAGATGACCGCCGATCTCGATCGGCAGCAGGCGCGCAACGCCGAGCGGCTCGCCAACAGCGTCCTGTTCCTGGGCGACGAACATCGCGACCTTATCGCCGCGCTCCGCGCCAAACTTTCTAGCAAGTCCTGAAATGTCCTTCGAGGAGAAGATGTCATGAACCAGCTGTCGCCTACGCCGTGGCCCAAGCACCGGGAACTGTCGAAAGGCGCGTGGACGCCGCCGGCGGGCACGCGCTTCGTATCGTCCGACGATCATCTGATGGAGGTCCCGCATCTGTGGGAGGATCGGCTGAAGGGCGCCGACAAGGATCGCGCGCCCGTGTTCTCGCAGGACGAACGCGGCTTGTTCCACATGAGCGTCGATGGCGTTTCCTATGAAACGCCGGGCTTCGACATGGAATTTCCCGAAGGCCGCGAAGGTTTCTGGGATGTGTCGAAGCGTCTGGCGGACATGGATGCCGAGGGCATCGATGCCTCGATCGTGTTCCATGGCCGCTCGGCCGGCCTGATCCGCATGGCGGACAAGGATTTCTTCTTCCGCTGCATGGACGTGTTCAACGAATGGCTCGCCGATTGGCGGATGGCCGCGCCCGATCGGCTGTTCCCGGTCGCTTATCTGCCGACGCTGTTCAAGCCCGAGATGACGCGCGACTATCTCCAGAAGCTCAAGGCGCTCGGCTTTAAGGCGATCGAGCTTCCGTCCGCGCCGCGCGGCATCCGCTACAACGGCAAGGAAATGCTGCCGATGTGGGAGGCGATAGCCGAATCCGGCCTGCCGCTGTCGATCCATATCGGCGTCGGCATCGAATTTACCGGCTCGGGTGCGCTGGGCGCCAATCTCAACCGCAATCTCCAGCCGTTCAACGCCCTGTTCGGCCAGCTGGTCTTCTCAGGCCTGTTCGATCGCTTCCCCGACTTGAAAATCGTGTTTACCGAGGGCGGCTCGTCTTGGGCGGCTTCGACCATCACCGGTGCTGACAAGATCTATCGCGATTATGCGACCGCGCTGACCCCCAAGCTGGAACATGCGCCGAGCTATTACTGGCACCGCAATTGCTGGACGACCTTCATGGACGATCCGGTCGTGCTCGACGTGATCGACTGGATCGGCGCGGACAAGGTGATGTGGTCGATCGACTATCCGCATCCCGAAGGCGTGTTCGGCGAATCGATGCAGCTCGCCAAAACCTTCTTCGATCGGCTCGGCGCCGAGAAGGCGCAGAAAATGGTCGGCGGTACGGCCGCTTCGCTCTGGGGCATCTGATCGTCCGATCCCGCCGGCCGCGGTCGATCGGCGGAATCAGGCGCTGACGCGCCAGCGGCCCATGGTGGCGGGCAGATCGATGAAGCTGCGCACCCCGGCCGGGGCTTCGCATAAGCCCGCGATCGAATTGGAGAGATGGCCGCCGACCGCCCAGCCGGCGTCGGCCATCGGATTGCGCCCGAAGGCCCCTAGCGTGACATCGACGTTCATCGATGGCGCGCCGTGGATCTGGATGCGATAGCCCTCTTCGCCATCGGCCGCGCCGAACCGCGGCCAGTCGGGCGCGATGGCGTTGTCGATGCGCGTGACATGCTCGACCTTGATCCGGGGCGTACCGGTGACCATGCCCCAGGCCTTGATCCAGAGCGCGCCGATCGTGCCCGCCGCCACCGACCCGGTGCGGATCGCGACATCCCGGTCGGTCGTCGCGACCGCAATGTCGGTGATGATGTCGTCGAGATCGAACGCCAGCCCATCTGCGACCAGCGCGACCGAGCCACCCAACGTCCGCCCGAACGAGCGGCGGAGCGGTTCCGGATCGAATGCGCCGGGATCGCGGCCGAAGCCGTAGAAATCGAACAGCATCGCCCGATCGTCGTAATCGCCATAGTTCATCATCTCCTGCACGCTGATGCCGTCGATCCGGCTGGAGATGGCGGTCAGGTTGAGGATCAGCCGATCAGGCATGAAGCCCGGCGAGACGCCGACATAGTGGAAGCTGGTGTCACCCTCCCGACATGCCGCTTCAAGGCGGCCGAGCGCCGCTTCGCCCAGCGATGGGGGATGGACCAGCGTGTTGGGCGCGGTTGCGATGACGTTCTTGCCGCTGGCGAGGAAGGCGCAGAGCAGATCGAACAGGGCCGCCGAATGCGATCCCGCCTCGCCCACGTCGCCCGCGTGCGGGTCGGTCGGCATGAAGCTCACGCAATCCGCGTCCATCGCCAGCAACGCATCGACGTGGCGCGTCGCCAGCACGCCGGTCGGCGGCAGGCGGCACAGCGCGCCGGCGTCGACGCCTTCCTTCGATGGGCCATGCACGCCCAAGCCGACCAGCTCCAGCGCCGGGTGGGTTAGGATGGAGCGCAGCACAAACTTGCCCGTATTTCCCGCTCCATATTGGATCACACGATAGCGTTTCACGTCAGTCATTCCGCCATTGGTCTTCGCCCACTATACAGAAAATCGAGCGATTGATAGATTCGGTTGATGGAAGCCGAGTCGGCAGCGGAGAGAAAGAATGAGCAGCGATCCCATCAACCCCCGCCAGCTGCGCGAGGCGCTCGGCTGCTTCGCCACCGGGATCACGATCGTGACCACGCGGGACGCGGACGGACACGACATCGGCCTGACCGCGAACAGCTTCAATTCGGTGTCGCTGTCGCCGCCGATGGTGCTGTGGAGCCTCGCCAAGAGCTCGCACAGTCAACCCGCCTTTGCCGCAGCCGAGCATTTCGCGGTGCATATCCTGGCAGTCGATCAGGAGCCGCTGTCGAACCTTTTCTCCAAGAGCGGGGCCGATAAGTTCGCCGGCCTCGATATCGCGCGCGGGGCGGGGGACGTGCCGCTGCTGAAGGGCTGCGCCGCCCGCTTCCAGTGCCGGACGGCGTTTCGCTATGAGGGCGGCGACCATGAGATCTTCGTCGGCGAAGTCGTCGCTTTCGAACATTTCGATCGCGCGCCTTTGCTGTTTCACCGCGGCAAATACAGCGTCGTCGCGAAGAAGGAGGATCGCCGCGATCTGCCCGCCGCCGATGCGGGGGACGGCAGCTTCGCACGCGATTTCCTCGGCTTCCTGCTGCCCAAGGCGCAGTTCCGCCTGTTCGAGGATATTCGTTCGGAGCTGAAGCGGCTATCGATCACCCTCGATCAATATTTCGCGCTGGCCGCGTTGGGCGCGGGCGAGCCGCGGACTGCCGAGCAGCTCGATGATTTGGCGCAACTATACGATCGGGAGTTCAAGCCGCAGGCCAGGCGCGATCTAATCGATCGCGGACTGATTGCGGGCGAGGGCGACGATGCCGTGCTGTCGCTCACCGCCGCCGGCAACCGGCTGATGCTCGAGCTTTTGGCGATCGGAAAGGATGCCGAGCAGAGCTTGCTGGAGCGCTTCGATTATGACGAGGCGCAGCAGCTCCGCACTCTGCTCAAGCGGCTGGTGAGGCGCGCCGATCAGTCGTCGTAGGGCTGGATCGCCACTTCGCCGTCGCCGAACGCCGCGTCACGGCGGCGCACCGCGTCCTTCAGCCCGAGCTCTTCGATCGAGCGGCGGAACTGCATCCGCCCGGCGGAGAGGTGGCCGCGCGCGTCATTCTCGCTCGCCAACCGCTGCAGCGTCTTGGCCCCCATCAATTCCAGCCCGAGATTGACGATCCTTTTGTTGCAGGCGAGCAGATCGGGCGCGATCGCGGCGATGCGCGTGGCCAGCGCATCGACATGCGCGTCGAGCCTGGCAGCGGGCACCGACTCCAATGCAAGGCCGACGCGCGCCGCATCGCGCCCGCGCAGCAGATCGCCGGTCAGCAGCATCCGCTTCGCCCATTGCGGCCCCATATGGTAAAGCCACATATGGCTGGGCGGCGAGCCCTGCGCGCGCACCGGCGGATAGCCGATACGCGCATCGTGCGCGACGACGACCAGATCGGCAAGCAATGCGATGTCTGTGCCGTTGGCGAGGCAATTGCCGTGTACCTTGGCAATCACTGGCTTGTGGATGTCGAACAGCACCATCCGCAGCTCAAGCATCCGTTCGAGCTGCCAGCTGTCGTCGTCCAACGTCGCCGTCTGGCTGCGGTAGTCGGGCATCGCCTCCAACGCTTCGGCGGTCTCCTTGACCGGGCTCACCTCACCGCTGGTCAGGTCCCAACCCGCACAGAAATCGCGGCCTTCACCGCTGAGGATGATGCAGTGAACGCTGGTCAGATCGTCCGCCTCGAGTAGCGCGTCGCGAAGCTCCTGCAGCGCCCGCTGGTTGAGCGCGTTGCGCTTTTCTGGGCGGTTGAGCGTGATCCGCGCGATCTTGTTATCCACCTCGAAGCGGATCGTTTCGGTTGTCTTGAGCCACTTGCCCATGGAAATGTCCTTACACTCAGAGCAACGGGGAAAACGCGGTCGGGGTGAGGAGCCGGTTGCGCATGTGCACCGGCGCGGGGCAGCGCGCGGCAAATTCCAGCCATGCGTCATCGGTCCACAGCGCCGCGCGACGCTGCGCACGATCTTCGTAATTCTCGAATCGCCACCAGTGGACGACCTCGTTCAGATCGTCGCCTACTTCGGTCCTGAAATAGCCAATGAGCGTGCCCAGGATTCGCGTGTGGATGTGGACGCCTTCCTGTTCGTACACGGTCAGGAAGCGCCCGAGATCGGCTGGCGCAAACGCGTAATTGCGTTCCTCGATGATCATCGCCTTATCGTCCAGCAAAGCGCGGCGAACGCTTTTCTGTAAACGCGACGATTGCTTCTTTCGAGTCCTCCGTTTGGAAGCAGCGGGTCATGTTTCGCGCCTCGCTCTCCAGATAATGGTCCATGTTGATCGCCTCTGCCGCGAGCAGGTTCTTCTTGATATAGCGCAATGCGATCGGTGGTCCGTCGGCGAGGCGACGGGCAAAGGCGCGCGTCTCCGCCTCCAGTTGATCATCGGCCACGACCTTGCTGACCAATCCGATCGCCAGCGCCTCGGCCGCGCCCACCTTCTCGGACAGGAACATCAGTTCGCGCGCCTTGGTCGGCCCGAGCAGCTTCGTGAGATAATAGCCCGAGCCGAGATCACCGGATGTGCCGATCCTGGCAAACGCCGTGGTAAAAAACGTCGTATCGGATGCGAAACGGAAATCACAGGCGGCGGCCATAGCAATTCCAGCTCCGGCCGCGGGCCCGCGCACCATCGCGATCGTCGGCTTGCCCATCGTATGTAGCAATGTCGTGATCTCGCCATTCGACTTCACGCGCAAGCTGCGCTGCTCCATCCCTGCCCAGATGGGTTCCTTTCCCCATCGGACGGCGATCTTGTCGCCGGGATCCACCGTACCAAGGCTGCGGACGTCGGCGCCGGCGCAGAAGGCATCGCCGGCGCCCGTGAAGATCAGCGCCCGAACGCCGGGATCGATAGCGGCATCGCGCAGCGCACCGATCAGCGCGTTGCCCATCGCCTGAGTGAAGGCGTTGCGGACGTCGGGATTATTGAGCGTGATCGTGAGTATGCCGTCATCGAGGCTGGTGATGATTGGGTCGCTCACGTGCCGTCTCCCTGTCGCCCGATCGCGAAATCGCGCAGAAGTGCTGTGCTATCGGCCGAGAAATCGCGTCGGTTATCTAGGCCACCCATCCCGCGTTCGACGCGAACCGGTTGGAAGACGTAGCAAGCGCCCCGCGCCAGCGTCACGTCCGCTGCATCGACATAGAGATCAGGCGGTACCGATCTCCCGCTCGAAACGTGAATTCCGCGGCGAAGGACCCGCACGGCCTCAAGCGTTTCATCGTCGCATTCCACTTCCGCCCAGCGCACCAGCCCGCGCACATTTTGGCCGGCGTAGGGCGGCGGCGTCGTCACCAGATCGCCGTCCAACGTCCAGGCGAACAGCAAGATACCGTCCCGGTGAAGCGTCGCCGAACCGTGGCCGCCGAGCGCGCGAAGCGGCACCGCAATGTCATATTGCCGCCGGCCGCCCCGCACGGCTTGCGCCAGCGCGACGACCGCGAGTTCGAACATATGCGTGCATTGGTGGTGCGCATCGGGCAGCCCTGATGGCCGGGTACTGATCCGATGCCCGTTTAGCAGCGCGAGCTGATTGCCAGCCTCAGCGCATGTCGTGAACGGCGTGCGGATCGATTTCGCGGTTACGGAGGTCACAGCGCTGCCGTCATGTTCCAGGCAGATCTCATAATGATGGAAATCGTCCTCGACGCCACCATGGACGGCGTTCGCCGTCGCATCGACGATAATCCTGCGGCGGAATATGCCGGACTCGGGTGTCTGGGACTCGGCTGGCATAATCACAATTGATCGCTCTCCGCCACTTGCTACATTTTCAACCGGCCGTTAGCTTGATAATAGCAATGGCATAGGTCGGCAAGGGGCTGGTCTTGCAAGACGCTCACCGCCTTCGTCACGAAGCGAAGTGCGCGCTGTCGGAGAGGATAAGCTGGAATGGACGGTCTTGGTGTCGAGCGCCCCGCCTTCATGCGCGAGGAGGAGGTTGTCCTATTCGCCGACACGGTCGAGCGGTTCTTCGAACAATATGCCACGCCCGGGCAGAACGAGAAGTGGCGGCGCCAGCACCAGGTCGATCGCGAATTGTGGGAAGCTGCCGGACGCCACGGTCTGTTGTGCGCCTCGATCCCGGAGAAATATGGCGGCGCTGGCGGCGATTTCCGGCACGAGGTGGTGCTGTCCGAAGCAGTGATGCGCCGCGGCGTCGATGGCTTCGCGATCGGTCTGCACAACGGGATCGTTGCGCCGTACATATTGGCATATGGCACCGAGGAACAGAAGAGCCGCTGGCTTCCGAAGATGGCGACGGCCGAGTTCATCACCGCCATTGCAATGACCGAACCGGGCACCGGCTCGGATCTTGCCGCGATCAAGACCACCGCTCGCCAGGTCGGCAACCAATATGAGATCAACGGATCGAAGACGTTTATCTCGAACGGCCAACTTGCCAACCTGATCTGCGTTGTCACCAAGACCGATCCGGCGGCGGGCGCAAAGGGCCTGTCACTGTTCTTCATTGAAACGGACGGGACTGAGGGCTTCCGGCGTGGGCGAAATCTCGACAAGGTGGGGTGCGAGGCGCAGGATACATCCGAGCTCTTTTTCGATGACGTGCGGGTACCGGCGGAAAATCTGCTCGGCCTGGAAGAGGGCAGGGGTTTTATCCAGCTCAGCACCGAACTTGCCAAGGAACGATTGACAATCGCGTTGCAGGGCGTCGCCGTAATGGAACGCGCGCTTGCCGAGACGATCCCTTACGTCAAGGACCGCAAGGCGTTCGGGCAGCCTTTGCTGTCCTTCCAGAACACACAGTTCAAGCTGGCCGAATGCAAGAGCGAAGCGGTCATTGCGCGGGTATTCTGCGATGATTGCCTGAGGCTGCTACTTGAGGGCAAGCTTGATGCCGCCCGCGCCGCCATGGCTAAATATTGGGTGACCGAAGCGCAGGGACGGCTGATCGACGAATGCGTCCAGCTGTTTGGCGGCTATGGCTATATGAATGAATATCCGATCGCCCGGATGTGGCGCGATGCCCGGATCCAGCGGATCTACGGCGGCACCAACGAGATCATGAAATCGATGATCGCCCGTACGCTCTAGCAGATTGAGGGTCATGCTCTTTTCCGAAACACATGTGGCGATCCGCGACGCGGTCCGCGCCTGGTCGCAGGACCGGATCCGTCCGCTCTCTTCCGAGTTCGAGGCGAAGGGCGGCTATCCGGACTGGGTCTTTTCGGAACTGTCCGAGCTCGGCCTGATGGGAATGAGCGCGCCCGAATCCTATGGCGGCGCGGAAGCCGACACGATCGCCTATGCGCTTTCGCTGATCGAGCTTGCCGCCGCTGATGGCGCGCTGTCGACGATCGTTTCAATCCAGAACAGCCTGCTCGTCACCGGCATTTTGCGCTACGGAACGGAGGCGCAGCGCGCGCGCTACCTGCCGGATCTGATCGCCGGCCGCATGATCGGCGCGTTCGCCCTCACGGAAAGCGAAGCGGGCTCCGATGCCTCCGCGCTTCGCACCCGTGCCGAGCGCACCGGCGACGGCTGGCGGATCAATGGCGCCAAGCAATTCATAACATCGGGCCAAATCGCAGGCGTCACGATGGTTTTCGCGGTCACCGATCCGGCGGCGGGAAAGCGCGGTATCTCCGCCTTTCTCATTCCCACAAACACCCCCGGATATGTCGTCGACAAGGTCGAGCATAAGCTGGGGCAGGGCGCTTCGGACACGTGTGCGTTGCGCTTCGATGACATCGTCGTTGCGGAGGATGCCTTGTTCGGAGCCCAAGGTGAAGGCTATCGCATCGCGCTGTCAAACTTGGAAGCGGGCCGGATTGGGATCGCCGCGCAGTGCGTAGGTATGGCGCAGGCCGCACTTGAGATCGCTGTGGGCTATGCCAAGGATCGCCAATCGATGGGCCAGCCGATCATCGCGCATCAGGCGGTGGGCTTCCGTTTGGCGGATCTCGCGACGCGGCTGGAGGCGGCGCGCCAGCTCGTCCTCCATGCCGCAGCGATTAAGGACAGCGGCGTGCCGTGCCTGACCGAAGCCTCCATGGCCAAATTGTTCGCTTCGGAGATGGCCGAGGCGGTCTGCTCGGGCGCGATCCAGACGCTCGGCGGATATGGCTATCTGGAGGAATATGGTCTGGCTAAGATTTATCGCGATGTCCGGGTTTGCCAGATTTACGAGGGCACGTCCGATATCCAGCGCATGGTGATCGCCCGCGCCTTGTAGCGCCACCATCGGAATACGAACGGGAGTTATGATTTTATGGACGTCAATGGAGCAGCCGCAATCGTCACGGGCGGCGCGTCCGGCCTTGGCGGCGCGACCGCGAAGCTGCTGGCCGATGGCGGCGCGCAGGTCACGGTGTTCGATCTCAACGCCGAGGTAGGCGAGGCGACGGCGCACGCGATCGGCGGCAAGTTCCTGCGCGTCGACGTCAGCGATGACGCGAGCGTCGCCACGGCGCTGGCGGACGCGGAGGCCACTCAAGGGCCGGCGCGCGTGCTGGTCAATTGCGCCGGCATCGCCCCCGTCGGCCGGGTCGTTGACAAGCATGGCGTGCCTCATTCGCTCGACGCTTATCGCCGCGCGATCGAGATCAATCTGGTCGGCACGTTCAACATGATCTCGAAATTCGCTGCGCGGCTGATCGCGGCGGGGATCAAGGGCGAGGAAGCCGGCGTGATCGTCAACACCGCCTCGGTCGCCGCCTATGACGGGCAGATCGACCAGGCGGCCTATGCCTCGTCAAAGGGCGGCGTGGTTGGTCTTACACTGTCGGCAGCGCGCGATCTGGCGCAGCATCGCATTCGGGTGATGACGATCGCACCCGGCATCTTCCTCACGCCGATGCTGATGGGCCTGCCGCAGGCGGCGCAGGATTCGCTCGGCACGCAGGTGCCGCACCCGAGCCGCCTCGGACGGCCCGAAGAATATGCGCAGCTGGTTGGTTCGATCCTGGCTAATCCGATGCTCAACGGTGAGGTCATCCGGCTAGATGGCGCGATCCGCATGGCGCCGCGCTGACTGGTCTGTCCCGCTGTTTTCACGCAATCGTTTTCTGGAGAGTGATATGACCGATGCCTTCATCGTGGCGGCGGCGCGCACCGCTGGCGGCAAGCGCAACGGCGCGCTGGCCGAGGTGCATCCCGCGGATCTGGGCGCAACCGTGCTGAACGCATTGGTTGAACGCAGCGGCGTCGATCCGGCGGCGATCGAGGATGTCATCGTCGGCTGCGTCAGCCAGGCGGGCGAGCAATCATTCGCGTTCGGCCGCAACATCGTTCTTGCCTCGTCGCTCCCTGAAAGCGTACCCGCGGTGACGATCGATCGCCAGTGTGGCTCATCCCAGCAGGCGCTGCACTTCGCGGCGCAGGCGATCATGTCCGGCACCCAGGATTTGGTGATCGCGGCAGGCGCGGAAAGCATGACGCGCGTGCCGATGGGAACAAACCGTTCGTTTCATGCCCAGGCAGGGCTCGGCGAGGGGCCGTGGCCGGCCAGCATCCGCAACCGCTTCGGCGTCGCCGAATTTAGCCAGTTCAACGGCGCGCAGACGATCGCCAATAAATATGGCTTTAGCCGGGAAGACATGGATAGTTTCGCGCTGCAAAGCCACCGCAACGCCGCCGCCGCGATCGAGCGCGGGGCCTTCGCTAAGGAGATCGTTGCGGTCGCCACCGCAGCGGGCTCCGTGACGCAGGACGAGGGCGTACGCTTCGATGCCTCCATGGAGCGCATGGCCAGCGTCCGAACGTTGCAGGAGGGTGGATCGATCACTGCTGCCAACGCTAGCCAAGTGACCGATGGCGCCTCGGGCGTGCTCGTCGCGAGCGAGGCGGCGGTTAAGCGCTTCGGCCTCACGCCCCGGGCGCGGATCGCGAACCTCACCGTCACCGCCGGTGATCCCGTGATCATGCTGGAGGAGCCAATTCCCGCCACCCGCAAGGCGCTCGCGCGCGCCGGTCTTTCGATCGCCGACATCGATCTCTTCGAGGTCAACGAAGCCTTCGCGTCAATTCCGATGGCGTGGCTGAAGGCGCTCGGCGCCGATCCGGCGAAGGTCAACGTCAACGGCGGCGCAATCTCGCTCGGCCATCCGCTCGGCGCCACCGGGACCAAGCTGATGACGACGTTGCTTCACGCGCTGGAGGAGCGCCGCGGGCGTTATGGCCTGCAGGTGATGTGCGAGGGCGGCGGTATCGCCAACGTCACGATCATCGAATGCCTTTAAGGCGATTTGCGTGAACATGAAGATATGGAAGACGTTATGAGCGATAGTCCCCTGCTGATCGACATTGTCGACGATATCGCTTGGCTCACGCTCAACCGCCCGCACGCTGGCAACTCCATCGATCTGCCGATGGCCCGCGCGCTTGTAGATGCTTCGATCCGGTGTCAGACGGATGCCGCTATCCGCTGCGTCGTGCTGACAGGTGCAGGCAGGCTCTTCTGCGCGGGTGGCGACGTGCAGCTATTCTATGGGGCAGGTGACAAGGCATCTGCCCTGATAGGTGAGCTTGCGGAAACGCTGCACACGGCATTGGCGCGGTTCGCTCGCATGGCGAAGCCGTTCCTAGTGCTGGTCAACGGCCCCGCTGCGGGGGCGGGCCTGAGCCTTGCGATCAGCGGCGACATCGTGCTCGCCGCCCGTTCGGCCCATTTCACCGCCGCGTACGGCACGCTCGGCCTTACCCCAGACGGAGGTATGAGCTGGATCCTTCCCCGCCTGGTCGGGCTGCGCAAGGCGCAGGACATCATTCTCACCAATCGACGCATCAAGGCCGAAGAAGCCGCAGCGATCGGCATGGTCACGCGCCTGGTCGATGACGCACAGTTGCTTGAAGAAGGCAAAGCGTCTGCGGCGCTGCTGGCAGCCGCTCCGGTCGCTGCCTCCGGAGCGGCTCGCGCGCTCCTGCTGGAAAGCTTCTCAAGCGGCTTCGAAACGCAGCTCAAACGCGAGGTGCGCGCGATAGGCGAGGCTGCGGGAACGTCCGAATGCCGCGAAGGCCTTGCGGCCTATTTTGCCAAACGCTCCCCTGATTTCAAGGTGCTCTAATGTCGCTGAAGACGCGTATTACGGATCTGCTCGGGATCGAACATCCCATCGTGCAAGGCGGGATGATGTGGGTGGGGCGCGCTGAACTTGCGTCCGCGGTGTCGAACGCCGGCGGGTTGGGCATCTTGACGGCGTTGACGCAGCCGACGCCCGATGATCTGCGGCGTGAGATTGATCGCTGTCGTGCTTTGACAGAAAAGCCGTTCGGCGTAAATCTCACGATCCTGCCCTCGGTGACGCCGCCACCATATGCTGAATATCGGCGCGCCATCATTGAAAGCGGCGTTACGATCGTCGAGACTGCAGGGCATAAGCCTCAAGAGCATGTCGATGATTTCAAGGCGCATGGCATCACCGTGCTGCATAAATGCACAGCTGTGAGGCACGCACTGTCTGCGGAGCGTATGGGCGTCGACGTGATCTCGATCGACGGTTTTGAATGCGCAGGTCATCCGGGCGAGGACGATATCCCGGGACTGATCCTGATCCCCGCCACCGCCGACAAGGTGAGGATTCCGATCATCGCGAGTGGCGGTTTCGGCGATGGCCGCGGCCTTGCCGCTGCCTTGTCCTTGGGTGCCGAGGGAATCAACATGGGAACACGCTTCTGCGCCACTCGCGAAGCGCCGATTCACGATTTCGTGAAGCAGTTTATCGTCAATAATGATGAACGGGCGACAAACCTTATATTCCGTCGATTCCACAATACCGGCCGTGTGGCGAAAAACAGTATCTCTGATCGCATCGTGGAGATTTCCAAACAAGCAGAAGCGGTCTTCAGCGATCTCAGGCCGCTCGTCAGTGGCGCGCTCGGCCGGACAGCCCTCGAGACCGGCGACCTTGACGCCGGTTTGATCTGGGCGGGCCAGATCCAAGGTCTGATTCACGATGTCCCATCCTGTCAGGATCTCATCATGCGGATAGTCTCTGAGGCGGAGGAAATCATCAGAGGCCGGCTGGCTGCCATGGCTTACCCGCAAACAGCCTACGCCGCGTAAAGCGTTTTAGCCCGCCGCCTTCTTCTTTTGGCATCAGCCGCGTCAACCGCGCCCGCACGCGGTAAGCCTCTTGATCGGTTTAGGGCCGCAGCAACCGAGCCGGCCTACCCATCGCGATGGTCGATTCGGCGAAACAATAGGCGTTGGTGCCGCGGTCGATTCAACGGTCCGTAGGGTACGCCCCTGGTACGCAACGGAGACCAGCCGGACGTCATCGCGGTCGGTCGTTGTCGCCGCCATCAGCATGGTTACGAGCCCGACCCCGTTTTTGGTCTGTGTCCCGATGCCGAAACAGCATCCCTGTCATGGTGCGTGATCCCGACGACGGCAAAGCAAGAAGCTCGGGGAAACCGCCTCTCGATCGGGCATTGACGCGATCTACCAAGCCGATGGCTTTGCTAACCGCGCAGGCCGGTCCGGATTACGCTCTTTGATACATGCGCCGAACGCCTGCGATGCAATCAGCCTGAGATCGACAAGATCCAGCAGGGCCTCGAGCTCGGGCCGTTCGAGTATCTTGGTAGGGCGCCGACCGGGAAGACAGACCCGTGCGTCTGCTATTACCAAGGCATTTTCCCGCGTAGCAGGGACCATTAGGCTGTATTGCTGCACGCATTCTCGAAGCGGTCCGACAAAATCGGTTTTGGTAGTGAACTCAGTGAGCTGAGCATCTTCTGCCCAAGGGATCGATGTGCCCATTGGCTGTTATTTTTTGCCTCTCCATGCCCATTCTACGACGGACGTCATCGAGACGCGCGATGGCTCGCCAAGTTCCGCTAAACATCTTCTCGACCTCCGGCCGCGCTTGGATCCAACCACCGGTATCGCACGATGGCCGCGGTCGCTATGCAACGGTGGCGCCATCATCCGCTCTTTCGAAGGTCCCTAGGGCATTCGCTTTCACCAATTCGAACCGGCTTGGGTATGGGGACGTTGGATGTCCCGATAACCCTGGTACAGTCGCTGACCAGACGCTTCGGTGGAGAAGGGCGGTTCGCGGAAACGAGCGAGCGATGTCGGCGACCAGTTTGTTCGTAGAACCGACTTCATCCATGCAGCGGCGCACCAGGCCGTTCGCCGTCCAGTGTCGCGCCGAACCGTACAAGCGAACGCTTCGCTAGGAGGCCAAACGCGCGATCGGATCGCTAACGGTCTGCGACCCAGCCGCCATATCGCGGTAAAAGAAGACAATGGCCTCGTCTGTCGGTGACGCGCCGATAATCTCGCCTGCCTTCATCCAACCCGTTCGCTCAAGCAGCTTGAGTGCTGCCCGATTCCCGACCGGGGCGGAGATGAACACCCTTCCCGACAATGTCGAACTTAGCCTGGCAAGAAGCAGCCGTGCCATGCCGCGGCGGCGACTGTCGGCGTTGATGACGAGCTTATTGATATAATCCTTGCCGATGCATCCGCCGGTCTTCCACGACACATAGCCCTTCACCACGCCATCGATCTCGCCGACCAGCATATGTCGCTCGATTATCTCGACAATCCGGTCCCCCGGCAGCGAGTCGAAGGCCATGATCTGTGGCATGTCGTGCGTTTCGGCAGGGCGTACGGTCGGCATGACGTTTTCCTTATTGATCGACGCCGCGTTCGGCCGTCCTGTTACCGGACGCGGCTGCGAGTTTGACAACTGGTAATCTCGCCGGCACCCAAGCAAACTGGCTGCTATCCTGCCGGCCGGTAGCCGGCGTTCAGGCTACGCGCACCGCTTAGCGTCGGTGAATGATCGAGACGGTCGTCCCCGGCGCCGCGTCGGCAACGTCGACGCTCGCGTCTAGCTGCCTGCTCAAGGCGTCGACGATTCCGGTTCCTAGACCCGGTTTCGTGCGGGCGTGGTCGGCTGGCATGCCGACGCCGTTATCGCCGACCGTCATCGTCCAGGACGTACCGTCCGCCCGGTAATCGACGGTGATCTTGCCGACCTGCGCGTGACCCGGAAAGGCATGCTTCAACGCGTTGATCACAAGTTCTGTGACGATCAAGCCGAGGCTGACGGAGACATCCGCGCTGGTCTTGCTTTCGTCGACGGTGGTCACCAGCGAGATGCGATCGTGGTCGCTGATCATCGAGGCACCGATGCTGCGGCACAAATTCGCGAAGTAGGAGCGCAGTTCTACCTCGCCGATCCGCGAAGTCGCAAGCTGTTGCTGGAGCGTCGCGATCGACATTACGCGGTGATGGGCGTCGTTAAGATGGGTCCGTGTCTCTTCCGACTGAACCTTGCGGGCGCTCTGCAGCAGGACGCTAGCGATGATCTGGAGGCTGTTCGCCACGCGGTGCTGAAGTTCCTGCAGAAGGATCTGCTTCTCGCGGACCAAGTCATCCTTGAGCTTTTCGGCTAGCCGGGCAGCGGTAACGTCCGTAGCCGCTAGCACGATGCGGATGTTTGCAGCATCGGCATACTCAAGTTTGTGGGCGTTGAGCACCAGCCGTAGCGACGGCTTTCCCTCGCGCACGAGGTCCATCTCGTACGCATCGATTGCAGCATCGCCCGCGACCGTCGCCAATAGCAGTGAGTTGAGCTGTCGCCCGTTCCACTCCCCGGCCCCGAGCGCGCCAAGCGCACCGCCGGTGATCGTCAACGGATCAAGCTGAAACGCTGCGCAGAACGATGTGCTCGCGCCTAAAACGATGAGATTGGCGTCAAGCAGCAGAAGCGGGGCCTGCGAGGAGGCGACCAAGGCGGTCGCGAGGCTGCTTGCAGCCTCGGAGTGGACGGGCGTAAATAATTCCATGGCCGAAGCCTTCGGAGACCGGAGGCTCGCGGTGCGAAAGCCTTCCCCGGCAGAAACTCGGCGCACCAGATCATCCCTACGCCATGAATGACGGTGTGCCGAAGCAGCGATAGCACGGATAGGCACCGAACCCTTCATGATATCGACGGAGGCCTAACCTGCTCCTCTCGTTACGCGAAGCGCACGACGTGGAGCACCATGGCCGACGTTTTCGACGCAGCCAAAACCAAGCTTGGAGCGAGCCGTCGCGAAGATCGACAGCCGCTGGTCGCGATATCGCTGAACCGACCTCCGATCAGCCTGTGACCGAGAATCAAGCCGTCGGGCGAGCTTCCAGGTCTCAATCGTTTGCAAGCGAGACTTTCTGCCTCGCCGCTGCGATAGCTCTCCGCAGCGCCGTCGACAATCGGTCGACGGTATAGGGCTTGCGCAACAGCTCAAAGCCGTGATTGCCTTCCTCGGCAAGTACGTGGCTGTATCCACTGGTGAGGATGACCGGCAGCGTGGGATTGGCCTCGCGAAGCCGCTGCGCCAGCTCGATCCCGCTGATCCCGGGCATCATCACGTCGGAAAACACAAGGTCGAAGCGCTTCGGGTTTTCCGCGATCAGCTCGAGCGCCGCCTGCGCGTGCGTCGCCCAGACGGTCGAATAGCCGATCTCCTCGATCATCGTGGTCGCGAAATCGCCGACTTGCTGATTGTCTTCGACGACCAGGACACAGCCCTGAGCGATGTCGACCTGTTCGCTATCAACCATGGGCGTCGCGACGTGAATCTCGGCATCATGCGAGCGGGGTAGATAGAGGGTGAGCCTGGTCCCGACGCCGACCGTGCTTTCCACCGCGACGTCGCCACCCGATTGCTTGGCGAACCCAATGACCTGGCTGAGCCCCAGGCCCGTGCCCTTGCCGATCGCCTTGGTGGTGAAGAATGGTTCGAATATGCGTTCGACCAGCTCGTCCGGAATGCCGGCTCCTGTGTCGGCGATCGAGAGCGCGACGTACTCGCCGTCGATTGCGGGATGGCCGCGACGAGCCTCTATGGCCACTGCATTTTGCACGCGAATGGTGATCAGGCCGCCGTCGGGCATCGCATCGCGGGCGTTCACCGTCATGTTGAGAATGGCGGTCTCGAACTGGCTCGCATCCACCTTGACCGGCCACACGTCAGGTGCGCGGTCGACGATTATCCGCGTTCGCGCCCCGACCGTGCTGCGCAGCATCTCGCAAACGCCCTCGAGGCGGTCGCCGGGGTCGTAGATCTCGGGGTTGAGCGGCTGCCGTCTTGCGAAAGCCAGCAACTGACTGGTTAGCGTGGTTGCGCGGTCTGCGGTATCCGATATGGCGGTCAGGTAGCGCTCGCGTTTCTCCTCGGACAGATCGGGGCGTTTGAGCAAATCGATGCTGCCGCGGATGATTGTCAGCAAATTGTTGAAATCGTGCGCGACGCCGCCTGTGAGCTGCCCGACGGCTTCCATCTTCTGTGCCTGACGCAGGCTTTCCTCGGTATGCTGCCGCTGCAGCATTTCAGCGCGTAACTTCTCGTTGGCACGGCTCAGCTCGGATGTACGAACATCGACGGCATGCTCAAGGTCTCGGTTGAGCTGGTGAAGAGCCTCCTGGTCACGCGCATGCTGCGACACGTCAGCGATTACACCCGCAATCAGATCGGGCGCACCTGACAAATCATATTGGACAATGCCACGGACATGCAGCGTGTGTACCGAACCGTCTGGCCACACCGTCCGATATTCGCCGTCGCAGGGTTCATGTGTCTCGACCGCGCTCGCCACATCCCTGCGCATCCGTTCAAGGTCGTAGGCGTGGATCGCTGAAAGCAGATCGACATATCCGAATGCGTCCTCGGCGCCGCGGCCGAAATTGACTTTGCAGCTGTCCGAGCAGACGAGCGCCTTCTTTTTCAGATCCAGTTCCCACGTGCCGAGCTTGCCGGCGGTCAGCGCGGTCTGAAGATGTTGCTGGCTTGCTCGCAAGCGTTGTTCGGCCTCATGCTGGCGCGTGCGATCGCGCAGGATCTTTATGTAGCCGATATGCTGGCCGCTGTCTTGGTCGTCGAACCGCATCATCAGACCCGAGGCCCACAGGCGACCGCCGCCTTTCTTTAGATGCCACCGTTCATCCTCGGCGCGGCCCTCCCGCGCGGCGACCGCCATTTCCAGCTCGCAAATATCTCGCGCCTGGTCCTCTTCGGTAAAAAACATGCAGGCATTGCGCCCGACAATCTCGCTTTCTGTCCAGCCAAGCAGCTGCTCGGCGCCAGGGTTCCAGCTGGTGACATTGCCAACGAGGTCGAGCGAGATGATCGCGAAATCGGTAGCACTATCGAGGACCATCCGTGCGATCCGGTCGCTGTGCGGGCGAGGATGGTCGTGCGTATCAGGTTGGCTGTTCATCATACTGGTCGGTCGCGACGTTGCCGATCGTTGGCGTCTAAAAATTTCATATTCGTCTCAAGAGATTGAGGATCATCTGGCTGCCGTCTTCAACGCGCAGGCGATGCCAATGGGTACAGGATCATCCCGCTATCGACGGGGATTCAAACGCTGTCTCATCGTCTAGCACCTGTCGGATTTTGCTCGCCAACTCGGTAATCGTGAATGGCTTCGCTAGGAACGCCGTCCCGGAGTCGAGGACGCCGTTGTGGACTACGGCGTTGCGCGTATATCCGGTCGTGTAGAGAACCTTGAGGCCCGGACGTTGTTCGCACGCCTTCTCGGCCAACTGCCGACCGGTCATGTCGGGCATGACTATGTCTGTGAACAGCAAGGAGACGCGCGGTTGCATCGCCAGTTGCTGCAGCGCCTCGTTCGGCGTCGCAGCCTGGATTACGGTGTAACCGAGTTCCCGCAGTGCATCGACGGACATGTGCCGAACCTGCGCTTCGTCTTCGACGACCAAGATGATCTCGTCGGGCGCACCCAGGGGTAGCGTCGCCGCGCGCGCGGCGGCAGCCTGCGTCGTGTCCGATCCCTCATACCGGGGCAAATAGAGTTTTATCGTCGTACCGTGGCCGGGCTCAGAGTAGATTTTGACGTGGCCCTTGGACTGCTTCAGGAAGCCGAAGATCTGGCTGAGACCAAGCCCCGTTCCCTTGCCGACGCCTTTGGTGGTGTAGAACGGCTCGAAGGCGCGGTCGACGACTTCTGGGGGCATGCCGACGCCCGTATCTGTCACCGAGATCATGACATATTGGCCGGCTGTGACCTCATCATGCGCGCGCGCATAGACGTCATCCAGGTGACAATTGGCGGTCTCGATCGTCAGGTGACCGCCGTCCGGCATCGCATCGCGCGCATTGACCGCCAGATTTACAAGCGCGCTTTCGACTTGGCCGGGATCGGCGCAAACACGCCAAAGCCCGCCGGCGAGCACCGTCTCGATGCGGACCGGCTCCCCGATCGTGCGGCGCAGTAGCTCCGACATTCCGCCAACCAGCTTGTTGGCGTCGAGGACCCGTGGATCGAGCGGTTGTTGTCGCGAAAAGGCCAGCAGACGCGCGGTCAACACCGCCGCGCGTTGCGCGCCCTCGGTCGCATTGTCGATGCATTTGGAGAGGTTGGGATGCTCGCTGCCGGTAAGCCGGCGACGGGCGAGATCAAGCGAGCCGATCACGATCGCGAGCATGTTATTGAAGTCGTGGGCGATGCCGCCCGTGAGCTGGCCGACGGCCTCCATTTTTTGAAGCTGGCGGACCTGACTCTGGGCAGATTTGCGC
>CAXTBZ010000023.1:0-29683 GCA_964242855.1 uncultured Sphingomonadaceae bacterium
GATCTTCTTCTCGCTCTACAAGGTGCTGACGCTGACGCTGGAGATGCGCCACCAGCCCTTCATCTTCTGGATCAAGGACCTCTCCGCGCCCGATCCGCTGACGCCGGTGAACCTGTTCGGCTTTCTGCCCTTCCAGCCTACCGGCTTTCTGCATCTCTCGGTACTGGCGATCCTGCTGGGCTGCACGATGTGGCTGCAGTTCAAGTTCAACCCGCAGATGAGCATGGACCCGGCGCAGAAGCAGATCTTCTCGCTGATGCCGTGGTTCATGATGTTCATCATGTCGCCCTTCGCGGCCGGCCTGCAGGTCTATTACATCGCCTCCAATCTGATGACCGTCGGCCAGATGCAGCTGCTCAACCGCCGCGCGCCCAAGCCGGTCAAGACGTGAGAGAGGCGATCGAGGACGATGACGAGCGGATCGAGGCGGCACGCAAGCTGTTCTCGGGACCGATCGCGTTCCTGAAGTCCGCGCCCGAGCTCAAGTTCCTGCCCGATCCGGACGTGCCCGAGGTGGCGTTCGCCGGCCGCTCAAACGTCGGCAAGTCGACCCTGATCAACGCGCTCACCGGCCGCTCCGCGCTCGCGCGCACGTCGAACACGCCGGGGCGCACGCAGGAGCTCAACCTCTTTGACGTCGGCGAACCGCTTGCCTTCCGACTGGTCGACATGCCGGGCTACGGCTTCGCGAAAGCGCCGAAGGATATCGTTCGGCGCTGGAAGTTCCTGGTCAACGACTATCTGCGCGGCCGGGTCGTGCTGTCCCGCGTGCTCGTGCTGATCGACAGCCGCCACGGCATCAAGGAGGTCGATCGCGAGCTGATGACGATGCTCGACAAGGCGGCGGTCTCCTACCAGCTCGTTCTCACCAAGTCCGACAAGATCAAGGCGAGTGAACTTGCCACCGTGACGGCGGCGACCGAGGCGGAGGCGAGGAAGCACGTCGCGGCGCATCCCCTGATCCTGCCGACCTCGGCCGAGCTCGGCGGCGGCATTCCGGAGCTACGCGCGGCGGTGCTGGACGCGATCTCGGCTTGATCTAGACTGCGGCGGCGTGATCCGTTCGTGCCGAGCGAAGTCGAGGTAAGTGCTCCATGGGCTGCCCTCGCCAAGGTCCCTCGACTTCGCTCGGGACGAGCGGAGATGGTTGACCGCATCATCACGCCCCACCACAACCCGCTCATGCTCAAGCTCATCATCGGCAACAAGGCCTACTCCTCCTGGTCGATGCGGGGGTGGCTGGCGGTCAAGCAGTCCGGCCTGCCGTTCGAGGAGATCGTCGTCCCGCTGTATGACGCCGGGTGGGACCAGCGCCGCGAGGGGGACGAGTTCGCGCCGTCATCGGGCAAGGTGCCAATCCTGTGGGATGGCGACGCGGTGGTGTGGGACAGCCTGGCGATCGTCGACTGGCTGGCCGATCGCGTCGGCCGCGAGAAGTTCTGGCCGGAAGACGATGCCGCGCGCGGCATGGCGCGATCGATGGCGGCGGAAATGCATTCGAGCTTTGCTGCGCTCCGCCGCGAATGCTCGATGAACATCCGCCAGAGCTTCCCGGACTACACGGCGTCGCCCGCGGTCGAAGCCGATCTCGCGCGGCTCTACGAACTCTGGGCACAGGCCCGCGCGCGCTGGGGCACTGGCGGAGAGTATCTGTTCGGCCCGTTCGGCGCGGCTGACATCATGTTCGCCCCTGTCTGCACCCGCATCGTCACCTACGGGCTGCCGCTGCCGCGCTTTGCCGTCCCTTATCTGCAGGCGATGTTCGCGCATCCCTTCGTGCAGGAGTGGATCGGCGGCGCGCAGGCCGAGGATTGGGTGATCGAGAAGTTCGAGACGCTGCCGGTCGCGTGATGACCACGTTGATCGACCCCGTCGCGCTCGCCGCCGACCTGATCCGCTGCCCGAGCGTCACGCCGGCGGACGCGGGCGCGCAGGATGTGATCGCCGCCGCACTGGAAGGCCAGGGCTTCACCGTCCACCGCTTCATCTCCGGCGAGGCACCACATGGCCCAGTGCGGAACATGGTCGCGATCCGTGGGCAAGGCGCGCCGCACTTCGCCTTCGCCGGCCATAGCGACGTCGTCCCCGCCGGCGATGGCTGGACGGCGGGCGCTTTCGAGCCCGAGGTCCGCGGCGGCCTGCTCTACGGGCGCGGCGCGGTCGACATGAAGGGCGCGGTCGCCGCCTTCATCGCCGCCGCCGAGCGGGTGGCGGACCACACGGGCACGCTCAGCTTGCTGATCACCGGCGACGAGGAAGGCCCCGCCATCCACGGCACGCGCGCGATCATCGACTGGATGGACGCTCGCGGCATTCGGCCCGACATGGTGCTGGTCGGCGAGCCCACCTCCGACGTGCGGATCGGCGACACCATCAAGATCGGCCGGCGCGGATCGATCAACGCCTGGATCACGGTGCCCGGCACGCAGGGCCACGTCGCCTACCCCCACCTCGCCGACAATCCGGTGACGCGGCTCGTCCGCATCCTAGACCGGCTGCAACGCTGGCACCTCGACGACGGCAATGCCTGGTTCCAGCCGTCCAACCTCGAAATGACCGACATCCAGGTGGCGAGCGGCGCCACCAACATCATCCCTGGCAGCGCTAGCGCGCGGCTCAACATTCGTTTCAACGACGCGCAGCAAGGTGCTGCGCTGGAAGCCGAAATTCGCCGCATCGTGGCGGAGGAAGCGCCGCGCGCGACCGTCGAGGCGATGATCTCGGGCGAGGCCTTCCTGACCGCGCCGGGGGCGCTGTCCTCGCTCGTATCGGACGCGATCCGCGCGGTGACGGGAGTGGAGGCCGCGTATTCGACCACCGGCGGCACCTCGGACGCCCGCTTCCTCTCTAAGATCGCCCCGACGGTGGAGTTCGGCCTGTGCAACGCCACGATGCACAAGCTTGATGAGGCGGTGGCGGTGGACGATTTGCACTTTTTGAAAGATGTTTATGAGACATTGTTGAGGAAGGTCCTAATCTAATCAGTCCGTCATCCCAGCGAAGGCTAGAATTTCGCTGGAGCAGGTGCAGCGTTTCACTGCCACGAAATTCCAGCTTGCGCTGGCCGACGGAACAAGGCCGATCTACTCCCTCGTCCGCCTCAGCACCACGTACAGCGCCCCAGCCCCGCCGTGCCTCGGGTGGGCGTTGCGGACCGCCGCGATGTGACTCGCGTGGCGGGCGTGGTGGAGCCAGTCGCCGATCGAGGCGCGGATCACGCCGCGCAAGGGATTGTCGAGGCGGCTGCGGCCCGGCGGTGGCGCCCGGCCGGTCACCAGCAGGATCAGCCGCGCCTGCATCGCCACGGCGCGGGTGAGGCCCGCCTCCAGCTCGGCATGGGCGCTGCTCAGCGTATGGCCGTGGAGGTCGATGGTGAGGTCCGGCGCGGTCATCCCGCGTGCGAGCCTGCGGTCCCAGGAGGCGTCGAGGGTGTTCTGCACCCCTCTCCCACTTGGGGGGAGGGGGGGGCCCGGGGGCGGGCGGGGGGGGGAGGGGGGGGGCACGCAGCGGCTGCCTGGCTTTGCCTTCGTGCCCTCACCCTCCCAAGCCTTCGGCTTGGGTCCCTCCCTCTCCCCGCTGGGGAGAGGGGTTTTAGACGCCCGCCTCTTGATCGGCCGCACGTCCTCAACCACACGCTTCCAAAGCGTGTCGGCGTCAGGCTTGCGGGATTTGCCCGGCATGGCCCAGCCGCGCGATCGTGCCTACCGGCAGCAGCACATAAGCGAGCCCGTGCGCCGACATGCCGCCGGCAATCCGCGCCGCATCGTCCCCCGCGCCCCAGAAGGTATCGAAGCGGTTGGCGCCCTTGATCGCGCCGCCGGTATCCTGCGCCACCCACAGCCCCGCCGCCTCGGTGCGGTCGGACGACAGCCACACCGGCGCGCCTAGCGGGGTGAAGGCCGGGTCCGCCGCCACTGAGACGCGCCCGGTCACCGGCACGCCGAGAGCGCCCAGCGGCGGGCCGTTCAGATATTTGAAGAACACGAAGCTGCGGTTCTGGTCCATCACCGCGTCAGCCTGATCGGGGTGCGCGCGCAGCCAGCCGACGATGCCCTGCATCGATGCCTGACCCGGCGCGAGCATTCCTTGGCTCAGCATCCACTTGCCGATGCCGGTATAGGGCTGGCCGTTCTGCCCGGCATAGCCGATGCGGACGATGCTGCCGTCGGGTGCACGCAGGCGGCCCGAACCCTGGATCTGCAGGAAGAAGAAACCGATCTTGTCCGCGGCATAACCGATGATCGGCGCATGGCCGTTGATCGCGCCGCCCTGGATCTGGCTGCGATCGGGATAGGGAACGAGCTTGCCGTTCTGCACCCGCCCCTTGATCGTCCGCCCTTTGAGATCGGGCGCGAACTGGCCGAGATCGGCGGTCACCATGTCGTCGGGCACACCGTAGATGGGGACGTCATACCCCAGCGTAGGGGCCGGTGATCCCTGGATTTCCGGTTCGTAATAGCCGGTCGCGTAGAGCTGCCCGGCGCCAATCTGCGCGGTCTCGAAATAGCGCGGGAAGAAGCTGGTAGCCTGCCCCACCGGCCAACTTGCCGCCGCCGCGCACGCCGGCTGCCAGTCGGCCGCGCTGGTCAGGCCGCTGGTGTCGGCATGCTTGGTGAGTGCCACGCAGGAGGTGCGGAACGCCGCCAGCACGGCACCGGCCTTGGCGGGATCGATCGGCAGCGTTGCCACCGACGGCCCCGATCGCACCCCCGCCTGCAAGGCGGTCAGAGCGGTAAGGGTGCTTGGCGGAGGCGCAGGATGGACGGGCGGGGGTGACGTCGCCTGCCCCACCTCAGCGCCGTGCGGGCCAACGCAGGATGCCAGTGCCAGCGCGAAGAGAGCCGCCGCCGCCGGCGCGCGGGCCTTCATGCCGCCTCGTCGGTCTCGATCAGAATCCAGTTAGGGTCGTCGGTGCGGACGTTGCGGCTGAACGTCCACAGATCGCGGGTCTGCACCGCGTCGCTCAGCGATCCGGCGACGACATTGCCTTCCGCATCGCGCGTGATCGCCGAAATGTCCGCATCGAAGCGCACGGTGACGATCGCCATCTGCGCGGTCATGCCGGCATGGTCGATGGTCGAGCGTTCGATCGAAACGAGCTTGTTCTCCACCGTCTCGCCGGCCTGCTTGCGCGCCGCGATCGAGTCGGCAAACGCCTCATAGACCTCGTCGTCGACCAGCTTGCGAAGTTCGGCCTCGTCACCGCGCCAGAACGCCTCGAGCACCATGCGGTAGGCCGAGCGCGCGCCATCCAGAAATGTCGCCACATCGAAATGCGAGTCGGCCGCCACGATCTGGCGCACGCCGTCGAGCGCGTGCGGATCGATCATCGCGGCGACGGAGCCCATCGGCTCGGCCTTGCGCTCGGCGATCGGTTCGATCTTCGGGCGCGCGATCAGCGGCGCCTGGGTGAGATCGGCGGGCTTGGCGATCGGCTGTTCGTGCCCGGTGCGGCGCCCCAGCACGGCATAGAGCCGAAAGGCGACGAACAGGGCGACCAACGCCAGGATGATGATCTCGGGCACCGAACCTCCACACTCAAGGCCGATCCAACGCCCCGAGCTCCGCATGAGTTGATCCGTTACATAGGCCAGTCCGCCCCCAGTTTCAAATGGCGCCGCGCCCGCCGGCATTGCCCTGCCACGACACGGCTGCTAGGCGCCGGGCGACATGGCCGCGTGGGGGTTCACGCGGCACCCAGCGCTTCGAGGATGACACCCCATGGCCGAGAACGAGGCCCCCGATTTCCTGACCGTGCCTGCCCAGAACGGCGAGGACACCCAGCCGCAGATCGGCATGATCGCGCAGTATGTGAAGGATTTCTCCTTCGAGAACCCCAATGCGCCGGCGGTCTACAACTGGCAGAACCAGCCGCAGATCGACGTGCAGTTCAACATCGCCACGAACGCGATCGCCGAGGATGTGCACGAGACCGCGCTCAAGATCGAGATCACCGCGCAGGCGCCCGAGGGCGTCGCCTTCAAGCTCGAGCTGCTCTACGGCGGGCTCTTCGGGCTGCGCAACATTCCGGCAGACGCGCTCCAGCCCTTCCTGCTCGGCGAGGCCCCGCGCCTGCTCTTCCCGTTCGCGCGCCGGGTGGTGGCCGATGCGGTGCGCGACGGCGGCTTCCCGCCGCTGATGCTGGATCCGATCGACTTCAACGCATTGTTCTTCGCGCAGCTCCAGCAGGGTGCGATGGCCGAACCGATGGGCCAGGCCTGAGACCTTCGCCAGAACGGCCCTTCATGACACCGTTCGTCCTGAGCGAAGTCGAAGGACGTGCTGCAAGCCCGACGCTTGGGGCCCATCCTTCGACAGGCTCAGGACGAACGGTGGGTGGACTCAGCTCCGGTCCTACACCATGAGGGTTCGCCGATGAGCCTCGTCCGCAACACCGCGACGATCGGCAGCCTCACGCTGGTCAGCCGGGTGCTCGGCTTCGTGCGCGATCAGCTGATGGCGCATTTCGTCGGTGCCGGCTTTGCCAACGACGCGTTCCTGGTGGCGTGGCGGCTCCCCAATCTGTTCCGCGCGCTGTTCGCGGAGGGCGCCTTCTCCGCCGCCTTCGTGCCGATGTTCAACCGCGTCGTCGGCCAGGCCGATGCGGAGGGGCGCGAGGGGCTGCCCGAAGGCCTGCGCTTCGCCGAGAACGTGCTGTCGGTGCTGTTCCCCTTCCTGGCGGTGTTCACCACGCTGATGGTGGTGTTCCCGCGCCCGATCGTTTGGCTGATCACCTTCGGCTTCAAGGATGGCGGCGGCCCGGCCAAGTTCGATCTTGCCGTCCACCTCACCCAGATCACATTTCCTTATCTGGCGCTGATCAGCCTGGTGTCGCTGATGGGCGGGATCATGAACTCCTTGAACCGCTTCTGGGTGAACGCGGCGGCGCCGGTGATGCTCAACATCTGCATGATCGCCGGGCTGGTGTTCTTCCGCGGCCACGATGGGCTGGCGACGGCGCGGACGCAGGCGATCGCGGTCACCGTATCGGGGGTGGCGCAGCTCGCCTGGCTGATCTGGTCGGCGCGGCAGGCCGGCGTCAGGCTGAGGCTCAAGCGGCCGACGCTCAACCCGGAGGTGAAGCGGCTGCTGACGATCATCTGGCCCGCCGCGATCGGCCAGGGCGCGATCCAGTTCAACCTGCTGATCATCACCATGCTGGCGGCGGGCTTTCTGGGGCAAGGCGCTGTCTCCTACATCTATTATGCCGATCGGCTGAACCAATTGCCCCTCGCGCTCGTCGGCATCGGCGTCGGCACCGCGATCCTGCCGGTGATCTCGCGTCAGATCGGCGCGGGCGATGGCGCGGCCGCGATCCACACCCAGAATCGTGCGATCGAGCTCTCGCTGCTGCTCACCCTTCCCGCCACCGCCGGGCTGATGATCGGGGCGACCACGATGATCCGCGCGCTGTTCCAGACCGGCGCCTTCACCCCGCACGACACGCAGGCGTCGGCGGCGGTGCTCACCGCCTTCTCCTGCGGCCTGCCCGCCTATATCCTGATCAAGATCTTCACGCCGGGCTTCTACGCGCGCGCCGACACCAAGACGCCGGTGCGCATCGCGCTGATCGAGATGGCGTGCAACATGGCGCTCAACCTGTTCTTCGTATTCGGCACCGATCTCTCCTACGTCGGCCTCGCGATATCGGGCGCGAGCTGCGCCTGGATCAACGTGGCGCTGCTCTACTGGGTGCTCCACCGCCGCGGCCATTTCAGCATCGACGCCCAGCTGAAGCGCCGCGCGATCCGGCTCTGCCTGGCGACGCTGGCGATGGCGGCGCTGCTGCTGTGGCTGGATCCGTGGACCGCGGCACGCGCCGGTGGCAACCTCGTGAGCCGGATCGAAGCGCTGGCGCTGCTGATCGTGCCGGCCGGGCTATGCTACTTCGGCTGCGCCTTCCTGTTCGGCGCGTTCGACTGGCGCGAGACGAAGGCGCTGCTCAGGCGGCGGCGGGGTTAGGCTGGGTTTGATGAATCGCCGAGTGGGAGCTTGCAGCCGCACGAATCGCGACGCGCCGTCTGCCTTTAGGTGTTCTCGAAGGCCTTGGCTGGGTCGCACGCAGGATACCCTGCCGCCCTTGATATCCATCTCGCCGCGACCGCCATCCGACCAAATCTGCACATGATAATCTACGCCGAACTTAAGGGGTTGTGGTTTGGTCACGACATCCCAACCGTCCAGTGGAATACCGTAAGGCAAAATGTTCCTCATCGGCTGGTAAGTATGATTTCCGTCTTCGCTTAGTCTGTAAGGGACCTCAACATTCCAAGCTGGTCCGACGAATGGCTCGTAAACCATGATGCCGTTTGGTCTTGGTTTCGTTGTAGCGAACCAGCCCTTAGTGTCCGCAACTTCAAACGCCAATCTTCCGGCCGCCGTGCAGGCGCTGATGCTAATTTCATGGGGTTCGCAAGCCGACAGCGACAACAAGGCCAACGTCAATGCCGCACGAAGCATGATTGACTTGCTCCCTCAAAAATGCGGCTTGCGCCGGGCAACGCTAAGCACGCGATGGAGCATCCGCATCCGGTAAGTCAAATAACAAAGGCGAGACCCGGCTCCTGGCGAGGCGGCACTACTCCCCTCCCTGAAAGGGAGGGGTTGGGGGTGGGTTGGCTTGAGGCGGAGGCCATTGTCGACACTGATACTTAGCGCCGCCTTCGAGCAGCATATTGAGCCCGCCTCTGCTCCGCGCATGTGAGACCTACCAACCGCATTGACGTGGTACAGAGGGGGTCCTCCGTGGCTGCCGGCACCCAATGCGGAAGGCGACCCATCCCCGACCCCTCCCTTTCAGGGAGGGGAGAAGGTTTGAGGCATCGTGCGCGCTCCTTATTGACAACTCAGAACAAAACAAGTACATCGCTTCCCATCCTTTCGACGGGTTCGAGAATACGGGATGTGCTTTCCGGGATTCCCGCAATTTCTCGCCAGCGACAGGGTAATCGGCTGCCGTACGGATCGAGGCCCCGGAAGGCTTCTCCAGGCGGCCGGTGAATGCGTCGGTCGACACCGTGCCACCCGGGCGCGATGCCGGGCCGGCGGACTTGCGTGCGGATCAGGAGGAATGCCGATGACCGTCCCATGGCGTAACCTTTGTCACCTTCCAGCCCATCCCGACCGGAGCGGATCGCCTGGGCGCGGCAGGCATGGCCAGGGCTGCCTCCTCCCCGCTTGACGCTGCCCCCTGCACCCCGCAAGGGCGGCGACCATGGCAAAGCGCATCGTCTCGGGCATTCAGCCCACCGGGAACCTGCACCTCGGCAATTATCTCGGCGCCATCCGCAACTGGGTCCGGATGCAGGATGAGGTGGCGATCGAGGGTGGCGATTGCTTCTTCTTCCTCGCCGATCTCCACGCGATCACGGTCCACAACGATCCGCGCGAATTGGCCCGCAACGTCCGCGCGATGGCCGCCGCGCTGATCGCGTCCGGAGTCGATCCCGAACGATCCACCCTGTTCAACCAGGCGGCGGTCTCCGCCCATGCCGAGCTTGCCTGGATCCTCAACTGCACCGCGCGGATCGGCTGGCTCAATCGCATGACCCAGTTCAAGGAGAAATCGGGCAAGAACCGCGAGGGTGCCTCGATCGGGCTGTTCGCCTATCCGGTGCTCCAGGCCGCCGATGTGCTGATCTACCGCGCCACCCACGTGCCCGTCGGCGAGGACCAGAAGCAGCATCTCGAACTCGCACGCGACATCGCGACCAAGTTCAACACCGATTTCGCAACCGATCTGTTCGTGCTGCCCGAACCGATGATCCCGCCCGCCGCCGCCCGCATCATGTCCTTGCGCGACGGCACCGCCAAGATGTCCAAGTCCGATCCGTCCGACATGAGCCGCATCAACCTGACCGACGATGCCGACACGATCGCGTCGAAACTGCGCAAGGCGAAGACCGACGCCGAGCCGATCCCGGGCGATCCGGCCGCGCTCGAAGCACGACCCGAGGCGAGGAACCTCGTCGGCATCTATGCGGCGCTCGCCGATGTGAGCGTGGCCGAGGTGCTGGGGCGCTTCGAGGGTCAGGGCTTCGGCGCGTTCAAGCCCGCGCTCGCCGATCTGGTGGTCGAGACGCTGCGGCCGATCACCACGCGGCTTGGCGAACTGGCGGGTGATCCAGCGGAGCTCGACCGGATCCTGGCGGCGGGGGCCGCCAAGGCGCGCACAGCGGCCGAACCCGTTGTTTCCGCAGCATATAAGGCGCTTGGCCTGACTCGAGAAACCCGATGACAGGCTGATGCGTTCAACCCATATTCAGCACGTTTGGCAGATAAGACAGCCATCAAGTTCTGACTATGCGGAATTCTCCGCCACCGAGGCACGTCCATGACCATCAAACGCCTGTTGCTTACCCTCGCCGCACCGGTCGCCCTGCTGGGCGTGACCGGATGCGCCACCAACTTCCAGGCCAATGTCTCGCGGTTCCAGCGCCTGCCGGCGCCGCAGGGGCAAACCTACCGCATCGAACCGCTCAACGCACAGGATCGCGGTGGGCTCGAGTTCGCGACATACGCGCAGGAAGCGAGCGCCCACCTCACCCAGGTTGGCTATCGTGAAGCGGCGCCTGGCGGCTCGGCCGACATGATCGTGCAGCTCGGCTACGGCGTCGATCACGGCCAGCAGAAGGTCACCACGTCGCCCGGCTTCGATTGCGGCTTCGGCGGCGGTTGGGGCGGCTACGGTGGGTTCGGCGGCTTCGGCTATGGTGGCTTCGGAGGTCGCGGGTTCGGCCGGTTCGGCGGCTACGGTTTTGCCGGTCGCGGCTGGGGCTATGGCTGGGGTGATCCCTACGGGCCGTTCGGTTGCCCGGACGTGGAGAGCTACACGATCTATTCGAGCCAGTTCAACATGACGATCACGCGCTCCGATGGCGCGCGGCTGTTCGAGGGTCGTGCGCGTGCGCATTCCAGCACCGACGATCTGACCCAGATTGTGCCCAATCTGATCGACGCGATGTTCACCGGCTTCCCGGGCAATTCGGGGCAGGACATCCGCATCACCATTCCGCCGCGCCAGAAGCAGAAGGCTTCCTGACCGCGTCGACGACACAGCGAGGCGCCGGGTTCCTGACCCGGCGCCTTTCTGCTGCGCCCTCAAGATGCGGGTGATGCGCGGCGGATTGGTGGCTGCCGCGGTCGTCTGGCTGCTGGCGATCCACATGGTGCTGCTCGCGTCCGCACCGCCGATCGTCCGCCATTTGACCATCCACGCCGCGGACTGGCCGGCGAACACATCGCCGATGCGGATCGTGTTGCTCTCCGACCTTCACGTTTCGATACCCGGCGACAGCGCCGCCAACCTAGTCGCCACGGTGGCACGGGTGGATGCCGTCCACCCCGACCTGGTCCTGATCGCCGGGGACTTCCTCTCGACCGAAACAGCGGGCGTGCGAAGCGCCGACATGGACCTCGCCACCGCGCCGCTGGCCGATCTGCGCGCCCGGCTCGGCACGGTGGCGGTGCTCGGCAACCATGATTACGGGCAGCCCATCAAGCTTAGTGCGCTGCTCGCGACCCGCGGCGTTGCGGTGCTGGAGAACCGCGCGATGCGGCGTGGCCCGGTCACGATCCTCGGCTTCGGCGATCTCTACAGCAGGCACGCCAAGCTGCCTGGTCTGATGACGCAATATCGGAAGCTCGGCGGTTGGCCGATCGTGCTCAGCCACACGCCAGACATTGTGCCGCGCCTGCCGGCCACGCTGCCCTTGATCCTGGCGGGGCACCTGCACTGCGGCCAGGTCCGCATACCGCTGCTGTCGCCGCCCGCCAGCGTCTCGAACTATGGCACACGCTATCTGTGTGGTGTCGTGAAGGAGCCAACCCACCTCACGGTGGTCGGCGCAGGTCTCGGCGTCAGTCAGCTGCCGCTGCGCTTCGCTGCACCACCCGACTTCTGGATGATCAATCTCGGGCGCTGAGTGCCGCTCAGCCCTCCAACTGGCGGAGCAGCAGGCGCACGTCGGCATCGATCTCGGCATCCGCAATGCGCAGCTTCTCGATCTGGCGGACCGCGTGGATCACCGTGGTATGATCGCGCCCGCCGAAGCGCCGGCCGATCTCGGGCAGCGATCGCGGCGTCAGCTGCTTGGCGAGGTACATCGCGATCTGGCGCGGCCGGGCCACCTCACGCGCCCGCCGCGCCGACGTCATCTCCGACTGCCGGATGCGGAAGTGATCGGAGACCTTGCGCTGGATCTCGTCGATGGTGATGCGGCGCTGGTGCGAGCGCAGGACATCGGTCAGCGTCTCCTCGACGAACGCGATGTCGATCGGCCGGCTGTTGAGCATCGCATAGGCGATCACGCGGTTCAGCGCGCCCTCGAGCTCGCGAACGTTGGAGGCGATCCGCTTGGCGAGGAACAGCTGCACCTCCTGCGAGACGCTGACCTGCGGCATCGCCTCGAGCTTACGCGCGATAATCGCCAGCCGCAGCTCGAAGTCCGCCGGGTTGACGTCGGCGACAAGACCCCAACTCAGGCGGGAGAGGATGCGGGCCTCGATCCCCTCCAGGTCCTGTGGGCTACGATCGGCGGTGATCACCAGCCGCTTACCTGCGGAGATGATCTCGTTCATCGTGTGGAAGAACTCCTCCTGCGTGGAGTCCTTGCCGGCGATGAATTGCACATCGTCGATCATCAGCAGATCGGCCGAACGCAGCCGCTGCTTGAAGTTGTGCGTGTCCTTGGCGCGCAACGCGCCCACAAACTCGAACATGAACTTCTCGGCCGACATGTAGACGATCTTCGCCTTGGGCATGTGACGCCGATATTCGTGGCCGATCGCGTGCATCAGGTGGGTCTTGCCGAGCCCCGTGCCGCCGTGGAGGAACAACGGGTTAAAGGTAAGTGGGCCGCCCTCTGCTACGGTACGCGCGGCATTATAGGCCACCTCGTTAGCCTTGCCGGTCACGAAGCTGTCGAATGTGTAGCGTGCCTCCAGCTGGATACCTTCGATGGAGCCGGTCGGCACCGGCCCGTCCACAGGCTCGGACTCCGATGGCGGAGCAATGGTGAACAGTGCCGGCTTGGCCGCATCTATACCGGCCGAGACGATCACTCGGCGGACCTGCGGCAAGTGCGCCCGCCAGGCGTGGAGCAGGCGCTCGCCGTGATGCGTCTCGACCCACGTCGCCATGAACTGCGATGGCAGCGCGATACGGACGCAAGCCTCATCCTCGTCGTAACCGACGAGGCGCGAGGGCTTCAGCCAGTTGTCGAATGTGCGGGTCCCGCAATCTCGCCTGAGCCCCGCGCGGATCGAGCCCCACGCGAGTTCGATCGGATCGTCGATTGAGACATGCATCGTTCCCACCGCTCCGACCGCCTGGTTCACGCACTTCTCCCCCGCCCGGAGCAAACGCCGAGCCTCCCGCAGACATGACTTACCCGTTGCCGCAAACGCCCCCGCGCTCCGGCCCTGGATCACATCAGACTCTGGTTCGCGAATAGCCGGATCGAACGATTCGGTGGCTCCGCGAGGACCGTTCTAGGAAGCAGAAAGGGCAGGTCGCAAGCGCATAAGAGTCACCGCGCTGAAATATACCTGCTTGACAATGAAAGGTGGCGGATTCCCGCAAATCTGTGTTTTATCGTTCTTTTTCAGAGCATTAACTATTTGGGTCAGCATGCCGAAACATGCGAATCGCGAGAAAAGCTGGACTTTGTCCGGTCACGACTTTGTCATAGAAAAGGCCTGCCGATCGCAAAGATCGGCAGGCCTGAAAACACGCTAAACTCCGGGTGCTCAGCCGAGCAGAGAGACTGCCTTGGTCAAACGCGAATATTTGCGCGCGACAGTGTTCTTGTGGAGCACGCCCTTGGAGACGCCACGCTGCATCTCGGGCTGCGCGACCTTCAGCGCCGCGGCCGCCGCATCCTTGTCACCAGCGACAATCGCGGCCTCTACCTTCTTGATGAAGGTCCGGATACGGCTAACCCGCGCTCCGTTGATGACCTTGCGACGATCGTTGCGCCGAATGCGCTTCTTGGCTTGCGGCGTATTCGCCATAAGTGTCCTCGAACCTGCTCAAAAGGGATTGCAGCGCGGGCAAACCCACACCGGAAGACGCGCCCTCTACTGACGCCCGGAAGATTCGTCAACCAGCGCGCATCATCGCTGGCACGTGAGGCAGTAGAAAGTCGATCGACCCGAGTCGACACGGCGCTCGACGACACTCCCGCACGGGCAAGCCTCGCCTGCGCGGCCGTAAACCCGGAATTGCTTGGAGAAGTAGCCGAGTTCACCGTTCGGCCGGGCGTAATCCCGCAACGTCGATCCTCCTGCCGCGATCGCCTCCGCCAGCACCTGACGTACCGCTTCGACGAGCGCCACACGTTTGGGTCCGGTGATCTTTCCTGCGGCCTTGGTGGGCGCGATCCGCGCGATGTTGAGCGCCTCGCACACATAGATATTGCCCAGCCCCGCCACGATGCTTTGATCGAGCAGCATCGCCTTGATCGGCGCGGTCCGCCCGGCCAAAGCCCTCCCGAGTTGCGCCGCGTTGAAGTCCATGCCGAGCGGCTCCGGCCCGAGTGCCGCGAAGGCCGGCCACTCGACCAGCCCGTCGGTCTGGACCAGATCGATAGAACCGAAGCGTCGCGGATCTGCGAGCGACAACGTCCGTCCCGCATCCGTCTCAAGCACCAGATGATCGTGCGTTCCGATTTCGGCAGGATCGACCCGCCACCGCCCCGACATGCCGAGGTGAAACACCATCGTGTCGCCGCGATCGGTATGCACCAGACCGTATTTTGCGCGTCGCCCGAGGCCCGTCACCCGCGCACCGGTGAGGCGCTGGCGCAAGTCCGGCGGGAACGCGCGACGCAGATCGGCCCGCCGTGGTTCAACGCGGGTCAGCACCCGCCCGGCGAGTACACTCTCCAGCCCGCGGACGGTGGTCTCTACTTCAGGTAGTTCGGGCATATCTGCTCGACGCGCTAGGATCGAATTGCCTGCACGGCAAGCCAAGGGTAAGCGGCGGAGCATGACCAGCGAGACTGTTTCGTTCGGCTACACGGACGTAGCCCCCGAAGAGAAGACCCGGATGGTGGGCGACGTCTTCGCCCGTGTCGCGCAGCGCTACGATATCATGAACGATGCCATGTCCGGCGGCATGCATCGGCTGTGGAAGGATCAGTTCGTGCGGCGGGTAAAGCCACGCGCAGGCGAGGCGATCCTCGACATGGCAGGTGGCACCGGGGACATCGCCTTCCGAATGGTTAAGCAAGGCGCCGAGGTCACGGTGGCCGACATCAACCCGGCGATGCTGGGCGTCGGCATGGAGCGCGCGAGGAAGAAGGGCATCGACGGCCTGCTCTGGGCAGAAGAGAATGCGGAGGTGCTCTCGTTAACCGACAAGAGCTTCGACGCCTACACGATCGCCTTCGGCATCAGGAACGTCACCAACATCCCCAAAGCCCTAAGCGAGGCACACAGAGTGTTGAAGCGCGGCGGCCGCTTCTACTGCCTGGAGTTCTCGACCACGGTCTGGCCGGGCTTCAAGGAGCTCTACGACACCTATTCGCACCGCCTCGTCCCAAAAGTCGGCAAGCTCGTCGCGCAGGATGAGGACAGCTACCGCTACCTGATCGAATCGATCCGCCGCTTTCCAGACATGCCGACCTTCAAGGCCATGATTGGTGAAGCCGGCTTCGTCAGCACCAAGGTCGAGCCGATCCTTGGCGGACTGGTCGCGATCCACAGCGGCTGGAAGATTTGACCTCTACCGCGACGCACCTGTTTCGCCTGTTCCGCTGGGGCCGAACGCTCGCCCGCGGCGGCGCGCTGCTCGGGATCGAACGCGATCCGCTGACGCCCGCCTCACTGCGCCGCCTCGTCCGCATTTTGCGCCTCGGGGCAAAGATGCCGGCGCGGCCACGCTACGCCGATGCACTCGAGGCGATCGGACCGGCCGCGATAAAGTTCGGTCAAGCGCTTGCCACGCGCCCCGATCTGGTCGGCGAGGAGGCGGCGCTCGATCTTTATCGGCTGCAGGACGCGCTGCCGCCTGTGCCGTTTCCAATGATCCGTGCCTCGATCGAGCAAGCGCTCGGCCGGCCGATCGCCGCGCTTTACGCATCGATCGACGAGGTACCGATCGGCGCTGCCTCGATCGCGCAAGTCCATCGCGCCGTCACGACCGACGGTCGTCATGTCGCTGTCAAGGTGCTGCGGCCCGGCGTCGAGCAGGAGTTCGCGCGCGCGCTCGAGACCTATGAATGGGCGGCAGCGCAGGCCGAGAGCATGGGCGGCGAGATCGCGCGCCTGCGTCCCCGGCTGGTTGTCGCGACCTTTCGACAGTGGACGATGCGCGAGCTCGACCTCCGGCGCGAGGCGGCTTCGGCTTCCGAGCTTGCCCAGGGGATGGAGGCGGAGCCCGGGTTCCATGTGCCCCATATCGACTGGCAGCGCACCGGCAGGCGCGTGCTGACGCTGGAGTGGATCGCTGGCACGAAGCTCTCCAGCAAGGAGGCGCTAACTACGGCAGGGCATGACCTGAAGGCGCTCGCCGCAACCCTTGTGCGCGTTTTCCTGCGCCAGGCGATCGCAGAGGGCTTCTTTCACGCCGACTTGCATCAGGGCAATCTCTTCGCGCTGCACGACGGTCGATTGGCGGCGATCGACTTCGGCATCATGGGCCGGATCGACCGGCAGGCGCGGGTCTGGCTCGCCGAGATCCTGCACGGCCTCATCACCGGCAATTATGCCCGCGTCGCCGAAATCCATTTCGATGCCGGCTATGTGCCGGCGCATCACAATCTCGCGGAGTTCGCGACCGCCTTGCGCGCGGTGGGCGAGCCGATCCGGGGCTTGCCGGTAAAGGATATCTCGATCGGGCAGATGCTCGACGGATTGTTCTCGATCACGCGTGATTTCGACATGCCGGTCCAGCCGCATCTGCTGCTGCTCCAGAAGACGATGGTGATGGTGGAAGGTGTGGCGACTAGCCTCGATTCCGACATCAACATGTGGGAAGTGGCCGCGCCCTTCGTGCGCGAGTGGCTGCGAGGCGAACTCGGACCGGAGGCGTTCATGGCCGAGCGGCTCCACCAGCTCGCTCGCCTGACGCGCAGATTGCCCGACCTGCTCGAGCGCCTCGAAGCGGCCTACCCGCCGCTTGGCGCGGCGCCGCCGCTGCCGCCCGTTCCAGAGATGCAGGTGGTGCGAGCCGGTTCTAACTGGCGCTTCGTGGCGGTGGCAGTGATCGCGGCGGCGGGTGCGCTTGCGATGTGGGCTTGGTAGAACCTGATGGACTCAGGCGACTTCGTGAAGCTCGCGATAGCACTCGATGGCGATCCTGAGCACGATTGTGCCGGTGGCTCCGATTAGCAGCCCTGCGGCAAGGCACCAGATGTCGTGAACCACGCGCCCGAACTCCCTTCGTTCGAGATCGAAGTAGCATGAGCCGGCGCAGCTGAGCTCTTCGCGCGCGCTTAAGTGTACCAGAATGTAACAGATGGCTGCCGAAGCCGGCGCGGCGCTACGCAAGCATGAAAGGCGGATCGGGGATGGTGGCGCGTGCTTCGTTGAGCATCAGCGACCACCGCGCTGATAGGTCGTTGAAGTAAACATCGTCGACGCCGATGCGCCGCTGAATGACAGCCGCCTTCGGGTCTGCCGGTAGTACCGCCAGATCAAGCGGACGACCAACCGCGAGATTGGACCGCAACGTCGAATCGAACGAGATCAGCCCGACCTTGACCACCTCGGAAAGCTCGGTTTCATACTGGAGCGCGCGATCGAGGATCGGCTTGCCGTATTTGGTCTCGCCAACCTGAAGGAAAGGCTGCTCCTTCTGGCACTCGATGAAGTTACCTTCCGAGTAGAGCCGGAACAGCTTGATCGGTCCGCCGCCTATCCGTCCACCGACCAGCATGGAAGCCGATGGCGCAAGCTGCGACTCCTCGAGCGCTTTGGCGACGGCGGCCCGCTGGTCATGCACCGCTTCACCAACAAGCTGCGCCACGCGGAACATCGACGGGGCGTTGGCTACGGTTCGCATCGGTAGATCGGGATCTCCGGAAGGGAGGCCCTCCGCCAGGCTTGCCAGCACCGCCTGCGTGATCGACAAATTGCCGGACGAGGCGGCGAAGACGAGCCGATCCGGTCTGTCAGCGAGGGTATGCAGCTTGCGGTACACCGAGATGTCGTCGACGCCGGCGTTGGTCCGGGTATCCGCTATCATGACGAGGCCCGCCTCGACGAGCATGCCGACGCAATAGGTCATTGCGCCTGACCCTGCGCACGCGCTTCCGCAACCGCCACCTCGACGTGCATGGTCTCGTCGCCGCTACCGACGCGAGCCCCGGCAACAGGAGCAGCGTCTCGATAGTCGAGCCCCACCGCAACACGCACATAGGCGTCGGTTGGCGAAATGCCGTTCGCGGGGTCAAATCCGATCCAGCCATATCCCTCGACATGCGCCTCCGCCCAGGCATGCGCAGCCGGCTGCACCGTCTGGCCATCGCTGCGCCAGAGGTGCCCTGACACGTAGCGCGCAGGGTGGCCCAGCACGCGGGCTGCAGCGCAGAAGACGTGAGCATGGTCCTGACAGACGCCTCGTCCTTCCTCGAAGGCGGCCGAGGCGCCGCGGTAGGGGCTGCTCTCGCCCGTATCGAAGCGTATATGACGGTTCAGCGCGCCACATAGCCCGTGCAGCCTGGTCAGCGGATCAGCCGCAACTTTTGCAATGTCATGCGCGAACGACGTGATTGCGGCATCAGCCTGGGTCTGCGGCGTCGGCCGCAGAAAGAGCTGGAGCGGCAGCGGTTCGGCGGCGCCGGTGATCATTCCCGCCTTGTCCTCGGTCAACACCTCGCCGCCGACGATCAGTGCGATACGGTCGATCGGTCCATCGACGTAGAGCATGGTAATTTCGTTGCCATAGCCATCCCGGCTGCGCCTCAACCGCGCATCGCAATCAACTTCGACATGCCAGTCGATCACCGCCTGCCCGTCGAAACTTGGCGGCGTCATGCGAAGCAGCTGGACGAGCCGTCGCTGCGGCCGGCTGAAGGCGTAGTGCGTGCGATGTTCTATCTTCAGGCGCATCAGGAGAACCTGAACTGCTGCGCAATCGCCTCGTTGAGGCGCGCATTGTCGGTGATAAAGCCGCGCAGGAACTCGTGCAGTCCTCCCGCGATGATGCCGTTGACGGTGGAGCGATTGATCATCAGCTGCCGCACCCGTGCCATCCTGTCGGCCTCGCCCTGACGGCCGAGACGGCGGCCGATAGCATTGAGGTTCTGCACCACTTCGTCCGCCGATGCTGCGATCGATCGCGGCATCTCATGACGCAGCACCAACAGATCGACGACATGGCCGGGCCTAAGACCCTCGCGGTAAAGCCATCGGTAAGCGGTCACCGCCGAAACGGTGCGCAGGATCGTCGTCCATTGGTCGCGATCGATCGGGCCGCCGACCTTTTCGCCCTCGGGCAGCAGCAGGTGATACTTCACGTCGATCAGCCGCGCGGTGTTGTCGGCTCGCTCGATCGCTGCACCAAGCCGCACGAAGAAGCTCGCTTCGTTGCGGAGCATCCGGTGGAGCGCCCCCTCGAAGCCGCGCGCTTCGGCCTTCAGCTTTTCGATCATCGCCATCGCGGCAGGAGTGCCGCCGGTCGCCTTGCAATCCCGCACGCCGAGCCATGCCCGATTGATCGCCTCCCACGCCTCGCGGGTCAGTGCCGTGCGCACGGACTTCGCATTGGAACGCGCCGAGTCGAGGCACGAGCGTATCGAGCTTGGGTTATCGTCCGAGAGTGCGAGATACTGGCCAACTGCCTCGGGACTGATCGCCGCACCGGTGAACCAGAAGCTGTCCTCGGCCGACACCACGGCAAGGGCGCTTTCCCACGCCCCCTCGCCCGCCGGGCGGGCAGACAGCAGATCCAGCCGGATCGTCGCCTCGATCAGGCGAGCGGTGAACTCGGCGCGCTCGATATAGCGGCCGAGCCAGTACAATGAGGAGGCGGTGCGTGACAGCATCAGTCCGCACCCACGCGCATCGGTTCCGGCCCCTCGCCGCGACGGCGTGGACGGTCGGCGAGGATCAGGCTGTCCTTGGTGCCGCCGCCCTGGCTCGAGTTCACCACCAGCGAACCCTCGCGCAACGCCACGCGCGTGAGCCCACCCGGCACGATCTTCACGCCATCCGCTCCGCTGAGGCAGAATGGACGGAAATCGACGTGGCGCGGCGCCACGCCCTTGTCGGTCAGCGTCGGCACAGTGGAAAGCGCCAGCGTGGGCTGAGCGATATAGCGGTGCGGCTCGGCCTTGAGCGCAGCCCGGAAGCGTTCGATCTCCGCCTTGGATGCGGTCGGTCCGACCAGCATGCCATAGCCGCCCGAACCATCGACCAGCTTCACCACCAGTTCGCCAAGGTGCTCCAGGGTATATTTGAGAGCATCAGCCTCGCGACAGCGATAGGTTTCGACATTCGGGAGTTTGGCCTCCGAACCGCTATAGTAGCGGACGATCTCGGGCATGTAGCTGTAGATTGCCTTGTCGTCGGCGATGCCGGTGCCGGGTGCATTGGCTAACGTCACGTTCCCGCCGAGATACGCCGCCATCAGCCCCGGCACGCCAAGCATCGAGTCCGGCTTGAACACCAGTGGATCGATATAGTCGTCGTCGAGCCGGCGATAGATTACGTCCACCCGTACGCGCCCGTCGATCGTCCGCATCCACACGATGTCGTCGTCGACCTCGAGATCGGCTGCCTCGACCAGCTCGATGCCCATCGCGTCGGCCAGAAAGCTGTGTTCGTAGAAGGCAGAGTTGTAGTGCCCCGGCGTCAGCAGCACGCAGACCGGTTCCGAACCACGCCCATGCGGCGCCACCGAACGCAAGGTCGAGAGCAGCAGATCGGTGTAGTCGTCGACCGGTTCAACCGGGAACATCTCAAACAATTCCGGGCAAAGCCGGATCATCGCCTCACGATTTTCGAGCATGTAGGAGACGCCGGATGGCGTACGAGCATTGTCTTCCAGCACGAAGAAGTCGTTCGGCCCGGTCCGCACCATGTCGATGCCGCAGATGTGTGCGTAAACGTCGTGCGGCGGCCGAACGCCGGCGACCTGTGGCCGATATTGCGGATTGGTGAGCACGAGATCGGCAGGCAACACGCCATCGGTGATGATCTTGCGCGCTCCATAGACATCGGCGAGGAAGGCGTTGATGGCGTGAACCCGCTGTTCCAGCCCGACCTTCAGCCCCTGCCATTCCGACGCCGAAAAGATACGCGGCACAATGTCGAAGGGGATGATGCGCTCGGCTGCCTCGTCTTCACCGTAAACGGCAAATGTGATGCCGAGTTGCCGGAAGGCCGCCTCGGCAGCTTGCTGGCGGCGATCTAGTTCCTGCGAAGGCGTTTCCGCGATCCACCGCGCAAGCGCTTCGAACCCAGGGCGGGACGAAACATCGCCTCCGCTACCCCAAACCTCGTCGAACACCGGATCCTGCATCGCCCTCCGATCCGATTTCATGTCGGTTCGATGTCAGACTGACGCTCTTTTTTGCGGCGCACAAGAGACAATGCCGCCGTTCCTGCGACAATCAGCCGATTAGCCGTTCCTTGGCCGGAAGCGGTTCGCGCGTTGCGGGAACGGGCTGTTGTGACGGCGGATCGAAGCGCTGCCAGCCCGATGCAGTAAGCTTCTCGATCGGCCGGAAGCGCGTCTTGTACTGCATCCGGGCTGACCCCTCGACCCAGTAACCCAGATAGACGTAGGCCAGCTTGGCCATCTTCGCGCGCCGGATGTGATCGAGGATGATGAACGTCCCGAGGCCATCCCGGTCTGGATGATGCGGATCGAAGAAGCTGTAGATCATCGACAGCCCGTCACCCTGCTGGTCGGTCAGACAGGCGCCGACAAGCTTGCCGGGGCGGCCGTTGCGCGTCGGCTCGCGATATTCGATGATGAAGCTTTTCACCGGGGTCTGCTCGACCATGTCGGCAAAGTCGAACTCGTCCATATCGGCCATGCCGCCGCCGGGATGACGCGAAGCAAGATATTGACGCAACATCAGGAACTGCTCTTCCGTGGTCCACGGCTTGCACGCCGTCACGACGAGGTCGGAATGCGCCCTGATCATGCGCGTCTGGGTCTTGCTCGGCTTGAAGTCATACGCGGCGACGCGCACCGAGACGCAAGCCGTGCACCCCTGACAACTCGGGCGGTAGGCAACGGACTGGGAGCGACGGAAGCCGATCCGTCCCAGCGCGTCGTTGAGTTCGCCCGCGTGCGGTCCGGAAAGCTCGGTGAACACCTTCCGCTCGGTCTTGCCCGGCAAATAGGGGCACGGACTTGGGGTCGTCACGAAAAATCGTGGGAAGCGGAATGGCGCCGTCACCGTCCTGGCTGTCCTCTCGTCCCAAACATGGTTGCCAACATCTTTATGAGGCAAGAGTTGCACGGGGGAAAGGGCTGCAATCTGTTAAAAGAACGTTAACGGGTTCGTTTCGCGACAAATCGCGTCGCAAATGTAGGTTGGCTGATCAATTAGCCTCTTCGAACGCGCTGAACCAAGGCGCCGCTCAGCTTCTGCGAGTCACGCGAGTTCGACGCGGCTGACTTCGTACCCTTCGGACTTCAACCCCGACATGAGCCGCTCCAGATGCTGCGCATCGCGGGTCTCGCACTCGATGTCGGTGATGAGGCCCTTGGCAGGCAAGGTGGTGAAGACGCGCTGGTGATAGACCTCGATGATATTGACCTGCTGTTGATCGAACACGCGTGCGACGTTGAACAGGGCACCGGGCCGATCCTGTAACCGGATGCGCAATCGAGCCAACCGTCCCGAACGCGCCAGATCGCGCAGCAGCACGTTGGCGAGCAGGCGCGTATCGATGTTGCCGCCGCACAGCACGAGACCTACGTTCCTGCCGGCGAAGCGCTCCGGATGCGCCAGCATCGCTGCCAAGCCGGCTGCGCCCGCACCCTCCACCACCGTCTTCTCGATCTGCAGGAGCAGCGCCACCGACCTTTCGAGATCGCGCTCGGACACCAGCACGATGTCCTTGATCAGCGCGCGAACGATCTCGCGCGTGAACAGACCCGGATGCTTGACCGCGATACCCTCGGCGAGCGTATCACCTTCGCAGGGCAGGTCGACATCGTTCATCGCGGCGTACATCGAGGGGTAAAGCTCCGCCTGCACGCCGACGATGTCGATTCCTGGCTTGATCGCCAGTGCTGCAGTCGCGCAGCCCGAGATGAGGCCGCCGCCGCCGATCGGAATCGCCAACGTGTCGAGTTGCGGCACGTCGTCCAACATTTCGAGCGCGACAGTGCCCTGCCCCGCAACGATCACGGGATCATCGAAGGGATGGACGAAGGTGAGGCCGCGTTCGGCTGCGATCCCGAGCGCTGCGGCCTGCGCATCGTCGAACCGTTCGCCGATCAGGATCACCTCGGCCAGGTGCCCCTGCGTCTGCTGCACCTTCACCGTCGGCGTATGGACCGGCATGACGATGGTCACTGGAATGCCCAGCCGCCGACCGTGATAGGCGAGCCCCTGCGCGTGATTGCCGGCCGATGCCGCGATGACGCCGCGCGCGCGCTCCTCTTCGGTCAGCTGCAGCAGCTTGTTAAGCGCCCCGCGCTCCTTGTAGGCGGCGGTGAACTGAAGGTTCTCGAACTTGAGCCAAACGTTGGCGCCGGTGAGCTCGGACAATGTGATCGAATGCAGGGTCGGGGTCCGCACGATCGAGGGCGCGATCCGCTGATGCGCCATACGGATGTCCGCCAGGGTCACGGACGGCCGATCCTCGGGGCGGAGCGTTGCTTCTGCTGTAGCCATGGTGGTTCGCGGCCTAGACCATCTGGCGGCGACGCGGAAGCTGGGTTATGGCCGCGCTCCTATGGCAAGACTGGCTTACCTCGGACTAGGCGTGATGGGTGCGCCCATGGCCCGCCACCTCGCGGCTGCAGGCCACGATGTGATCGTTTTCAATCGCAGCCCCGCCAAGGCGGAAGCATGGGTCAAGGCCAATGGCGGCAGCGCTGCCGCAACCGCTGCGGAAGCGGCAAAGGGTGCCGACGCGGTGTTCTCCTGCGTCGGCACCGATGATGACCTGTCCGAGGTGACGATGGGGCCGCAGGGCGCTTTCCGGGCGATGAAGGCCGGAGCTCTGTATGTCGACCACACCACCGTGTCTGCGAAGATTGCCCGGCAATTGGGTGTGGAGGGCAAGGATCGCGGCTTCCTCATGCTCGATGCCCCCGTATCCGGGGGCCAGGTCGGGGCTGAAAAGGGGACGCTCTCGATCATGTGCGGGGGCCCCAAGAAGGCGTTCGAAGCTGCGCAGCCACTGATGTCGGCGTATGCGGCACGCATGGTCCACATCGGCGGCGCGGGCGCCGGCCAGACTGCCAAAATGGTCAACCAGATCGCCATCGCCGGCGTCATGCAAGGCGTCGCCGAAGCGGTGCGTTTCGCGCAAGCCGCCGAGATCGACCTCGACAAGACGTTCGAAGCCGTTTCTGCCGGAGCTGCGTCCAGCTGGTACATGACCAACCGCTGGGGAACGATGGTCGAAGGAAAATTTGATTACGGATTTGCGGTAGACTGGATGCGCAAGGATCTTGGTCTTGCCATCGACGAGGCGCGATCCAACGGCGCGGCCTTGCCCATCACGGCGCTGGTCGACCAGTTCTTCGCGGACCTCCAGTTGAGAGGCGCGGGTCGTGAGGATATCTCGGCGCTGCTGAAGCGGCTCGGCAAGTGAGGGGCATCCTGGCGGCGCTTGCCGTTCTCGCCTTGCTGTCGACACCCGCCGCCGCCAAGAAGAAATTTGGCCCTGCGCCGGCTACTGAAGGTGGAATGCTCGACGACGTAAACGGCTACTCGATCGCCCGCGACGGCACGATCACCCGCTTCAATGGCCTGCTGATCGGCAAGGATGGCAAGGTAAAGGCGCTGCTCCAGCCGGGCGACAAGCGACCGGATTGGCTCGACTTCCGTCTCGATGGGCACGGCCGGACGTTGCTGCCAGGCCTGATCGACGCGCATGGCCACATCATGGATTTGGGCTTCGCGCTTACCCACGTCGATCTCACGACCACGACAAGCCTTGCCGACATGCAGACCAAGGTCGCCGCATATGCCGCCAGCCATCCCAATCCGGCTTGGGTGCAGGGCTTCGGGTGGAACCAGGAACAATGGCACCTGAACCGCTACCCGACAGCGGCCGATCTGGACCTGGCGGTTCGTGATCGCCCGGTGGTGCTCGACCGCATCGACCAGCATGCCCTCCTGGCCAACTCGGCGGCTATGGCTGCGGCGGGCGTGACGGCAGCCACTAAGGACCCGGCAGGCGGCCATATCGAGCGCGATGCGCGCGGCAACCCGACCGGCGTGTTCGTCGACAATGCGCGCGACCTGATCATGCGCGTTGTGCCGCAGCCCGCGCCGATCGAGCGCGACGAGGCGTTTCGCGCGGCGCAGGAGGCCTTGCTAGGCTTCGGCATCACGGCAACCTGCGACATGAAGACGACGCAGGACGACTGGAACGTCTTTCGCCGAGCCGGCGATGCCAATGCCATCCGGGTGCGGATCGTAAGTTACGGCGACGGCGTCGACACCGCGCTTTCGATCGCCGGCAACGCGCCTACGCCGTGGCTGTACGACAGCCACTTACGCCTAGTTGGCGCCAAGCTGTTCCTCGATGGTGCGCTCGGCTCGCGCGGTGCATGGCTGAAGCAACCCTATGCCGACATGCCATCGACCAGGGGCATCCCCCGCATTCCCGATGATACGAAGCTCAAGAACCTGATGAGCCGAGCAGCGATGGACAATCTGCAGATCGCCATCCACGCGATCGGCGACGCCGCTAATGCCGAAGCGCTCGACGCGATCGAGGAGTTGTCCGAAACGTACAAGGGCGATCGGCGCTGGCGGATCGAGCATGCCCAGATCGTCGATCCCGCCGACCTGCCGCGCTTCGCGCACGACGGCATCATCGCCTCGATGCAGCCGACGCACGAGACCGATGACTGGCAGATGGCCGAGAAGCGCCTCGGGCCTGCCCGGCTGAAGGGAGCCTATGCCTGGGCGACGATGGAGGCCGAGCATGTCCCTGTGGCGTTCGGTTCCGACTATCCCACCGAGAGCCCTAATCCCTTTCCGGGCCTTGCCGCCGCGGTGAGTCGTGAAGATGCGCAGGGTCAGCCGGCGGGCGGATGGCAGCCGCAGGAACGGATCACCATGCCGCACGCGCTCGCCGCCTTCACGAGTGGTGCTGCGTATGCGGCGCTGGCCGAAGATCGCATCGGCACACTGACACCCGGACTTATGGCCGATTTCGTGCTTGTCGATACCGATCCGCTGATGACTCAGGATCCTCAGGTCGTGCGACATACACAGGTGCTGGAGACCTGGATCGGGGGGATCAGGGTTTGGGTGAAGAAGTAGGCGACTGGCTAAGCGCGCGGAGCACCCGCCAGCCCTGCGAGCAGACCGGGCGTCAGGATCTGCGGTAACTCCTTTGGCTCGCCGCCGCCTGCCGGGTACCACAAATAGAGCGGCACGCCCGAACGGCCATGGGCTTCGAGGAACTTGCCGATCGTAGCATCACCATCGGTCCAATCGCCTATCATCGTGGTAACACCAGCCTTGTGGAACGCATCCTGCGTCTCCGCGCGTTCGATCGCAGCTTTCTCGTTGACCTTGCAGGACAGGCACCAGTCAGCGGTGAAGTAGAGGAACACCGGCTTTCCCGCGGCTTGCAAGGAAGCGAGCTTCGCTTCGGCAAACGGTTGAGCTTCGGCAGATGCTGGGATCGCCTGGGCCTTGTGTGCCGGCAGAAGCGCCGTGGCGCCGAGCGCAAGCAGCAGGGCTATTGTCGCCGGTGCCCAAGCCACAGCCTTGAAGCCACGCTGGCGCAGGCCGGTGATCCAAAGCCCGATCGCGAGCAACATCGCTGCGCCGATCGCGAGAACCACGCCATCGGCCGCGGTCTCATTGCCGAGCACCCAAGCAAGGCCTAGGGCGGTCAGGAACATCGGCACGGCGAGAACGTGGCGAAACAATTCCATCCAGGCCCCGGGCTTCGGCAGCATCCGGCGCAGCGCAGGTACGTAGCCGAGCAGCAGGAAGGGCAGCGACAAGCCGACGCCCAACCCCGCGAAGACGAGCAGGGCCGCCGCTACCGGCAGCACCAGCGCCGCACCCAAGGCAGCTGCCATGAACGGTCCGGTGCACGGCGTTGCCACGAACGCTGCGAGCGCTCCTGTCCAGAATGCACCGGCGGTGCCGCCCTTGTCGGCAAGCTCGGAACCCGCGTTTACCGCGCCAAGCTCGAACAAGCCCGCCAGATTGAAGCCAATCGCGGTAGCCAGCAGAATAAGGACGAAGATCACACGCGGGTCTTGTAGCTGGAATGCCCAGCCGACCTGGCTTCCTGCAGCCCTTAGCCCGAGGATCAGCCCGCCGAGCGCCACACACACCACGATCACGCCCGCCGCATAGGCTAACGCCTCGCGCCGCACCTGGCGCTCCTCGCCCCCGGCGCGGGCGAGGCTTAGTGCCTTGAGGCTGAGGATCGGGAAGACGCAGGGCATGATGTTGAGGATCAGCCCGCCCAGTACTGCTCCGGCAAGAGCAGTCAGCGCGAGCATCATCGTGCCATGATGAACAGATGTGCCCGCCGTGCTCGCCGCCGGCACCGGGCCCCGTGCGGCAGTAAAGGACAAGCCGCTGCCATCACCCAGCGCCAGCACGCCCTCGAAACTCCTCGGTGCCGTCGCTCCTGCCTTGATCTCGATCACCAGCGTGTCGCCGTTGCGCGTGAATGTTTGAGGCGCGGCATAGTCGAGTGCACCGTCAGTGACGGCGAACAGATGCGGGCTGGGTAAGATCACCGAAGCGAGAAGCGGCACGGCCAGGCGGAACTTGCCGGCCTTGTTCTCGAACGTCACCGACGAGCCGAGCGGACGCGGCAGTGCCTTGTGCCAGGCATCGAAGCGTGCGGCCGAACTCGCATCCGGTGCCCCGTCGCCGATCGTCAACGTCGTCGCCACGTTTGCGCTCTCCGGTACGCACAGGCTGGCGGAACAGACCAGATAATCGAGCTTTGCAGAAACAGGCAGCACGGCGCCCGTTGCGAGTCCCGCGGGCACCCTAAGCGGCACCAGCAGCGCATAGGGCTTCTCGAACACGTGGTTCATCAGACCGGCGATTACCAGCGTGGTCGGAACCGGGTAGGCCGGATCGCCCGCGCTGACCCCCTTCGGCAGCGTCCACGCGATCTTCATCGGAAAACCCGTGTCACCCGGCGTCTTCCAATAGCCGTGCCATCCCGGCTGCGGCGTCATCAGGATCGCGAGCATGGTCGGCTTGCCAGCCGCAGGCATACTGCTCTCGGGCACGAGCTTTGCGGTCAGATGCGCTGGCCCGCCACCCGAGAGCTCGGCATCGGCCGGGCCACAGAAGCCGAGCATCAGCGCCAGTGTCACAATGCAGAAACGTAGCACCGCCATCGCTGTCCTTGATCCTAGTCTGCCGGCCTTCGATACGGGACGGCGAAGCGTTACGATGCGGAGCATATAGATGCGTTTGCGGACGATTGCAGCGGGCCTCGCTACCCTCCTCGCCGGCTCTTCCGCGATGGCTGCTCCGCCCCCGGCCAAGCCGAAGCTGATCGTCGTAATTTCGGTCGACCAGTTTTCGTCCGAGCTCTACCGGCGTTATCTCCCGACCTACAGCGGCGGACTGAAGACCTTGTCGTCAGGCATCGCTTTCCCGACCGGCTACCAAAGCCATGCTGCGACGGAGACCTGCCCGGGTCATTCAACGCTGATGACGGGTCTTCATCCGGAGCATACCGGGATCGTCGCGAACAGCTGGTTCGATGTGAAGACGGGTTCCACCATCTACTGTGTGCAAGCGCCGGGATCGTCCGACCCGAATGCCCGCGGGCCACAGAACATGCACGCCACGACGCTCGGCGACTGGATCAAGGCGGCCGAACCCGGCGCCCGATCCTTTGCGGTCTCGGGCAAGGACCGCGCCGCGATCACCATGGCCGGCCAGCACGCGGATGGCGTCTACTGGTGGTTTGATGGCATCGGCTTTACCACCTCGTCCTTTGCAGGACCCACTGGTCCAGCAGTGACTGCGCCTGCGGACACGTTCAACAAGGCTCTCTTCGCCCGCTGGCAGGCGACGCCGCCGGCGCTCTTTCCCCCCGCTCCTGCCACTTGCATCGCGATAGAGAAATCGGTTCACTTCGGTAACATCGATCTTTCCGGTCATGTCCCGCCCGACCTGGCCGCGCGATCGGAACAGAACCCGATGTTCCTCAAGACGACGGATTTTCAGGACAATCTTCGCGCATCGCCGCTGTTCGATGCAACCGTAGTTGCTTTCGCCGAGCAACTGATTGCGCAACAACATCTGGGTCATGGCCCCGCTACCGACGTGCTAGCCGTCAGCCTGTCGGCCAACGACTATATCGGCCACCGTTACGGCAATGGCGGCCCTGAAATGTGCGATCAGCAAGCCGGGCTTGACGCGACGCTCGGCGGCTTCGTGAAGGACCTGAATGCGCTTGATGTGCCGGTAATGGTGGTCCTGACCGCGGACCACGGCGCGACCGACGCCGCCGAGCGCGAGCATGACGTCGATGCGAGCGCGAGCCGCCTCGACAGCACCGTTTTTATCGCAAAGCTCAACAA
>CAXTBZ010000024.1:0-29225 GCA_964242855.1 uncultured Sphingomonadaceae bacterium
GCCCTATCGCGTGGGTCAGGACTCGACGATCGCCAACGCCCTGCTCAAGCCCGAGCGGCTGCGCGGCGACGATGTCGGGCTAGATTTCGATCCGCTGCCGACGCTGCACGTCGCCGCGACGCTCTTCACCAACCGGCTGGAGGACGCGATCGGCAATGTCACGCTGACCGGTGTCGACGCTGCGCTCTGTCCCGGCCTCTCGCCGACCGGCCACTGCCTCCAGCGACAGAACCTGGATGCGGTCACCTCCAGGGGCGCGGAGCTCGATGCTCGGCTCAGCTTCGGCGCGTGGCGGCTGGCGGCGTCCTATGCCTACACTGACGCGCATGTTCGATCCGACACGCCGATCGACGGGCTGCGGCCCGCCCAGACGGCGGAGCACGCGGCATCGGCGACGCTTGGTTGGGCGCCGGGTTTCGCCTCTATGTCAGCGACGCTCCGCTATATCGGGCCGCAATTCGAGGACGACCAGAACAGCGAAACGCTGAAAGGCGCGGTGACGCTGGATGCGACTGCGCTGATCCCGCTGACACATGGCGTCGCGGTGGAGCTTCGCGGCGAGAATGTCACCGGCACGCGAGTGGAAGCGGGCATCTCGGGTGACGACATCGTCGAACGGGCGACGCCGCGGACCTTGTGGATCGGCTTCCGGTTCGGAGAGGCACCGAAGGGGTCGTAGCTGCAGTTTCCCTCCCTGCAAGGGAGGGGTGAAGTCAGATCACGAAATCCTGCACGAACTGGCTCGCCGGATGCGCCTCGATCGTCTTGGGCGCATCATACTGCTCGATGCGGCCATTGGAGAGGATCGCCACCTTGTCGGCGAGAGCAAAGGCCTCCTCGCGATCGTGGGTGACGAATATCGAGGTGAGGCCGACGCGGTTGTGGATTTCGCGCAGCGCACCGCGCAGCTCGCGCCGCACCTTGGTATCGAGCGCGCCGAACGGCTCGTCGAGCAGCAGGATCGCGGGATCGCGGGCGAGCGCGCGGGCGAGCGCGACCCGCTGGCGCTGCCCGCCCGACAGCTGCGAGGGGAAGCGTCCGCCGAGATCGGGCAGCTGCACCAGATCGAGCAGCTCCTGCACGCGCGCCGCGATCGCCGCCTTCTTCGGCCGAACCCCACGTTTCATCACGGTCAGCCCGAAGGCGATGTTCTGCGCCACCGTCATGTGGCGGAACAGCGCATAATGCTGGAAGACGAAGCCGATGCGGCGATCCTGCACCGGTCGATCGGTGACATCTTCGCCGCCGAACAGGATGCGGCCGGAGTCCGCCGTCTCCAGCCCGGCAATGATCCGCAGCAGCGTCGTCTTGCCCGAGCCCGATGGCCCGAGCAGCGCCACGAACGAGCCGTCGGCGATCTCCAGGCTCACCCCATTCAGCGCCGAGCTGGTGCCGAAGGTCTTGATGACATCGTCGATCGTGATCGTCATCTCAGTGTCCCGTCGCCGCGAGCTGATCGCGATGGCGCCATTCGAGCACGGCCTTCACCCCCAGCGTCACCAGCGCGAGCAGCGCCAGCAAGGAGGCGACGGCGAACGCGCCGACAAAGTTATATTCATTGTACAGTACCTCGACGTGGAGCGGCATGGTGTTGGTAAGGCCCCGAATGTGGCCCGATACGACCGAAACCGCGCCGAACTCCCCCATCGCGCGCGCGTTGGTCAGCAGCACGCCATACAAGAGCCCCCAGCGGATGTTGGGCAGCGTCACATGCCAGAAGGTCTGGAAGAAGCCCGCGCCGAGCGTCAGCGCAGCCTCCTCCTCGGCTCGGCCCTGCGCCATCATCAGCGGGATCAGCTCGCGCGCCACGAAGGGGAAGGTGACGAACGCGGTGGCGATCACGATCGCCGGCACCGCGAACATGATCCGCACGCCATGCGCCATCAGGAATGGCCCGAACCAGCCATTGGCGCCGAACAGCAGCACGAACATCAGCCCCGCCACGACCGGCGAGACCGAAAAGGGCAGATCGATCAGGTTGACCAGCAGATTGCGCCCACGGAAATCATGCTTCGATATCGCCCACGCGGCGGCCATGCCGAACACCGAATTGACCGGCACGACGATCGCGGCGGTCAGCAGCGTCAGCTTGATCGAGGCCCAGGCATCGGGTTCGACGATGGCGGCTTCGTAGACCGGCCAGCCCTTCTTGAGGCCTTCCGCGAACACCGCCACCAGCGGCGCGAAGATGATCAGCGCCAGCCACAGGATCGCGATGCCGATCAGCAGCGATCGTACCTCGCGCGACTCGGTGACGGCAGACCTCGCCCTCAGGCTCATTGCCCCGTGCTCCGCCACTTGCGTTCACGCGCCTGGATCGCGTTCATTGCCGCCAGTAGCGCGAACGATGCGATCAGCATTACCGCCGCGATTGCGGTGGCGCCTTCATAGTCGAACTGCTCGAGCTGGGTGACGATCAGCAGCGGCGCGATCTCGGACTGGAACGGCATGTTGCCGGCGATGAAGATCACCGAGCCATATTCGCCCACCCCGCGCGCGAAGGCGAGCGCGAAGCCGGTTAGCAGCGCTGGCGCGATTTCGGGCAGCAGTACGCGGCGAAAAATGGTCGCTCGCTGGGCGCCAAGCGTCGCGGCGGCCTCCTCGATATCCTTGCCGAGATCGGCGAGGACGGGCTCGACCGTCCGCACCACGAAGGGCAGGCCGATAAAGACGAGCGCCAGCACAACGCCAGCCTGGGTGTAAGCGATCTTGATCCCGGCCGATGCCAACGTGCCGCCGATCAGTCCGGTGTTGGCGTAGATCGCAGTCAACGCGATGCCGGCCACCGCCGTCGGCAAGGCGAACGGCAGATCGACGAGCGCGCTGGCAAGCCGCTTGCCCGGGAAGTCGTATCGGACCAGCACCCACGCGATCAGCATGCCGAAGATCGTGTTGATCCCGCCCGCCGCCAGCGCCGCGCCGAAGCTCAGCCGATACGCCGCGAGCGCGCGCGGGCTGAACGCAACTTCGGCGAAATGCGCAAGCCCGAGGCTCATCGACTTCACCGCCACCGCCGTCAGCGGCAGCAGCACCAGCACGCCGAGCCAAGCCCATGTCATGCCCAGCGTCAGGCCTAGGCCGGGCATGGCGGAGCGCGCTCTGCGCCGGCTCACCCGCAAGGGCGCAAGGAGAGCCGGCGCGTTTGTCATCAAAAGTCGAGGTGGAGCCTCGTCGCGAAGGCATCGCCCTTCGCGGTCGTGCCGTTGATCGCCACCGGCCCGGCGACAAGCGGCGAGTTCTGACCTTCGAATCGGATGTAGTTGAACAGCACCTTCACGTTCCCCGTCAGATACCAGTTCAGCGCCGCCGTCCACGCATGGCCGTCATGATCGAGCGGCGACAGGCTGTGGTCGGTCAGGTTGAGCTTGTCGTATCTGAGCGCCAGCTCGAACGCACCCCAGTTTCCCTTGGAGGGGTCAAAGGATCGGATGGGCCTGAGCCGGTCGATCACGCCGCCCTTGAAGGTGCGCGACTCGCCGGTGAGGAACACGCTGCCGAAGGCGTACCAGCCATCGAAGTTGAGCGACGGCGCAGCCCCATACTGATTGAGGTGCATGTGGTTGTACTCGCCCTGTACCGAGAACGGCCCGTACACGCCGGCACCCTCGAAGCCGTAATAGGTCGCATCCTTGACGCCGGTCTGTGGCAGGCCATCCCCCGGGTTCGTGCCGGCCATCGAGACCGACTCGAGCAGCCCGTTATCGACACGCACGTTCGGGCGATCGCCGAGCGACACGGTGTTCCCGGCGAGATCGTTCACATGATAGGCCGATGCGCCGGCGTGGATCAGATGGCGGGCGTCATTGACCGGCTCCAGCGTCACGCGGCCATTATAGCCCCACACCTCGTCCGGCGTGACGGCGTTGCGGCCGATCGACTCGTTGGCGCCGTAGATGCCGCCGGTCGCGGTGAGGAACGGATTGGCGTAGGCGACCGTCACACCCACCCGACGCTCGCCGCCGACCGCGCCGAACGCGGTGTTGGCCATGCCACGCTCCATGAACTCGTTGAACGAATCCGAGCTGTTGGCTTCGAGACCGGCCGGGATCTTGAGCTGCCCGAGCGTGAGCGTGGCGTTCTTGACCCCGGTGTAGGCGACATAGGCGTCGAGCAGTGCCACGGTGCCGCCGACATATTCGGCCTCGATGCGGTAGGCGAGCTGCTTGTAGAGCGTTCCGTCGAAGCCGAAGCGACCGCGGCGGACCTGGGTGCCGTTGTTGTAGTCGTAGCCGCCCTTGCGCTCGTTGAAGCCGGCGTAATCGACATCGAGGATGCCACGCGGCTTGAACGTGAAATTGCCGTCGGGCGAGTTGAACTGCGGCACGATCGTCCAGGTCGTGGCGGCAGCGACCTTGGACTTGGGATTGTCCGCCCCGCCCGAAGACGCAGCCGGCACTGGCGGCGGCGCGGCCTGCGCAACCGCCGTGTTGATCTGCGTCGGGATCGCCGAGACGCTCGCCTGCTGATCATCGAGCTGATGGTGTAGCGTGGCGTTCTCCGCCTGCAACGCATCGACCTTGGTCTCGAGTGCGTTCAGACGAGCCAGGATCGCGGCGTTGGAGATTGGGCGGGCAGGACGGGCCAGCGCCGGCGAGGCGGTGGCAAGGACGGCGAGCGAAGCTCCGCCGAGAAGTGCGATACGCATGGAGGTTCCCCTTCAAGTGGCAGACGGCGTGGACCGGCTTTCCGGCTCCACGCGCGCTATATTCGGTCAGATATTACGGATCAATGCTTGGCGGCGGCGAACAGCTGGTCGAACGAGCCGCCGTCGGCAAAATGCGCCGCCTGCGCCTTTGCCCATCCGCCGAAATTGCGATCGACGGTGAACAGCTGGATCTTCGGGAACTTGTCCGCATATTGCTTGGCGACGACCGGATCGATCGGGCGGTAATAATCCTTGGCGATGATCTGCTGCGCCGGGCGGGTGTAGAGATACTGGAGGTAGGCCTGGGCGACCGCTCGCGTGCCCTTCCGGTCGACATTCTTGTCGACAAGCGACACCGGCGGCTCCGCCCGGATCGAGACCGACGGCACGACAATATCGAACTTGCCCTGGCCTAACTGGTTCACCGCCAGAAACGCTTCATTCTCCCACGCGAGCAGCACATCGCCCTGCCCGCGCTCCACGAACGTGGTAGTCGATCCACGCGCGCCCGAATCGAGCACAGGCACGTTGCGCAGCAGCTTGGTCATGTAGTCGCGCACCTTGGCTTGGTCGCCATGGTAGACCTTCGTGGCATAGCCCCACGCAGCGAGGTAGTTCCACCGCGCTCCGCCCGATGTCTTGGGGTTGGGGGTGATCACCTGCACGCCGGGCTTGATCAGATCGCCCCAATCCTTGATCCCCTTGGGATTGCCCTTGCGGACGAGGAAGACGATCGTGGAAAAGTACGGCGTCGAATTGTGCGGCAGGCGCGTCTGCCAATTTGCCGGCAACAGCTGCGCCTTGGAAGCAATCGAGTCGATATCGTAGGCGAGCGCCAGCGTCACCACGTCGGCCGGCGATCCCTCGATCACCGAACGGGCCTGCGCGCCCGAGCCGCCATGACTCTGCCGCACCGTGACGTCCTGACCGGTCTTGCTCTTCCAGTCCTTGGTGAAGGCGGCGTCGATGTCCTGGTACAGCTCGCGGGTCGGATCGTAGGAGACGTTGAGGATTTCGACGGGGGCGGGTGCGGCGGCGGCCGCCGACACTGCGATCGGTCCGGCGATCAGCGAAGCGGCGATGCCGGCAAGAATCAGGCGGCGCATGGACGGTCTCTCCCTGTTGAACGAGGGGAGGCTATTGCCTATCGCTGCAGTCGGGAATGCGGAAAATCTATCACTCCCCCCAAGGCGCGCTTTGCACCACAAGGCGCATGATCAGGCGGCGAGCGTCTCGAACGCCGCGGCATCGGCCAGCGACGTGCCCGTCAGCGTAGCGACCGCATCCTCGCGCACCTTCGCCATGACCTGGCGGATCGCGCAGCTCGCCTCGTCATGACAATCGCCGCACTTGGCGTAAAAGTTCAGGCTGGCGCATGGCACCAGCGCGATCGGCCCATCCATCAGCCGGATCACCTCGGCGAAGCTGATCTCGGCAGGCGGCCGCGCCAGCACATAGCCGCCGCCTGGCCCGCGACGGCTGGAGATCAGCCCGCCCTTCTTGAGATCGAGCAGGATGAGTTCGAGGTATTTGCGCGGCACCTGCTGGGTCGCGGCGATCTCGGCGGCCTGCACCGATCGCCCCTGTTCGGCTTCCGCCAGGTACAGGAGCGCGCGCAACGCATAACGGGTTTTCTGGGCTAGCATGACGACCGGCCCTAATGTCGAGCAGCTTGCTGGGCAATGAAGCGTTTCGCCGGACCTCCCACGCCTGCACCTCGTCGCACCGCGCGGCGCTTCCCTTATCAGGCTCCAGCGGCTATGGGCGCCCGCACGATGAGATATCTGGCACACGCCCGGCGAACCTGCCGGGCCGATACCCAAGAGGATTGATGGCGAAAGAAGAACTGCTCGAGATGCGCGGCCAGGTGGTGGAGCTTCTGCCCAACGCCATGTTCCGCGTCCGTCTCGAAAACGATCACGAGATACTGGGCCATACCGCGGGCAAGATGCGCAAGAACCGCATCCGCGTGCTGGTCGGCGACGAGGTGCTCGTCGAGTTGACGCCGTACGATCTCACCAAGGGCCGCATCACCTACCGCTTCAAGTGACGCGAGCGTGGCGCCAGCCGCCGCGATAAGGGAGTTTCCCCATGCGTTTCGTCCTGGCTTCGGCCAGCCCGCGCCGCCTGGAGTTGCTGGCCCGGCTCGGCATAACACCCGACGCGATCGATCCCGCCGATATCGACGAAGCCGTTCGCCCAGGGGAATTGCCGCTGCCGCACGCTCGCCGTCTTGCTGCGGAAAAGGCCGCGATCGTCGCGTCGCGTCATCCCGGCGCGCTGGTGCTTGCAAGCGATACGGTGGTCGCCTGCGGTCGTCGCATCCTGCCCAAGGCTGAGGATGAGGCGACGGTGCGTGCATGCCTCGATCTGCTGTCAGGTCGGCGGCACCGCGTCCACTCCGCCGTCACGCTGATCGTCGCCGATGGTCGCGCGCGTCACCGCGAGTCGACCAGCATCCTCGCCTTCAAGCGGCTGTCGCTGCCGGAGATCACTGCTTACGCGGCGAGCGGTGAAGGCATCGGCAAGGCGGGCGGCTATGCGATCCAGGGCTTCGCTGAGAGCTTCGTGCGGAGCCTGACCGGCAGCCATTCGGGCGTGATGGGCTTGCCTCTGTTCGAGACCCGCGCGCTGCTGGCCGCCGCGGGGCTCTCACTTGGCTGAGTGGTGGCTCGACGAGGCGATCGGCGAGCATCGGGCCGCGCTGATCGAAGGCGACACCATCATCGAGGCGGCGATCGACAGGCTCGATGATCGCCTGCGTGTTGGCGCGGTGATCGCCGCCAAGCTTGGCGAACGGGTCGGCAGCGGCGCCTGGGTGTCGACGGCACAAGGCGATGCAATCCTGGAGGCGGTGCCGAGCGGACTGTCGCAGGGCCGTACCTTGCTCGTCGAGGTGACGCGCGAGGCGATACCCGAGGCCGGCCGCAGCAAGCCACCGCGCGTGCGGGCCACCGACGCGACGGAGGAACGCGCCGCGCCTTCGCTGGCCGAACGGATCGGCAGCTACCGGCGCCTTGGCCTGCACGAGCCCGACCGCCTCGAACAGGCCGGCTGGTCCGAACTGATCGAGCAGGCGGGAAGTGGCGAGATCGATTTTGTCGGTGGTCACCTCAGGCTGTCGCCGACCCCGGCGATGGCGCTGTTCGATGTCGACGGCACGCTGCCGCCAGCGCAACTGGTAGTTGCTGGCGCGAGCGCCTCGGCACAGGCGGTGCGGCGGCTGGCGATCGGCGGCTCGATCGGCATCGACTTGCCGACGGTGGCATCAAAGGCCGAGCGCGCCGCCGCCGCCGCGGCGATCGACGCTGTCCTGCCGCAGCCATTCGAGCGCACCGCCGTAAACGGCTTCGGCTTCGTCCAGATCGTACGGCCACGCCCCCGCGCCTCGATCCCGGAACTGGTCCGCGCCGACCTGGCTCTCACCGCGGCGCTGGCACTCATCCGGCAAGCCGTGCGCGGCCATAGCGCATGCACGATTGCCGCCGCTCCGCCGGTGATCGATAGCCTCCGCGCCCATGACGACTGGACGGACGCGCTTTCCCGTCGCAGAGGCGGCGCGGTCAGCTTGCGGGCCGACCCTGCGCTCGCCATATCCGCAGGCCATGTCGAACCCTGATCCCATCCGCCGCGCAGAGAAATGCCCGGTCTGCGACAAGCCGGTTTCAGCCGCACACGCGCCGTTCTGCAGCCAGGGATGCCGTGATCGCGACCTGCTCGCCTGGCTCGGCGAGGGTTACCGCGTGCCCGGCGCACCGCTACCCGCGGACGAGGAAGATTGAGTCTGGACAGTCAACGCGGGCGCCTTCTATAGGCGCGCCTCGCTTTGCAGAGGCTGCAAAGGCCCGGGTAGCTCAGTTGGTAGAGCACGTGACTGAAAATCACGGTGTCGGCGGTTCGATCCCGTCCCCGGGCACCATGATCATCGCTTGATGCGACGATCCGCCGTCACACCGTCTGTGTAAAACATTCAAGCGTCAGTAGCAGTCGAATGCCCCGGAGCCGTAGCCCCGGGGCATTGCTTTACATGCCGCCCATCGAAGTCGGCGTCATGCTCTTGAGGTGCTGGAGATGCATCTCGACGATCGGCACTGCGGTCGAGGCGACCTGCTTCAGCGCCGGATCGGTGCCGTCGGTGGCGTAGCCCTTGTGCAGCGACCACGCGGTCTGGTGCGCCTGCATCTGCTGCTGGATGTAGAGATCGTCAAAGCTGGCTTTGGGCGCCTTCTTGAGCAGCTGAATCTTCGACATGTTCGCGTCCGAAAGCGTCATCGAAGGCGGGGTGATCTTGCGATCGTTGTTGGACAGCGCCGCCATCAGCGACTTGCTCGTCTGCGTATGATCGGTGATCATCTGCTTGGCGAACGACTTCACGTCCGCGCGCTTGCTGCGCATCAGCGCAACCTTGCTCGACTGGATCTCGTAATTGTCGCCATCGGCCGCGAGCTTGACGTAGTCGGTAGCGGACGTTCCGGTCATCGGCGAAACGCCGACGTCCGACGCTGACATCGACCCTGTCATGGCCGTCGGGTCCTGCGCGATCGCAGGAGACATCATGCCGAGCAGCGCAAGGGCCGACGATGCAATGAGAAATTTCTTCATGGCTCTGATTCCATTCACAATTAAAAGGTGGAGCAGCAACGGTTTCCTGCCGCTCTCGTTCCGCCCCCACGCTTGAGAAGCTGAGGACATGTCTTCGGCGCACTCACACCGCGGTCGTGCCGACCCGGGCGTGGCTGCCGCTCTCGCTCGGCGTGATCGTGCCGCCGATCAGCATCTTGAGCCGTCCCGACAGCGAGATGTCGGTTTCCCAAAGTTCGGAATCGCTGATGTCGAAGCGCAGCAACGCCAGATTGGGATCGGTCTTGCCGCCTGGGAACCAGGCATCGACCTGATTGGACCAGAGCTTCTCGATCATCGCAGGATCATCGTCGATGCGCGCGGTGCCGGCCATGCACGCGAAGTAATCATGCCCCTTGGACACGAACTGCGCCATCGCCTTGCCGCCGCCAGCTAAGCGGTTCTCCTTGCCGATGAAGAACCACAAGGTGTCGACCTGATCCTGGTCGAGCTGGACGGTGAGCGGCTCGCTATGGCCGCCGTCCACCAGGCCGATCATCACGAACGGACTGTCCGACATCCGCTTCCAGAGGTCCTTCTTGAGCTGGGTCTCGTCTACCATCATCCGTCTCCCGATTGTTCGGGGCTCCCAACGATCCGACAAGCCATTGGTGTCCGTAGCGGAGACGGCTGCCTACTCGGCGGCGAGCGCCTCGCCGGCGTCGCGCTCGGCCGCCTGGCGTTCCCACATCTCGGCGTAGAGCCCGGCGCGCGCCATCAATTCGGCGTGAGTTCCGCGTTCGGCGATGCGCCCCGCGTCGAGCACCACGATCTGATTCGCATCGGCGATGGTGGAAAGACGGTGCGCGATGGTGATCGTGGTGCGCCGCGCGGTGACCGAACCCAACGTATCGAGGATCTCCGCCTCGGTGCGGCTGTCGAGCGCGCTCGTCGCCTCGTCGAGGATCAGGATCGGCGGATCCTTGAGCAGGGTCCGCGCGATCGCCACACGCTGCTTCTCGCCGCCCGACAGCTTGAGCCCGCGCTCGCCCACCTCGGCAGCGTAGCCCTGGGGCAGGCTCTCGATAAAGCGATCGATTGCCGCACCCTGGGCGGCGACGCGGACATGCTCCTCGGTGGCGCCGGCGCGGCCATAGCCGATGTTGTAGCCGATCGTGTCGTTGAACAGCACGGTATCCTGCGGCACGATGCCGATCGACCCGCGCAGCGACGTCTGCGTGACCTGCGCGATATCCTGCCCGTCGATGGTGATCCGGCCCGAGCTCAGATCGTAGAAGCGGTACAGCAGCCGCGCGATCGTCGATTTGCCCGCACCCGAGGGACCGACGATCGCCAGCGTGCTTCCCGCCGGCACGTCGATGTCGATGCCCTTCAGGATCTCCCGATCCCCTTCATAGGTGAAGCGGACATCCTCGAAGCGCACATGCCCGCGCGTCACCGCCAGCGGCATGGCGCCGGACACGTCGACCACCTCGGCATCGGTATCGAGCAGATCGAACATCGCCGCCATGTCGAGCAGGCCTTGCCGGATGGTACGATAAACCATGCCGAGCAGATCGAGCGGTCGGAACAGCTGCGACAGCAGAGTGCTTACCAGTACCGTGTCACCGGCCGAAAAGCGATGCGCCGCCCAACCGTAGACGACCAGCGCCATGCCGCCCCCCATCATCAGGTTGGTGATCAGCGCCTGGCCGATGTTGAGCCAGGCAAGCGACGTCTCGTTCTTGACCGCAGCATTAGTGTAGGCGGTGATCGCACGATCATAGCGCTCGGCCTCGCGCTCCTCTGCGTTGAAGTATTTCACCGTCTCGAAGTTCAGCAGCGAGTCCACCGCATGCGACACCGATCGCGTGTCGAGATCGTTCATGCTGGCACGCAAAGCGTTGCGCCAGTCGGTCACGACACGAGTGAAAGCGATATAGACGACCACCATCACAAGCGTCGAAACGACCAGCCAGAGCCCGAAGCGGCTCCAGAAAATCTGCACCACCAACGCCAGCTCGAGCACAGTTGGCGCGATATTGAACAGCATGAAGTAGAGCATAGTATCGATGCTCTTGGTGCCGCGTTCGACTACCTTGGTAACGGCACCTGTCCGGCGCGACAGATGGAAGCGCAGCGAGAGCTGGTGGAGGTGGCGGAAAACGGTTGCCGCGAGCCTGCGCGTCGCATCCTGCCCAACGCGCTCGAAGACCGCGTTGCGCAGATTGTCGAAGAAGGTGCCGCCGAAGCGCGCCGCTGCGTAACCCACGACAAGCGCGACGATCAGCGTGGTAATCGAGCGATCACCGTGCGCCATGTGATCAATCGCCTTCTGCAGCGCGAACGGCGCACCATAGACTTGCACAAGCTTGGACGCGACCACCAGCAGCATGGCCACGACGATGCGCAGCCGGAGCGCAGGAGCGTCGGCTGGCCAGAGATAGGGTAGGAAGCGGCGGAGCGAGGCGAAGCCGACGTCGGTCCTCGTCTCCATCGTGCCGGGCAGATCGGGTGGCATGTCGCGCCCTATGTAGGGCGGCCGGCAGGCTTAGCCAATGACTTGCACCGAGGCTCAGATCGGCAGCACGGCTTGCTTGAGGATCTCAGGCGCCAATACATCGTGCGCTGTGCTGACGTTTGGGAAGCTCGGCGGCATCCGCACAAAAGCACATCGCCGAAACCCCGATGCTGCGCCACTCCGCTCACTTGGCACGGACGATGCAAATGTCTCTGCATACCGCCGATCATCGGCGGCACCGAAACAAAGGGACACAGATATGATCAGCTTCACCCTCTCCTCCGTCCGCGCTTCGCTCGTGTCGGCCACTGCTGCCCTGCTCGGCAGCGCCGTGCTCGTCGCTGCTGCCGTCCTGCCCGCGCAGACCGCCGCCGCTGTCTTCCACTTCTGATCGATCGGGACCGGAGCAGCATCATGACCAATCCACTCGTGATCGATCGGCGCCGCGGGCTGTGGCTCGGCGTCTGCCGCGGCTTTGCGGATTGGTCCGGCCTCGATGTCGGGCTCGTCCGCTTCGCCCTGGTCGCGCTGATCGTCTTGGGCCTCGGCCTGACGGGTATCGTCGGCTACGTGCTCATCGGCTGGCTGGCGGGAACCCGCTGAACACCTCCCGCTCAATCTCCACCGGCCTTGCCTAGCCACACGCAGCCGACGACAATTGCGGGATGGTTGGCCCTTCATCCTTACGACCTGCAGGAGCATGACCGACGCGATCGCCGACGTCGCTCGCGTCCGCGCGCTGCTGCTCGCGGCGGCGCGTGCAGGAGAGACGATCAGCTATTCGGCGATGCTTGCCGATCTCGGCCACCGCTTCACCCGCCCCAAGATGCGCGCGCTGTGCAAGACGCTTGGTGCGATCGACGAACAGGGTGCGGAGATCGGCGAACCCGAACTGGCGGTGCTCGTGGTCCGTGAGTCGGACGGGCTGCCCGGCCAGGGCTGGTGGGTCGGTGGGCAGGCCGTGTTTCGTGGTCATGACGGGCCATGGGAGGGGCCGCGCGCCCGTGCCTTCGTCGATCGCTTGCAAGGCGAGGCCTTCGCCTACTGGGCGGGCCACTGACGGAACTTGTCATGCTCCGCCGCGTGGCTGTACGTTCGCCATGCTGATGAGGAACGACATGGCACGCCCGGCACCAAGCGACTTGAGCGACGTCGATCCCGAAGCTGGCTGGAGCCTGCCCGCCTGGACCTATTCCGATCCCGATTGCTTTGCCGCGGAGACGGCGCGCGTCATCCGCCCATCATGGCAGGTGGTCTGCCACGTCAGCGACGTGCCGAACGTCGGCGACTTCCACACGCTGGACTTTGCCGGCGAGAGCGTGGTGGTGGTGCGCGGGCGCGATGGCATGCTCAACGCCTTCACCAACGTCTGCCGTCACCGCGGCGCGCGTCTGCTCGATGGACCGTCGGGATGCGCGAAGAAGCTTGTCTGCCCGTATCACGCCTGGACCTACGATCTCGACGGACGGCTTGCCGGCGTGCCGATGCGCGAGAGCTACGCCATCGATGCATCCGAGCACGGCCTGGTGCCTGCTGAGCTGGAGATGTGGCGCGGCTTCGTGTTCGTGCGGCTGGAGACAGGCGGCCCGTCGGTCGCGATGATGATGGCGCCCTATGAGGCCGAGATCGCACCCTACCGCTTCGAGGATCTGCGCGCGTTCGGCCGGGTGACGCTCCGGTCGCGCACGGTCAACTGGAAGAACATCGGCGACAATTACTCCGATGGACTCCACATCGCCGTCGCGCATCCCGGGCTCAGGCGGCTGATGGGGAACGGCTACGGCGTCGAGGCGAGCGAGCATGTCGACCGCATGTGGGGGCCGATCCTCGCCACACCGTCTGCCAATCCATCGGAGCGGGCCTACCAGCATTTCCTGCCCGCCGTGCCGCATCTGCCGGCCGATCGCCAGCGGCTGTGGACCTACTTCAAGCTATGGCCGAACCTCGCCTTCGACATCTACCCCGATCAGGTCGACTTCATGCAGTGGCTGCCGGTCTCCCCGACGCAGACGCTGATCCGCGAGATCGCCTACTGCCTGCCCGATCAACGGCGCGAGATGAAGGCCGCGCGCTATCTCAACTGGCGGATCAACCGGGAGGTCAACGCCGAGGACACCCGCCTCGTCCAACGCGTGCAGGATGGCATGGCGTCCGCCAGCTTCACCGTCGGCCCGCTCAGCGAGCAGGAGGTCGCCCTCCGCAACTTCTGTCGCAAGATGCGGCAGACCATTCCCGAGGCACGCCAGCACCGCGCGCCTGCTCCCGGGTGGAGCCGCCGTCCACATGGAGTGCAGTGAGTGAGCCAACACCATGACGCGGTGATCATCGGCGGCGGCCACAATGGCCTCGTCTGCGCCTTCTATCTTGCGCGGGCAGGCAGATCGGTGCGCGTGCTCGAGCGGCGGCATATCGTCGGCGGCGCGGCGGTGACCGAGGAGTTCGCGCCCGGCTTCCGCAACTCGGTGGCGAGCTACACGGTCAGCCTGCTCCAGCCCAAGGTGATCCGCGACATGCGGCTCACCGAGCGCGGCTTGCGCATCGTCGAGCGGCCGATCTCCAACTTCCTGCCGCAGGACGATGGCGGGTATCTGAAGCTTGGCGGCGGGCTGGAGCGGACGCAGGCGGAGTTCGCCAGGTTCTCCGCACATGATGCCGAAGTGCTGCCCGCATATTACTCCGCGCTCGAGACGGTGGCCGACGTGCTGCGCGACCTGGCGTTGCGATCGCCGCCCAATATGGGCGAGGGGATCGGCACGCTGATCGCAGCCGCACGACAGGGGCGTGGGTTGTCGAAGCTGAGCCTCGCCGAGCAGCGCGACGTGCTCGATCTGTTTACCAAATCGGCACGCACCTTCCTCGATAGCTGGTTCGAGAGCGAGGCGGTAAAGGCGGCGTTCGGCTTCGATGCGGTGGTCGGCAACTTCGCCTCGCCCGATACGCCGGGATCGGCCTACGTCCTGCTCCACCACGTGTTCGGGGAGGTCAACGGCAAGAAGGGCGCTTGGGGCCATGCGATCGGCGGGATGGGCGCGATCACCGGGTCGATGCGCGCGGCGTGCGAGGAGGCCGGCGTCGTCATCAACACCGACGCACCGGTGGAGCGGGTGCTCGTCGATGGCGGCCGCGCGGTCGGCGTGCGGCTCGAGGACGGCGCAGAGGTGTTCGGCAAGGCGATCGTCTCCAACGTCGGCCCGCGCCTGCTCTACGACAAGCTCATCGCCGAGGACGACCTGCAGCCCGAGTTCCGCCGCCGGGTGAAAGGCTTCAAGGTCGGATCGGGCACCTTCCGGATGAACGTCGCGCTGTCAGAGCTGCCGCGCTTCACCTGCTTGCCCGAGCCCGGCGAGCATCACCAATCCGGCATCATCCTGGCGCCGACGCTCGATTATATGGATCGCGCCTACACCGATGCCAAGCAGACCGGCATGTCCAAGGCGCCGATCGTCGAAATGCTGATCCCGTCGACGGTGGACGACAGTCTGGCGCCGCCCGGCCAGCATGTCGCCAGCCTGTTCTGCCAGCAGTTCGCACCCATCCTGCCGGACGGACGCAACTGGGGCGACGAGCGTGAAAGCGCCGCGGACTTGATCATCGACACCGTCGAGCGCTGGGCTCCCGGCTTCAAGGCCTCAGTAATCGCCCGCCAAATTCACTCCCCGCTCGATCTCGAACGCAAGTTCGGGCTGGCCGGCGGCGACATCATGCACGGCAATATGAGCCTCGATCAGCTTTGGTCCGCCCGCCCGATTCTCGGTCATGGCGCGTATCGCGGGCCGTTGAAGGGCCTCTACATGTGCGGCGCCGGCACCCATCCCGGCGGCGGCGTGACCGGCGCGCCGGGCCATAACGCCGCACGCGAGATCCTGGCCGATGGCGGGCTGTGGCGGCGGATCACCCGCGCCGCCTGATCCTCAGGCCGCCTCGTCCCTCATTCCACGCGCCGGCTTCCCAATATCGGCCGAACGAGCAATAATCCTGCCATGCTGAACATCGTCTCGATCCTGATCGGCCTCGTCGCGCTGATCCCCGCGCTCGTCGCGTTCCTGCCGCTGCTCGGCTGGATGTACTGGTTCATCTTGCCGATCGCGGTGGTGGGGCTCGTCATCGGTGCCCTGTCGAGCCGCAAAGGCGGCCGCAACCTGAACCTCGTCGTCCTGCTGGTCGGGCTGGCGCGGCTGGTGATCGGCCACGGCATCATCTGACCGCAAGCCAGACAATCAGCGGTGGCCGAACATCCCCGCGCCGAGCCCGCCGAGCTGACCGAGGATCGCACTGCCCTCCTCGCCGTGGAGCATCTGCGAGAACTGGCCGAGGCCGCCCTCGCCGCCGAGGTGCCCGACGATCTGCTGCAGCACGTCGGTCGGAAGCCCGGTCTGCGCCGACGCGGTCTGCACCGTGTCGCCCGGCTGCGGGTGGGCGACGCCCAGCGCATGCACCGCCTGCTCGACCTGATCGGGGGTGAGGCCGACCTTCGCGGCAAGGTTCTGGACGTTCACGTTGCCGGCCAGCTGGCCGAGCAGTCCATCGAGCATGCTCATCGTGTTTCTCCTAAGGGCAGTGCCGCACCCTATCAGATGCCCGCCGATTGACGAGTCCGGGTGGCGCAGTCAGAGCCTCCGGGATGGACGATGCCGATCTGCCCGCAAGCTGGCGAACCCCGTTGGCCGAGGCGTGCGCCGCGCCGGGCATGGCCTCGCTGCGCCGGTTCCTCGCCGAGGAGGAAAGCGCCGGCAAGCGCATCTTCCCGCAGGCCGAAGATCGCTTCCGCGCACTTGAGCTGACCCCTCCGCAAGCCGTGCGCGTCGTGATCCTGGGGCAGGATCCCTATCATGGCGAGGGGCAGGCGCACGGCCTGTGCTTTTCGGTGAGGCCCGGCGTCCGGCCGCCGCCGAGCCTCGTCAACATCTGCAAGGAGCTCCACGCCGATCTCGGCATCGCCCGGCCCGGCCACGGCTTCCTCGAACATTGGGCGCGGCAGGGCGTGCTGCTGCTGAATTCGGTGCTGAGCGTCGAGATCGCCCGCGCCGCCTCGCATCGGAACCGCGGCTGGGAGGCGTTCACCGATGCGGTAATCCGAGCAGTCGCCGCCGAACCGAAGCCGATCGTCTTCATGCTGTGGGGTGCATATGCCCAGAAGAAGGCCGCCTTCGTGCGCGGTGTGGACGAGGGCGGCCGCCACCTTGTGCTGAAGTCCGCCCACCCCTCTCCGCTCTCGGCACGCACCGGCTTCCTGGGGAGCCGCCCCTTTTCGCAGGCCAACGCCTTCCTGGCGGCGCACGGCCGAGAGCCGATCGACTGGGCGTTACCTGATCGCGGGCCCGACCTTCGAACCGAGCCGATCACCTGAAAGGTTACAAAGGTTACGCCATGTCGACCGGCGGCGGCGCAGTCTTGAGCCGCCGCCGACGCCGGCGCCGGCGCTTGCGCGGGGCAGGCTCGTCGGCCTCGTCGTCGCGGCCGACATCCAGCATCCGCCGGGCGAGGCGCACGGCGAACAGCTCGTCCTCCAGCGGGCGCGCCGGCTCCGGCGTGTCCCACATCCTGGAATAGCGGCTGGGATCGCGATAGCGCAGCATGAACATCGTCAGCTTTTCGTCGAATCGGCGATGTTCGCCGACCACTTCGCCGTTGAAGTAGTGCGGCACGGGCACGCCGTGGATGGCGCGGGACATGGCCGCGTCGGACAGGCGGCGCACCGCATAGTCCAACGCGGCCTCCCACGCGTGCCGAAAGCCTTGCGCCTCGAAATCGCGGCGCAGGCGATAGGCGGACTGGCTCGACATCCCCACCGCACGCGAAGCCTCCGTGACGCACCCGCTTTCGGCGAGCGCGGCGATGAAAGCCCGCTGTCGCTCCTCGGTCCATCCGTCATGCCGATTGCGCAATGGCACGAGGTCGAAACCGAAGAGCGGGGAGGGGGATAGCGCCTCGTCCATGAGGAGAAGCGTATAACCTTATTGGTTCGTGGGTGTCAAGCGTGAAGTCGTGTGCGGCTGCTCGCACACATTCACGATCGTGGCAGGCTTCCACATTTGTGGACAGGATGTACCGGTTATCGTACATTACACCGCATGGCATCGCTCAGCTTCTCGAACGCTCGCGCCAACCTGAAGGCGGTGATGGATCGCGCCGTGGCCGATCGCGTGCCGATCGCAATCACGCGCCAGAAGGCGGAGGGCGTGGTGATGATCTCGCAGAGCGAGTGGGATTCGATCGAAGAGACGCTCTATCTGCTGCGCTCACCGAAGAATGCCGAGATGCTGCTGCGCGGGATCGCCGAACATGATGCGGGCAAGGGCGAGGCGCACGATCTGATCGAGCCGTGAGGATCAGCTTTTCGTCGGTAGCGTGGGATGATTATCTCTACTGGCAGTCCGAGGACGCCAAGTTGCTGGCGCGGCTGAATGCGCTGATCAAGGAATGCCAGCGCGACCCCTTCCGCGACACCGGCAAGCCCGAGCCACTGAGCGGCAATCTTGCCGGCTGGTGGTCCCGCCGGATCAACTCCGAGCACCGGCTCGTGTATCGCGTGACGGGCAAGGGTGAGGCGCAAGCGATCGAGGTGACGGCTTGCCGGTATCATTATTGAGCCTAACGTCATGACGCGTTCGCCGACGAACGTGCATCCATGATCGCCTTTTGTTTTTCGGCCGAAATAGATGCGATTTGTGCTAAGCGCTTCTTTCGTTGCTCTCTAGCAACATACCATTCTTCAAATAGCAGCTCAGCTAGACCTATGAGCGCCTCCGCCTCTTCGGACGAGACCGGAATTATTAAGTTTATGTCGCGCTCCATGTGCGCGCCTATATTTCCAACTTTCCGTACATGGTCGATGGCGTCGACGGACTCAATGCTTACGCCGGGAGGAGCGGTGCAGGCCTCAATGGCAGCATGTAGGGTTTTTATCTCCTGATCTAAGGAGGCCTTTGTTATACCACAGAAATCGCGGATCATGCCTTGAAGACAACGCCTAGCCAGAGTCGCCGCTGCCTTTGGGCTATCATTCCTGATCAGACACGCCTCAAGGTAATCCTCACGAATTGCCATCGGGATGTAGTCTGGCTGCGGCTTCGCATCGCTTTCTGGTAAGGCTCTCCGCGCGTATAGTGGCGGTGCTTCAAAGTCTACTTGATAACCTGATCCCGGAACCAACCTGTCCGGTCTAGCGGAAAAGGTAAGCGTGAGTTTCTTGCAATCTTCATTTGCGCACCCAGCCGTCCAGAACCCGGCGCTTACGCTACCCTCCGCAAGATCCTTTATGTAAATATGATCAAAATTGATCTTGTATTTATCTTCTCCGACACTTTGGGCATGATTACAGTGGGGGCATTTCCAGTTGAACGTCATCTAAATTCAACTTCCTTACTTACTCGCCTCGGACCTTGGCTACGGTGAACGCCCAAAGATGTACGAACATAGTGCTAAGCTCTTTATCATCGTGACTTATGGCACTGAATGCGCACAGCCGAAAGCGGCGACGTCGCCCCTCCCCTGAACGCAGCCGAAACGACAGGTTCAGGGGAGATAAAGCGGGCGAGTCGCGTTGTGAGGCGGTCACCGTGCGGCTTGCACGGATCCCGAGGGGAGAGAGACTATGCCCATGAAACGCCCGATGCTGGCCTTGTGCACGGCCGCGATGCTGCTGCCGCTCGCCGGCTGCTATGACGATCAGGGAGGCGCGCGCGGCTATGGACCGCCGCCGCCTCCACCGCCTCCGCAGGGCGGCTATTACGATCACGACCGCCCCGCCCCGCCGCCTCCGCCCCCCGGCGGCTATTACGACCACAACCGTCCGCCGCAGCCCGGCTATGACAATCGGGGCGATCACAATGGCGGTTACGACGATCGTGGCGATCACAATGGCTATTGGGATCGCGATCCGCCCCCGGGCTACGACCCCAGCCGCGACTATCGCGACGAAGGCGGCCGCGGCGATCGCGCGCTGACCCGCGACGATCGGGTCTATCGCGGCAATGACGGGCGCTATTATTGCAAGCGCTCCGACGGGACGACGGGCACCGTAGTCGGCGCGATCGGCGGCGGCGTGCTCGGGGCCATCCTGGGCGGCGGCGGCGCGCTCGGCACGCTGCTCGGCGCGGGTGGCGGCGCCCTGCTCGGCCGCTCGGTCGACAAGGGCGACGTCCACTGCCATTGACGATGGCCTGAACCGTTCGTCCTGAGCATGTCGAAGGACTGTCCTTCTCTTCAGTCCCTGGTTGAGGGGAAGGACAGGGCTTCGACAGGCTCGGCCCGAACGGGCTTGGGTCGCGCGAAGCTGCCCAGCCCGCGATCGGTGCCGCACAAGCGATCCCAGACGCGGAAGTAGAGCCCGTAATTGCAGCGATAATCGCTATGGTGGCGCTGATGGTGGCTCGCGGTGATCAGCCAGCCACCGAGCGGCCCGGTCACCAGCGTGCGCGGAAACAGCTCCCAGCCCATGTGGTTGGTGACGCCCATGATGGTCATGATCGTCAGCACCGCGGCGAGCGCGCTCCAGTGTATCGGTACGATCAGCACCAGCACCGGGATCACCACGGCGCCGGACACTGCTTCCCACGGGTGAAAGCTCATCGCCGCCCACGCGGTCGGCGGGCGGCTGGCATGGTGGACGGCGTGGACCGCGCGGAACGGCCGCGGCCGGTGCATCCAGCGATGCGTCCAGTAGAACCAGCTGTCGTGCGCGAACAGGCAGAGCAGCACCGAGAGCGGCCACCACCACAAGGGCAGCGCGTGGAGGTCGGTCGTCACCCGCGTCCAGCCATGCGTGCGCCAGCCCCAGGCGAGCACGCCTGCCGGCACGCCGTAGATCGCGGCCGACGCAAGGCTCCAGCCGATCTCGCGCCGGACCTGTCGGCCGAGGCCGCCGTAGAGGCCGGGGTGGCGCCGCGCCGTCGCCCAGGCGAAGCCACCTGAGACGGCGAGATAGCGCAAGCCCACGATCAGGCTCATCGCGATTCCCGAGAGGAGAAGGGCCGGCGCTGCGCTCACCGGGCGGGCTATAGCGTGTATCCGCTTGATCTCGACCCGAAAAGAAGCGACCACCGCGCATCCGGGGGGAGAAGCGGCGGCGGTTCGCGATTCCTTCGAACCAGGAGTCGCGCGAGAACGCCATGGAAGACAAGCCGAGCGCCGCTGCTCCCGTCTATCAGGTCGAACCACGCTATGCGATCGATCTCGTCGCGCGCCTCGTCGTGGACGAGGGCAAGCCCCAGGCGGCGCGCCTCACCAATCTGTCGCGCAACGGCTTCCGGGTAGCGGCTGCGATCGTACTGCCGGCTGGCCAGGCGGTGCGCCTCGAGGTGGACGGCTGGCCGCGGCTGGCGGGCCATGTGGTATGGTGCGACAGCGGCCGGATCGGCTGCACCATCGACACCCCGCCGAGCAAGTCCGTCTACGCGATGATGTGCGCGGCCGCCGAAGGTCGCGAGCGCGACGCGTTCTAGCCTCGCCCACCATCCTCCTGGTGGAGCAGCCATTCCATGATGTGGCCCCACACCAGCTTGACGTCCCCGTCCGCCGCATCGAACTGGCGGATCACCACATCCATCGCGCGCGCGCCGAACCGATCGACCAGGCTTTGCGCGATGATGTCGATCCGTTCGTCCAATCCGGCATCCTTGTCCTCGCGATCCGGCGGGGCAGGTGCGGTATCGGCGATACGGATCGAACGTCCAGTGCTTTTCGATCGGATACGGCGAGGGTGACGCCCGCCCCCGCGCGGTCTATTCGGGCGTGATGACCCGCCCGCGCCAATGCGACCTTGCCATCGTCGGCGGCGGCCTTGCCGGCGGGCTGATCGCGCTGGCGCTGGCCGAGCGGCGGCCCGAGGTGCGGGTGCTGCTGATCGAGCAGGGTGAGGCGCTGGGCGGCAATCACGTCTGGTCGTTCTTCGAACAGGATATCGCGCCTGCCGAGCGCCCGCTCGTCCAGCCGCTCGTCGCGCAGCAGTGGGAGGGCTATCACGCGCTGTTCCCCGGGCTCCGCCGGCGGCTGGCATCGCGCTACAACTCGATCACGTCGGACCGATTCGATGCGGTGATCCGCGCCGGGCTGCCCGCCGAGCGGGTGTTGACCGGCCGCAAGGCGATCGGCGTCGGCCCGCGATCGGTGGTGCTGGCGGACGGCAGCCGGATCGAGGCGGAGGGCGTGATCGACACGCGGGGTGCGGGCGATCTGTCGCTGCTCGAATGCGGCTGGCAGAAGTTCCTGGGGCAGGAGCTGAGGCTCACCGCACCGCACGGGCTCAGCCGCCCGGTCGTGATGGACGCGACGGTGGACCAGATCGACGGCTACCGCTTCGTCTATCTGCTGCCCTTCGGCCCCGATCGCCTCTTCGTCGAGGACACCTATTACAGCGACACCCCCGCCATCGATCGCGACCTCCTCGCCGGCCGGATCAAGAACTATGCGGCGTCGCGCGGCTGGCAGATCGCGGCTGTCGAGCGCGAGGAGGCGGGCGTGCTGCCGGTGGTGCTTGGCGGAGACTTCGAGGCCTATTGGCGTTCGGGCGGCGCCAACGTTGCCAAGGCCGGGGTGCGCGCCGGGCTGTTCCACCCGACCACCGGCTACTCGCTGCCCGATGCGGTGCGCACCGCGCGTCTGATAGCGACGCTAAAGGACTGGTCCGCGCCGGCGCTGCACGATACGCTGCACGGCTTCGCCAGGCGGACATGGGCATCGCGCGGCTTCTACCGCCTGCTGGATCGCATGCTGTTCCGCGCCGCCGACCCTGCCGAGCGATGGCGGGTGCTCCAGCGCTTCTATCGCCTGGACGAGGCGCTTGTGATCCGCTTCTACGCCGCGCAGTCGACCGGCTTTGACAAGGCGCGCATCCTGATGGGGCGCCCGCCCGTCCCCGTCGGCCGCGCGATGAAGGCGATCGCTGGACTAACTTAATGCAAGGCAATTGTTCGGACCGGCGGGCGTTCCTACCTGCCTGGTTATCCTCTTGGGGGCATGTGCATGAAGACGGCGGCGGTGATCGGGGCAGGGTTCGGCGGATTGGCGCTCGCCATCCGGCTGCAATCGGCTGGCATCACCACGACGCTGGTCGAAGCGCGCGACAAGCCGGGCGGCCGCGCCTACGCCTGGGAGCGTGAGGGCTTCACTTTCGACGCCGGCCCCACCGTCATCACCGATCCCGATTGCCTCGGCCAACTCTGGCGATTGTCGGGCCGTGAGATGGCCGACGATGTCGAGCTGCTGCCGGTCGATCCCTTCTACCGGCTCAATTGGCCCGACGGCTCGGTGTTCGACTACACCAATGACGATGCCGCGCTCGCCCGCCAGATCGCGGCGCTGAACCCCGAGGATGTCGCGGGCTACCGGCGGTTCCTGGAATATTCGAACGCCGTCTATCAGGAGGGCTATCGCAAGCTCGGCCATGTTGCGTTCCTCGATTTCGCATCGATGATCAAGGCAGCGCCGGAGCTTGCCAAGAACCAGGCGTGGCGGTCGGTCTATTCGATGGTCTCCTCGTTCGTGAAGCACCCGCATCTGCGCCAGGCGTTCAGCTTCCATTCGCTGCTGGTCGGCGGCAATCCGTTCTCGACGAGCGCGATCTACACGCTGATCCACAAGCTGGAGCGCGAAGGCGGCGTGTGGTTCCCCAAGGGCGGCACTCATGCGCTGATCCGCGCGATGGTGGCGCAGTTCCAGCGGCTGGGCGGCATCGTCCGGATGGCCGATCCGGTGACCTCGATCGACATGCTGGGCGATCGGGCGACGGGGCTCACCACGCAGAGCGGCTGGCACGGCGATTTCGATGCGGTCGCCTCCAACGCCGACGTGATGCACAGCTATCGTGACCTGCTGAGCACCTCGAAGCGCGGCGAGCGGGCGGCGCGCTCGCTCGATCGCAAGCGCTTCTCGCCCTCGCTGTTCGTCGTCCATTTCGGCATCAAGGGCGCCTTCCCCGGCATCCCCCACCACACCATCCTGTTCGGCCCGCGCTACAAGGAGCTGCTGAAGGACATCTACGATCACGGTGTGCTGGCGAAGGACTTTTCGCTCTACCTCCACCATCCCACGGTGACCGATCCGAGCCTAGCGCCCGAGGGCTGTTCGAGCTTCTACGTGCTGGCGCCGGTGCCGCACATGGGCAAGCTGCCGATCGATTGGGACGAGGTCGGGCCGGTCTATGCCGACCGCATCCTCGATCATCTCGAGGAGCGGCTGATCCCGGGTCTGCGCGAGCGGCTGGTGACGAGCTTCCACTATACGCCGGCGGATTTCGGGCGCGATCTCAACGCGCATCTGGGATCGGCCTTCAGCCTGGAGCCGCTGCTCACCCAATCCGCCTTCTTCCGCGTCCACAACCGCGACGATCGCATCCCGAATCTGTACTTCGTCGGCGCCGGCACCCATCCGGGCGCTGGCATCCCCGGCGTTGTCGGCTCCGCCAAGGCGACCGCGGCGCTAATGCTGGACGATCTGCAGAGAGGGTGAAACTTCACCGGCTCTTGCCGGTCGGCACGCAAACTGTCATCGATTGATGCTCGAACAAAGCATGGGAATGCCGATGCGTACGACACTCGCCCTCGACGACGATCTTGTGGCCAAGGCGCAGGCGTTTACCGGCCTCAAGGAGAAATCTTCGTTGATACGCGAGGCGCTTACCGCGTTGATCGAGCGTGAAAGCGCGCGCCGTCTTGCGCGGTTGGGCGGCACCGAGCCCAAAGCGATAGCGACGTCGCGCCGCCGGCCTGGATGATCCTGGTCGATACTTCGATCTGGATCGATCACCTGCGCAAGGGCGAGCCGAGGATGGCCGCCCTGCTCGAACGCGGTGGCGCCCTCGTCCATCCTTTCGTCATTGGCGAGCTGGCGCTCGGCACGCTCCGCCAACGTGACGTGATCCTGGGTGCCCTGCACGATCTGCGCGCGCGACCGTGGCCGATGATGCGGAGGTGATCGGCTTCATTGCACACCAAAGCCTCCATTGCAGTGGCATCGGCTATGGCGACGCGCACCTGCTCGCCAGCGTGCGCCTGACGGTCGGCGCGGCACTCTGGACTCGCGACAGGCGCCTGCACGCCGCCGCAGCCGGTCTCGCTCTTGCGGCACCTGACGCCGAGATCGACGGACGCAGAGGTCGGGCATGAACCGCCTCGCCGTCTATTGCGGATCTGCCACGCCTGCCGATCCGCGCTATGTCGAGGCTGCGCGGCTCGTCGGCTGGACGTTTGCGGCGCGCGGCATCGGGCTTGTCTATGGCGGCGGCCGGTTGGGCCTAATGGGCGCGCTCGCCGATGCCTGCCTGGAGGCCGGCGGCGAAGTGATCGGCGTGATCCCGTCCGCGCTGGTCGGTGCCGAGGTCGCGCACCGGGGGCTGACCGACCTGCGCGTCGTCGAGACCATGCACCAGCGCAAGCAGGCGTTTGCCGATCTGTCGGATGGCTTCGTCACGCTGCCCGGCGGCACCGGCACGATGGACGAACTGTGGGAGGCGATGAGCTGGTCGCAGCTCGGCTACCATGCCAAGCCGGTGGGGCTGCTCAACGTCGCCGGCTTCTACGACGGGCTGCTGCGCTTCTGGGCGACGATGGGCGAAGCCGGCTTCGTGCGGCCACAGCATCAGGACATCCTGATCGCGAGCGACGATCTGGAAGACTTGCTGGCCCGGATGGCGGCGCATCAGCCGCACGATCCGATCCTGGCGATGAAGGCGGCGGCGCTGTGACGTACGACCGCCCCGCCCTCGTCGCTCACGCCCGCGAGACAATCGCGAAGGGCTCCAAGTCGTTCGCCGCCGCCTCGCGCCTGTTCGATGCGGCGACCCGCGAGCGCGCGCAACTGCTCTACGCCTGGTGCCGCGCGTGCGACGACATCGCCGACGGGCAGGAGCTCGGCCACGGCGCCAGCGCGGTGCGCGATGCGAGCGCCAAGCTGTCGCGGATGCGCACGCTGACCACGCAAGCGCTGGCCGGCGAGGCGACCGGCGATCCGGCGTTCGACTGCCTCGGCGTCGTCGCGGCCGAGACCGGGCTGCCGGCACGCTACGCGCACGATCTGATCGACGGCTTCGCGCTCGATGCACAGGATTGGCGCCCGCGATCGCAGGACGATCTGCTGCGCTACTGCTACCATGTCGCCGGCGCGGTCGGCTGCATGATGGCGATCGTCATGGGAGTCGCGCCGGAGGACCGCACGACGCTGGACCGCGCCTGCGATCTCGGCATCGCCTTCCAGCTCGCCAACATCGCGCGCGACATCGGCGAGGATGCCGTGGTCGATCGCTGCTACCTGCCGACCGAGTGGCTGGCCGAGGTCGACATCCCGCCGGGCGAGCACATGAAGCCGCCCTACCGCCCGCGCCTCGCGATGCTGGCGCGGCGGCTAGCGGCGATGGCCGAACGCTACGAGGCGAGCGCGCGAACCGGTGCGGCGGCGCTTCCCTACCGCTCGGCATGGGCGGTGCTGGCCGCCGCCGGCATCTACGGCGACATCGCGCGCGCGGTGGCGGCACGCGGCGAACAGGCCTGGGACCAGCGCGTCTCGACCACCAAGCGCGACAAGCTCGCCTGGATCACCACCGCCGCCTGGCAGGCGGCGCGGCGTCGACGGCTGCCGGTGGTCAGCCGCGAGGGGTTGTGGACACGTCCGACGTAGGTGCTGTTCAGCGGACCGGCGCACGCACCCCCGCCCGCTCGCGCCGCTTCAGTTCCGCCTTCAGCGCCTCGGGCTTGGGCGCGACCAGGAAGCCGAAGCTCACCGTTCCCGCCCTCGTCTCTACAACATGGTGCAGCCGATGCGCCTGGACGATGCGCTTCATGTAGGTCGAGCGGGCGACGTAGCGGTGGGGCAGGCGCTTGTGGACGATCCAATCGTGGAAGCCGAAGTAGATCGCGCCATAGGCGGCGATGCCCGCGCCGATCCAGGTGCAGCCCGGCCACCAGCCCCAGCGCACCCCGCCCGCCAGCAGCAGGATCGATGGGCCGGCGAAGATCACGGCATAGAGGTCGTTGAGCTCGAACTGCCCGGACCGCGCGCGGTGGTGGCTGGCGTGGAGGAACCAGCCCGGGCCGTGCATCACCCAGCGATGCGCGACATAGGCGACGCCCTCCATCAGCGCGATGGTGGCGAGGAACAGGAGGATGCCGGCAATCCAGGTCACGACACCGATATAGGTCGGGACGATGCGTTCAGCTACCGCTCAGCGCAGAAGGCGCGGATGAAGATGATGAAACGTCTTCTTGCATGGTTCGCGCTGACCATCGCCCTTGCCGGCTGCTCCCTGGTCTCGCCCGAGGCGCATGTCCGCGAGAAGCTGATCGCCGCCGGGGTGAAGCCGCCGATGGCCGAATGCATGGCGCACAAGCTGGTCCGCAAGCTCGACACCGACGAGCTCCGGCAGCTAAGCGAAGTCGCCAAGCGGCCGAAGCAGCAGGGCGGCGACATGAGCTTCGACGAACTCGCCGATCGGCTGCGTGCGCTGAACGATCCGCACATCGTCAGCGTTGTCACCCGCGTGGGGCTCGGATGCGCGATCGCGGGATGACCAGGCGGCGGTGAAAGACAGCCGGTTCGGGGGTTTACGGCCCCACGCATCGCCGGTAACGCGACGCGACGAGTCCACCCGGGAGCCTGCGCCACCATGAACATCCACGAATATCAGGCGAAGGAACTGCTCGCCAAGTTCGGTGTCGCCGTGCCTGCCGGTCATGCCGCGCTGTCGGTGGATGAAGCGGTGGCCGCGGCGGGTACGCTGCCCGGGCCGCTCTACGTGGTGAAGGCGCAGATCCACGCCGGCGGCCGCGGCAAGGGCAAGTTCAAGGAGCTGGGCGCAGAGGCCAAGGGCGGCGTGCGGCTGGCGAAGTCGCTCGACGAAGTGCGCGCGGCGGCGACCGAGATGCTCGGTAATACGCTGGTCACCATCCAGACCGGCGAGCATGGCAAGCAGGTCAACCGCCTCTACGTGACCGACGGCGCCGATATCGACAAGGAGTTCTACCTGTCGATGCTGGTCGATCGTGCGAGCGGGCGCACCGCTATGGTGGTGTCGACCGAGGGCGGCATGGACATCGAGGCGGTCGCCCACGACACGCCCGAGAAGATCCAGACGATCGCCATCGATCCGGCCGAGGGCTTCATGCCGCATCACGGCCGCGCCGTGGCGTTCGCGCTCAAGCTGACCGGCGATCTCGCCAAGCAGGCGCAGACCGTCGCCGGCCAGCTCTACGACGCCTTCCTCGCCACCGACATGGCGATGCTCGAGGTCAACCCGCTGGTCGTGACCAAGGCCGATGCGTCCGGCGGCGCGCAGTTGCTCGTGCTCGATGCCAAGGTCAGCTTCGATTCGAACGCGCTGTTCCGCCACAAGGACATCCTGGCGCTGCGCGACCTGACCGAGGAAGATCCCGCGGAGGTCGAGGCATCCAAATATGACCTCGCCTACATCAAGCTCGATGGTGACATCGGTTGCATGGTCAACGGCGCCGGCCTTGCCATGGCGACGATGGACATCATCAAGCTGAACGGCATGTTCCCGGCGAACTTTCTCGACGTCGGCGGCGGCGCCACCACCGAGAAGGTGACCGCGGCGTTCAAGATTATCCTCGCCGATCCGGCGGTGAAGGGCATCCTCGTCAACATCTTCGGCGGAATCATGAAGTGCGACATCATCGCCGACGGCATCGTCACCGCGGCGAAGGAAGTGAACCTGCAGGTGCCTTTGGTCGTTCGGCTGGAAGGCACCAATGTCGAGAAGGGCAAGGAGATTCTGGCGAACTCCGGCCTGGCGATCGTGCCCGCCGACGATCTGGGCGATGCGGCCCGCAAGATCGTGGCCGAGGTGAAGCAAGCGGCGTAGGATGCAAGAATGACTGAAGGCATCGAAAATCTGATGCTCGAGCATCTCCAGCGTTTCCAGGCGACGCTCGACAGCGTGCAGCGTGATGTACGCGAGGTGAAGACGAGGCAGTCCGAAACCCACGCCGCCGTGCTCGCTTTGCGTCGAGATCAGGTCAACGATGCCGAGATCGTCGCACACCTGCAGGTTCAGCTCGATACCGTCCGAGACCGACTTGAACGGGTCGAACGCCGTCTCGACCTGACTAACTGAGGATGCTGGAATGAAGATACTTGTCCCGGTGAAGCGGGTGATCGATTACAATGTGAAGCAGCGCGTCAAGATGGACGGGCCCGAGGTCGACCTGGCCAACGTCAAGATGTCGATGAACCCGTTCGACGAGATCGCGGTCGAAGAGGCGATCCGGCTGAAGGAAAAGGGAGTCGCAACCGAGATCATCGCGGTGTCGGTCGGTCCGCAGAAGGCGCAGGAGACGCTGCGCACCGCGCTCGCCATGGGTGCCGATCGCGCGATCCTGGTGCAGACCGACGACACCGTGGAGCCGCTCGCCGTCGCCAAGATCCTTAAAGCGATCGTCGACGAAGAGCAGCCTGGCCTGGTGATCCTCGGCAAGCAGGCGATCGACGACGACAGCAACCAGACCGGCCAGATGCTCGCTGCGTTGCTGGGTTGGGGCCAGGGCACCTTCG
>CAXTBZ010000025.1:0-13941 GCA_964242855.1 uncultured Sphingomonadaceae bacterium
TCACCAGTTCCAGCTCGACGTCGGCGTCAAGGGCAAGAGCTTCTGGGTGACGCGTAACGATCTGCTGCGCGCGCGCGAATGGTATGGCTTGGGCCACACCATGGCGCTCAAGACGCCGGACAACACGCTGGTGTTCGTGACACCCGAAGAGACCAAGATCATCCGCAAGGACCAGGCGGACTGCATGGGCTGCCTCAGCCAGTGCGGCTTCTCGTCATGGGCGGACAACGACACCAACTCGACCGGCCGGCTCGCCGATCCGCGCAGCTTCTGCATCCAGAAGACGCTGCAGGAGATCGCACACGGCGGCGATACCGAGCAGAACCTGATGTTCGCAGGCCACGCCGCCTATCGCTTCAAGCAGGATCCGTTCTACTCCAACGGCTTCGTGCCGACGGTGAAGCAGCTCGTCGACCGCATCCTGACCGGCGACTGAGCCGATGCGGGCGCTCGTCGTCCACCATGTCGCGCATGAGGGGCTGGCGGCGTTCGCCGGGCCGCTGGCAGAGCGGGGCTATGCAATCGAGCATGTCTCCGCCGGCGATCCCGGCTTCGCGGCGGTGGATTTCCTCGAGCCTGATCTGCTGATCGTGCTCGGCGGGCCGATGGCGGTGTACGACCGTGCGGCCCACCCCTGGATCGACGGTGAGATTGCGCGGATCGCGATGCGGATCATGGTGGGCGGGCCGACGCTCGGTATCTGCCTCGGCGCACAGCTGATCGCGGCGGCGCTCGGCGGCGTGGTCGCGCCCGGGCCGATTCGCGAGGTGGGGTTCGCGCCGTTGGCGCTGACTGTCGCCGGCCGAGCGTCACCGTTGGCCGCCCTGGCGGGCGTGCCGGTGCTCCACTGGCATGGTGATGGCTTCACCGTACCGCCGGGTGCGACGCTGCTTGCCGAGACCGACGCGTTCACGCAGGCCTTTTCGGTCGGTCCGTCCGTGCTGGCGCTCCAGTGCCACCCCGAGATGGGGTCGATCGACGACGGCATCGCGCGGTGGATCGATGAAGACGCAGACTACATCGTCGCGGCGGGCACATCCGCCGAAGCCATACGTGCCGATCACGATCGGCTCGGCCGGGATGCAGCGCGTGCCGGCCAGCGGCTGCTGCGCGACTGGCTGGTCGCTCTGTCCTGACGTCGGTTGGACGCCACAAGCGCTTGTCGCCGTCGCCCTTTGCGGCTTAGAGCGACGGCTGGGATGCGAGGACTGTATCGATGAAGCGGATGTTGATAGCTGCCACGCTGACGATCTTCGCGGCCAGCACCGTCCATGCCGCGGCGGCGCCGCAGCGCAAGACGCCCTACTGGGCTTCGCTTTCGGCCGGACAGGCGCGGATGCGGAGCGGCCCGGGGCGGAACTACCCGGCAAGCTGGCTCTACCAGCGGCAAGGCCTGCCGGTGCAGGTGCTGGAGGTGTATCCTGGTTGGCGCAAGGTACGCGATCCGGACGGCGCCGAAGGCTGGATGATCGCCAATCTGATCGGCGATCAGCGCACCGCCATGATCAAGACCGGCACTGTCGACCTGCTCGATACACCCAACGCCACTGGCAAGGTGCTGTGGCGCGCGGAGCCCGGTGTCATCGGCGCGTTGTCGCGGTGCACGAACGGCTGGTGCAGGATCGATGTCAAAGGCCGCGCGGGTTTCGTCGAGGAGGCGAAGCTGTGGGGGACCGATCGGGACGAGACGATCGATTGAGGGCGGCTGTGCGACATCTGCTCCCGAGCACCCGACATTACCGAAGGTTCATGCGGTCGCAACGGCATGTCGGGGGCATGGAGCTTAGGCATCGGAGTGTCGGCGGGCCTGGACCCTGTCACGCCGATGCATGACGGAACGGCGCTCGGCTACCCACTCCCAGCCGGGCGCCGTTTTTGTGGCTCGTGCAAATAATGGTCGTATAGAATGAACGCCCCGGTTTTCTACGATCCCAGCGGCAAGCGGAAGCGCTGGTCGAAGCGCATGCTGTTCGCCTTGATACTGGCTCTCGTGGGCGCGGCTTGCGTGTTCGCCCTCACCATCGTCGACGTGCCGACGCCGAGCGCGCTCGACATCGGCATCGAGCATCCCCAGGCGCGGCCGCTGCCGGCGCAGATCGCCCATGTCGGCCGGGTGCTGCGGCGTACGCTGGGGAGCTGGCTTCCGGGGACCACGGTGGCGGCGTCGGCCGTCCACCAGCAGGTGATCGGCTTCTACGTGCCGTGGGACGATGCCTCCAAGGCCTCGCTGGTGCGCCATATCAGCCAGATCGACTGGCTCGTCCCCGATCTCATCTTCGTCAACGGCAAGGATCATACGGTTGTCGTGAGCAAGGATCGCGTGCTCGACGCGGTGCTGCGGATGGGGACGAGCCGCCCCAAGATCCTGCCGATGGTGCAGAACGCGCAGAACGGCATCTGGGACAGCGCCGGCGCCACTGCGATGCTGCGCGATGCGAGGGCGCGCAAGGCGTTCCTCGACCAGATCGATGCGGCGCTGACCGCCAAGCATGCCGATGGCGTCGTCTATGATTTCGAGGAGCTGCCGCCCGCCGCGCAAGCGGGTTATCTGCGCCTGATTGCCGAGTCCAAGGCGCGCTTCGGGCCGCGCAACATGCTGGTCACCATGACGGTGCCGGTCGGCGATGCGGACTGGAACCTCCGAGCCTATGCGCACTTCGCCGATCGCCTGTTCATCATGGACTATGACGAGCACGAGAACAGCAGCCCGCCTGGCCCGATCGCGAGCCAAGCCTGGTTCGTCCAGCAGATGCGCGCCGCGGTCGCCAAGATCGGACCGGCCAAGACGATCATGGCGTTTGCCAACTACGCCTATGACTGGCCGCAGAGCGGTCCGGCGGATTCGTCCTCGGTCGAAGAGGCATGGATGACCGCGCATGATAGCGCTGCGCAGATCCACTTCGATCCGGTCAGCGGCAACTCGACCTATACCTATTCGGACGACGACGGGAAGCCGCGCACGGTGTGGCTGCTCGATGCGGCGAGCGCCTGGAACCAGCTGCGTGCGGCGGATGCGATGGGCGTCTCGGCGGTGGCGTTGTGGCGGCTCGGCTATGAGGACCCCGGCACGTGGGACGCGCTGAAGGCGTTCCAGACAGCCAAGTTCCCGCCGGATCTCTCCACCCTCCGCTCGGTCGGCGACGTCGATGTCGAGGGTAATGGCGAGGTGCTGCGGATCACCGACACGCCGACCACCGGCCAGCGCGCGATCACGGCCGACAGGCGCGGGCTCATCCGCGACGAGCATTATCTGAGCTACCCCACCCCCTATGTGGTGACGCGGACGGGCTACCGCCCCGGCTACGTCGCCTTGACCTTCGACGACGGACCGGACGGCTACTGGACGCCCCGTATCCTCGATGTGCTGAAGCAGAAGGGGGTGCACGCCACCTTCTTCGTGATCGGGGAAAATGCCGTCAGCCACCCCGCCTTGCTCAACCGCGAGATCGACGAGGGCAACGAGATCGGCAACCACAGCTACACGCACCCCAACATGGCGGTGCTGAGCGAGCGGGGCACAAGCATCGAACTGAACGCCACCCAGCGCCTGTTGGAGGCCTATACCGGGCGCGGCACCCGCCTGCTGCGGCTGCCTTATTTCGGCGACGCCGAGCCGACCACCGACGACGAACTGGTGCCGGCGCTGCGTGCCCAGAACGACGGCTACGTAAATGTTGGCCTGCACGTAGACTCGGAGGACTGGCAGATGCCCGGCGTCCCGGCGATCCTTGCCAACACCTTCACCGGCATCGCGCAGAGCGGGCCGGAGCCCAGGAAGTCCGGCAATATCGTGTTGCTCCACGATGCCGGCGGCGACCGGCATCAGACGCTCGAGGCGCTGCCCCACCTGATCGACGCGCTGCGTGCGCACGGCTACAAGTTCGTCACCGTCTCGCAGCTGATCGGGCTGACCCAGGCCCAGGTGATGCCGACGGTCGGGGGCAAGGACCTGATCGCGGTGCGCGCCGACGTCGGCATGTTCCTGTTCCTCGCCGGCCTGCTCGGCCTGTTAAAGTGGCTGTTCTTCGTGGCGATCACGCTCGGCATCATGCGCGCCGTGCTGATGGCCGGGCTGGCGCTATGGGCGCGGCACGAACAGGCGCAGGAGACGCCGCCGGCGATCGACCCCACTCGCTTCGTCTCGGTGCTGATCCCCGCCTTCAACGAGGCGCAGGTGATCGAGCAGTCGGTGCGCCGCGTGCTGGCGAGCGAAGAGGTGCGGATCGAGATCATCGTGATCGACGACGGATCGACCGACGATACCAGCGCGATCGTCCGCACCGCCTTCGCTGGCGAGCCCCGCGTGCGGCTGCTGACGCTGGAGAACGGTGGCAAGGCGGTCGCGCTCAACCGCGGCATGACGCTGGCGAGCGGTGACGTAATCGTGGCACTCGACGCCGACACCCAGTTCGAGACCACCACGATCGCCAGGCTCGCGCGTTGGTTCGTCGATCCCGAGATCGGTGCGGTGGCGGGCAACGCCAAGGTCGGCAACCGGGTAAACCTCGTCACCCGCTGGCAGTCGGTCGAATATGTCACCGCGCAGAATCTGGAGCGGCGCGCGCTCGATCGGTTCGACGCGATCACGGTAGTGCCGGGCGCGGTCGGCGCCTGGCGGCGCGATGCGCTCGATGCGGTGGGGGGCTATCCGGTCGATACGCTGGCCGAGGATCAGGATCTCACCATCGCCATCCAGCGGGCCGGCTGGGACGTCGCCTACGACGTCGAGGCGGTAGCGTGGACCGAGGCGCCCGAGACCTTCCGCGCGCTCGCCAAGCAGCGCTTCCGCTGGGCGTTCGGTACGCTGCAATGCCTGTGGAAGCACGGCGCGATCCTGCGCGATAGGAAGCCCGCGGGCCTGGCGCTGGTCGGCATCCCGCAGGCGTGGGTGTTCCAGATCGGCTTCGCAGTGATCTCGCCGATCATCGATCTCGCGCTGGTTATCAGCATCATCGGCACGATCGTGCGGGTGCAGCAGCACGGCTGGGCGCAGACGCACTCGGACGTGCTGCGGATGGGGATCTACTGGCTCGCTTTCACCACCATCGACCTGCTGTGCGGCTGGATCGCCTATCGCCTGGAGCCGCGCCGCCAGCGCTACCCCGGGCACCTGCTGCTCGCCCAGCGCTTCGTTTACCGACAGATGATGTACTCGGTGGTGTTGCGCGCGGTGACGGCGGCGCTGTCTGGCCCGTGGGTCGGCTGGGGCAAGCTCCAGCGCACCGGCCGGGTCGACGCGACGGCGGGGTAGGGGTGCCGCTTCGATCCTCCCCGCCAGGGGGAGGTGGCGCCCGTAGGGCGTCGGAGGGGGCGGGCGGCGATGCGCGAATAACGAGCGATGGGCTGCCTCCCCCTCCGTCACGCTTCGCGTGCCACCTCCCCCTGGCGACGGAGGATTGATCGTTTCGCCACAACGAACTTGACTCGCCGGAACAAAACAAGTACAACGCGGATAGTTGCGTACTGGCTGTTTCTCTTCGTTGATTCGAATGCGGGCGACGCAGCTCGGGCGGTAACCGCTTAGCTCGGCGCAACCGGCAGGTTGAGGTGGACTGAAAGCCCCGGCGCGTTGTCGCCCAGCACGATCGTGCCGCCGTGGAGGCGCGCCACCGCGGCCGCCAGCGCCAGGCCGAGACCTGCACCGCCGACGCTGCGGGCCGGATCGAGGCGGCCGAAGCGGCGCAGCGCCTCGTCACGCTGCGATGCGGAGATGCCCGGTCCGTCGTCGTCGACTGCGAGCGTCACCAGGTCCTGCGACGTGCTGACCGACAGCCGGATGGCGCCGCCCGGCCGCCCGTACTTCATTGCATTGTCGACGAGGTTGGCGAGCGCCTGGCCGGTCAGCTCGCGGTGTACGATGCCTTGCGCCGAACCCTGCGCGGTGAGGGTGAAGCCGCGCTCCTCGGCAAGTGGCCCGTACACCTCGGCAATTTCCCCGATCAGCTCGCCAAGATCGATCGCCACGAACCGGTCACGCCCGATGCCCGCCTCGGCGCGGCTGATCTGGAGCGCGGTGGAGAGCATCGCGAACAAGGTCTGCGCCTCCGAGCCGACCCGTTCCAGCGCGGCGATCGCCACCTCGTCGTCGGTCTCGCGGAGCGCGCGCTCGATCGTGGCGCTGAGGCGGGTGAGCGGCGAGCGCAGATCATGGGCGAGGCTGTCGGTCACCACCCGCAATTCGCCGACCAGATCCTCGATGCGGCCAAGCATCAGGTTGATCGATGCGGCAAGATCGCTGAACGCATCACGCATGCCTTCCTCGTGCGGCACGCGGAGCGAGAGGTCACCCATGCCGACGCGCCGCGCCGTCTCGGCGATGCGCTCGACCCGCCCGGTGATCACTCGCGTCGCCACGATCGCGCCGAGCAGCGCCAGCGGGACGGCGAGCAACAGCGCCGCTGCCATCGCCTCGCCGGTCAACCGCCGCACGCGCAGATCGCCCTCGACGACGTGGCCGACGAGCAGGTGGGTGCCGTCGGGCAGTTTGGATGCGATGATCCCCATCGGTTCGGGATGATCGAGGCCCATGCGGTAGAGCGTCACCACCTGCCATCCCGAATCGAACGGGATCGTCGGCGGCCAGTCGGCGATGTTGCCGGCAAGCTGGTTGCCGACCGGATCGTCGAGCAGCACCGCCGCATCGCGCGCGCGGGCACCGCCGAGACGTTCGGAGATCAGCCGGCGCAGCCCCGGCAGCCCCTCCTGGCGGTAGTCTGCGACGAGATCGTCGTGCAGCTCGGTCACCAGCGTGCGCGACGTGCGTTCGAGCTCGTCGCCGATGATGTGGCGCACGAACAGCAGCAGTGCGGTGCCGGAGATCAGCTGGACGACGAACACCAGCACGAAGAAGCGCGTCGTCGACGATCGCAGGAAGGCAGGCGCGCGCATCGCAGCGATCATCGCTTGGGCGTTCAGGCTTCGGTGCCGAGCCGGTAGCCGGCGCCCCGCACGGTATGGATCAGCGGCATCGCCTCGCCATCGTCGATCTTGCGGCGCAGGCGGCTGACATGGACGTCGATCACGTTGGTGCCGGGATCGAAATGATAGTCCCACACGCCTTCGAGCAGCATCGTGCGGGTAACGACCTGTTCCTTGTGGCGAAGCAGATATTCGAGCAGGCGGAATTCGCGCGGCTGGAGATCGATGACCCGGCCGCCGCGCTTCACCTTGCGCGAGAGCAGGTCCATCTCGAGATCGCCACACGCGAAGCTGGTGGTCGGCTGCGCACCGACGCCGCCCCGCCGCAGCATCAGGCGGAGGCGGGCGAGGAGTTCGGCGAACCCGAACGGTTTGGTCAGGTAATCGTCCGATCCGGCCGTGAGCCCGGCAACGCGATCGTCCACCGCGCCCAGGGCGGACAGCATCAGCACCGGGGTGTGGATGCCGCCGGCCCGCAGGGCGCCGAGCACCGCCATGCCGTCCATGCCGGGCAGCATGCGATCGAGGATGATCGCGTCGTAGCCGCCGTCGGTCGCGTGGAATAGGCCGTCGCGGCCATTGTCGGCATGGTCAACCGTCATGCCCTCCTCGCCGAGCCCCTTCACGATGTAGGCGGCGGTCTGGCGGTCGTCTTCAATCAGCAGGATTTTCTGGGCCATGCATCTTTTCCGTCGCTACCGGCGCGCCGACCGGGGGTTCGGCGCGATCGAGCGCCACCGTCCATAGCGTATCCCCGCGACGGATATGAAGCGCAAGCGGGCCGCTGCGATGATCGGACTGGACGGTCGCCCGGAGCGCCGCGACGTCGCGCACCGCATGGCCGTCGACCGCTTCGATCTCGTCGCCGGCGCGGATGCCGGCCCGCTCGGCTTCGCCGTTGGTGCGGACGCTGGTGACGACGGGCAGACGATCGTCGTCGTCATTGTCGAGCGTCACGCCCGGCAAGGTCGATCCCGTCGATCGGCCGCCGGGAAGCCGGCTGAACAAGCCGCGCTCGGCCATGATCAGCACGAGCAACAGGGCCGCGACAACGGCGATCACGCCGGCCGCGAGCCGCTTCCTCCCGCCGTGCCCCATGGCCTGACCTGACGTTGCCATACCGCCGTCTTCAGGGTTGGGCGCTTGCCCTGCAATGGTGACAAGATGAACGATTGTTCATCCGCCGTGCGGTCGCCGGCAGGGTTCGCGATCTGTTGACTGGCGGCTCGTCAGCGATACGGTCGAGCAACGACAACAGGGAGCGGGATATGGTGCGTTTCGGAACAGCCTTGATGGTCTCAGCCGTCATAGGCGCCTCGGCTGCAGCAGCATCGCCGGCTCCCGATGAGGCGGGCCGGGCACTCGACCTGTTGAAGGCTTCGATCGCCTTCAAGACGGTCGAGGGCAATCATCAGGTCCCGGCCTTTGCCGATTACCTGAAGAGCGTGCTGGTCAAAGGCGGTTTCGCCGCATCCGATATCGTGTTCACCTCGATCGGCGAGACCGGCACGCTTGTGCTGACCTGGCACGGCAGCGATCCGTCGCTGAAGCCGATCGTGATCTCCGATCATATGGACGTGGTGGCCGCCGATCCCAAGGACTGGACGCGCGATCCGTTCACGCCGGTGGTGGAAAACGGCTACATCTTCGGGCGCGGTGCGATCGACGACAAGTTCGATGATGCGGTGGTGATCACCACGCTCGTCGCGATGAGGCAGCAGGGCTTCGCGCCGAAACGCACCATCATCCTCGCGCTGTCGGGCGACGAGGAGACCGAGATGCATACCGCGCAGGCGCTGGCGCAGGAGTTGAAGGGCGCCGAGATCGTGCTCAACGGCGATGGCGGTGGCGGCGTGCTGTCGGAGGGCGACAACAAGCCGCTGCTCTACGGCCTGCAGGCGGGCGAGAAGACCTATGCCGATTTCGAGATCGGCTTCACCAGCCCGGGTGGCCACTCCAGCCGGCCCGGCCCGGTGAAGGACAACCCGATCTACCGCGTCGCCAAGGCGATCGACAATATCGCCGCCTACCGGTTTCCGCCGCAATCGAACGAACTCACCATCGCCTATCTGAACGCGATGGCGAAGCGCACGCCCGGTCCGCTCGGTGTCGCGATGAAGCGATTCGCCGCCGATCCCAAGGATGCCGCTGCGGCCGCCGCACTCTCCGCCGATCCCGAATATGTCGGCCAGGTGCGCACCACCTGCGTGGCGACGATGCTGAGCGGCGGCCATGCGCTGAATGCGTTGCCGCAGAAGGCGACCGTGTCGGTCAACTGCCGCATCTTTCCCGGCGTGAAGGTCCCGGACGTCGAGGCGACGCTGCAGCGGGTCGTCGCCGATCCGGACGCGAAGTTCACGGTACTGGGCGAGCCGACCGCAAGCGACGCGTCGCCGCTCAGCCCGACGATCATGGCGGCGATGAAGACCGCGGTCGCCGCGAACCAGCCCGGTGTCGAGCTGGTGCCGAGCATGTCCGCCGGCGCCAGCGACAGCCTCTACTTCCGCGCCGTCGGCATTCCGAGCTACGGCGTGTCGGGCGCCTTCATGAAGCCGAGCGACGACTTCGCGCACGGGCTGAACGAGCGCGCGCCGATCGCCGCGATCCCCGGAGCATTGCGCCAGTGGCACAGCCTGTTGACGACGCTCGCATCCGAGTAGCGGAGCCTTGGTACGGGCCAGCCGGTGTCACTTCGTTGCACGCCGGCCCGACAAATGCGTCGCAGTGCAACATCGCAATTGACACAGAGTGGTCACGGGTTGTTCATCCGCATGCCGACCCGAACGATGGGCGGCAAAGGGGGTTTGTGGCGAGCGCTTCGCAGGCCGTGGGATCGATAGGTGAGGCGCTGGCGCATGCCGAGCGCTTAGCCGCCGCGCGGCCCGACCTGGCGCTGCTCCAGATCGACGAGATCCTGCTGACCGCGCCTGGCCTACCGCAGGCGCTGTTGCTGAAGGGGCGGATGGAACGGCAGTCCGGTGATGCCGGGGCGGCCTGTATAACCTTGCAGGCCTTGACGGCCTCCCAGCCGAAGTCCGCGCTCGCCGCGCTTGAGCTCGGCCTCGCAAGCTACGCCACCGGCGACATACCGGCTGCCACCGCCAAGCTGCGGCGCGCGGTCACGCTGAAGCCCGATCTTGCCGAGGCCTGGACGGCGCTTGCCGATGTGCTGCGCCTCGCCGGCGAGGATCAGGAAGCGGATCGCGCCTACCTCACCGGCGTGCGTGCCTCGACGCTTGACCCGCTACTCGCGCGGGCGGCAATCGCGCTCCTCGAGCACAAGCTTGCAGATGCCGAAGCGATCCTGCGCGATCGGCTTCGTACGCGACCGACCGACGTCGCGGCGATCCGGATGATGGCGGAACTCGCCGTGCGGCTTGGGCGCTATGGCGACGCGATCAAGCTGCTCACCCGCGCGGTCGAACTGGCGCCGGGCTTCGTGGCGGCGCGCGAGATGCTCGCACGCACGCTCCAGCGTCATAATCGCCCTGCCGAGGCGCTGCCCGAGATCGACCGACTGCTGGCCGCCGATCCCGCCAACCCGTCCTTCGCTTTGCTCCGCGCGGCATTGCTGGTGCGCATCGGCGAGCAGGACGAGGCGGCGACGGTCTATGCCGATGTCCTCGCGCGCTTCCCGCGGCAGGCCAAGGCCTGGATGAGCTACGGTCATGTGCTGAAGACGATCGGCCGGCTGGACGAGGCGATCGCCGCCTATCGCACCGCCATCGGCCAGGACCCGCAGCTCGGCGAAGTGTGGTGGAGCCTCGCCAATCTCAAGACCTTCCGCTTCTCGGCCGACGACGTCGCGGCGATGCGGACCTCGCTCGATCGGGCAGCCGACGACGAGCAGCGCGTCCACCTCCAATTTGCGCTCGGCAAGGCGCTGGAGGATGGCGGCGAGGACGAGGCCGCCGCCGGCGCCTATTCGGCCGCCAACGCGCTTCACCATCCCACGCTCGGCTATAATCCCGACGAGACGACCGATCAGTGCCGCCGCGAGGCTGCCCTGTTCACGCCCGCCTTCCTGGCCGAGCGCGCGGATGGCGGATGCCCCGCAAGCGATCCGATCTTCGTCGTCGGCCTGCCGCGATCGGGCTCGACGCTGATCGAGCAGATCCTCGCCAGCCACAGCCAGGTGGAAGGCACCAGCGAACTGCCCGATCTGATGGCGATCGCCGCGCGACTTGCCGGGCGGCGGGCGGGTGAGCAGATCACCGCCTATCCGGAGATGCTTGGCGATCTCTCGCCCGATGCGCGGCGTGCGCTCGGCGAGGAGTATATCGAGCGCACGCGTGTGCACCGGCACACGGACAAGCCCTTCTTCATCGACAAGATGCCCAACAACTGGATGCATGTCGGGCTGATCCGGCTGATCCTGCCCAACGCCAAGGTGATCGATGCGCGTCGCCATCCGCTCGGCACCGGCTGGTCGGCGTTCAAGCAGCATTTCGCGCGCGGGCAGGGCTTCACCTACGACCAGACCGATCTCGGGCGTTACTATCGCGACTATGTCGCCGCAATGGCGCACATCGATCGGGCGATGCCGGGCTTCGTCGATCGCGTGATCTACGAGCGCATGGTGGCCGATACCGAGGCCGAGGTTCGCGCCCTGCTGGATCACTGCAGGCTGCCATTCGAGCCGGCGTGCCTTGCCTTCCACGAGAATGCGCGCGCGGTGCGGACGCCGAGCTCCGAGCAGGTGCGCCAGCCGATATTCGCCGACGCCGTCGATCACTGGCGCCGCTTCGAGCCCTGGCTTGGCGAGATGAAGGCCGCACTCGGCAACGTGCTGACCGCCTATCCGGCAGTGCCGCACGACCTCGACTTTTCGGACGACGGGCACAAGACCCGCGCCATGCAGGGAACGGAAGATCGGAAGGAACGACATTCGTAGCCGAAGGGGGCACTTAAGCATGCAAGCGATCTTTACCCGGCGCCGGAGCAGGACGAGCCTGCTGCTGGCGACCACGATACTGGCACCGGTGTTGCTGGTGCAGGCGGCCGCAGCGCAGGATGCTGCTGCGACGGGGGCGGCACCGACGACGACCGACACCGCGGCGACCAACATCGCCCAGCCTTCGGGCAGTTCGGAAGCGCAGCCGGGCGACATCATCGTCACCGCCACCAAGCGCGCGGAGAGCATCCAGAAGGTGCCGATCAGCCTGCAGGCGCTGACCCCGCAGGTGCTCGAGCAGCACCAGGTGCAGAGCTTCGACGATTACGCCAAGCTGCTGCCGAGCGTCAGCTTCCAGTCGTTCGGGCCGGGGCAGAGCCAGCTGTTCTTCCGCGGCATCTCGTCCGGCGGCGACGGCCTGCCGGGCGGATCGCTGCCGACCTCGGGCGTCTATCTCGACGAGATCCCGGTCACAACGATCGGCGCTCTGCTCGATGTCCACATCTATGACGTCGCGCGCGTCGAGGCGCTGTCGGGGCCGCAGGGCACGCTCTACGGCGCGAGTTCGCTCTCCGGCACGCTGCGCATCATCACCAACAAGCCTGATCCCTCCAAGTTCTCGGCAGGCTACGATCTGCAGGGCAACAAGTTCGGCGATGGCGGCTATGGCGGCACCGCCGAAGGCTTCACCAACGTGCCTTTGGGCGATCGCGCGGCGGTGCGCCTCGTCGGCTTCTACGAGCGCGACGGCGGCTTCATCGATAATAAGCCGGGCTCGCGCACTTATCAGCGGCCGCATACGACGGGAACCGATGCGGACGGCAACCCGATCGTTGAGACCAGCCCGCTCACCGTCAACAATGACAGTTTCGTCAAAAAGAACTTCAACCCTGTCGATACCTATGGTGGCCGCGCCGCGCTCGGTATCGACCTTAGTGACAACTGGACAGTTACCCCCCAGCTGATCGCGCAGCATCAGCACACAAAGGGGGCCTTTCTCTACGATCCGAAGGTCGGCTACCTCGACGTGCATGATTTCAGGCCTGATCATACGGTCGACAAATGGTACCAGGCAGCGCTGACGGTCGAGGGCAAGGTCTCGGACTGGGACGTGCTGTATTCGGGCGGCTACCTGCAGCGCTCGCTCGATATCACGCAGGATTACAGCTACTATACCGTGGCTTACGACACGATTCCGGACTACACCTACTTCACCAACCAGGATGGCAGCGCGCTCGATCCGACGCAGCTCTTCCACAACCACCAGGCGATCACCAAGCAGACCCACGAGCTGCGCATCAACTCGCCAGGCGATCTGCCGCTGCGTCTGACGGCCGGCATGTTCTACCAGCGCCAGGCCAACAAGAATGTGGCGGACTATGACATCCCCGGACTCGCCAACAGCCAGCAGGCTGGAAGCTATTCGGTGGCGGGAGACGACGTCTACATCACCGACACGCACATCGTTGATCGCGACTATGCGATGTTCGCGCAGGTGTCCTACGACATCCTGCCGACCGTCACGCTGACCGGCGGCATCCGCGGCTTCATCGCCAAGAACAGCATCACCGGCTTTTCGGGCCTGCTCGGCAACGCCGAGGATGCCGGCTGCACCCAGCCGAACGGCGCGCCTGGCTTCGGCCCTGGATGTCGCACTATCGACAAGACTACCAATGAAAGTGGCGAGACCCACAAGCTCAACGTCACCTGGCAGATCGATCCGACCCACATGATCTACGGCACCTGGTCGACCGGGTTCCGCCCCGGCGGCAACAACCGCCGCGGCGTGCCGACAGCCTATGCCGCGGACACGCTCGACAATTACGAAGTCGGTTGGAAGACGCAGTGGTTCGATCGCCGCCTCACTTGGAACGGCGCGGTGTACTACGAGAAGTGGCACAAGCTGCAATATGGCCTGCCGGGCTTCCTCGCCATCGTGAACGTGGTGAATGCGGGTTCGGCGCGGGTCTACGGTGTCGAATCGGATGCCCGGCTGCAGTTCGGCGGGCTCTCGTTCATGGCATCTGGCGCGTACAACGATGCCAAGCTCGCGACCGACTTCTGCAACTTCAACGATAATTCACAGCGCGACTGTTCGTTGGGCGTGCTCGCGAAGAAGGGCACACGCC